>NZ_JBEYRK010000006.1:168272-229750 GCF_040704065.1 Streptomyces sp. NPDC047869
ACCGACCCGGAGACCGGCGTCGCCTTCGGCTACGTCACCAACGGCTTCCGCAAGAGCGTGACGGCGGACCCGAGGGCGCAGGCACTGGTCCGGGCGGTGCGCGCGGGGCTGGCGGCGCTCGGGTAAGCGGCCGCCCGCGTCACACGTGGATCGGGTGCGAGGTCCGCCCGGACTCCGCGTCGATCTCGCCGTGCGCCTTGGTCAGCAACTGCATCGCCAGTTCGTTCAAAGCGCGGGCGCCCGCGATCTCCTCGCCCACCCGGGGCTGGTTGGAGTCGACGTTGTGCCGGCTGGCGTGGCCGTGCGCCCGTACCTCGCTGCCGTCGGGCAGGCGTACCAGAGCGGCCGCCCGGGTGTGCGTGTCGTCCTCCTGGAACTCCAGCTCGATGTGCCATCCCACCGTGGTCTTCGTCATGTCGGCCACCTCCGGAACCAGTGATTCCCGCTGGTTCCAGGGTGCTCCCACACGGGCGGAACGTCACGTGGAGGCCTGGTCGCTGTCCCTGAACTCGCCCCAGCCGTGCCAGCGCTCGACCTCGACGTACGCGCTGACCCGGGGCCGGGACCGCTCCGGGTAGGGCTTGCCGGTGTAGTGCTCGGACAGCCGGTCGATGTCGGCCAGGTCCTCGTCGTCCCGCAGTTCGGCGACCCGCCCGATCAGCGTGACGTGGGTGTACCAGTCGCCGTCGGCGAGGACGGTGAGGCTGATGCGCGGATCGCGGCGCAGGTGGCGCAGCCTGACCCGGCCCTCGTCCAGGTTGATCAGCACCCGGCCGTCCTCCTGCCACAGGTACCAGGTGGCCGTGGTGACGGGCGCCCCGTCGGAACGCAGGGTGGCCATGACGCAGGGGTTGGGGCGGCGCAGCAGTTCCTGGGCCTCGGGCGGCAGCGGGGGTTTCGACACGGTGCTCTCCTCGGTCTCGCTCGGTCTCGCTCTGTCCCGGTGCTGAATCCGGTTCTCAGCCCGCGGGCTTGTCGCCGGAGCTCTCGTCGAAGCTGGCGAAGTAGGCGGCGGCCATGTCCTCGTCGGCGTGGCCCTGGGCGGCGGCGCGGGCGAACCGCTCGGCGGTCGCGGCGGCGACGTCGAGCCGTACTCCGCCCTGCTCGCCGGCCTCGACGATGAGCCGGGCGTCCTTCTCCGCCGTGCCCACGGCGAAGGAGGCGGGCGTCAGCTTGCCGTCCAGCACCAGGCCGGCCTTGGCACGCAGGTACCCCATGTCGAGCGGCCCGCCCTCGATCAGGGCGAAGAAGTCCTGCGGGTCCACGTCGAGCGCCTTGGCGAGGGCCAGCGCCTCGCCGGCCGCCGCGGTGACCGCGAGGACCCAGCTGTTGGTGACCAGCTTCAGCCGGCTGGCGCTGCCCGCGGCCCCGTCGTCTCCGGTCCACACGGTCCGGACGCCGACCGCGCCGAAGACGGGCGCGAGCGTCTCCCGGCCCTCCTCCGGCCCGGCGGCCAGCACGGTGAGCTGACCGGCCTCGGCGGGCTGGCGGGTGCCGAGGACGGGGGCGTCGTAGAACACCAGCCCGTGCTCTGCGGCGAATCCGGCCAGATCGGCGACGAGTCCGGTGCCGACGGTGGTGCACTGCGCCCAGACGGCGCCGGAGCGCAGCGCCGGTGCCGCCTCGCGCATGACGTCCAGGGCGGTGTTGCCGTCGTAGAGCATGGTCAGGACGACGTCGGCGCCCTCGACGGCCTCGGCGGGCGTGCCGGTGACCCGGATCCCGTCGGAGGCCAGCGGCTCGGCCTTCTCCCTGGTGCGGTTCCAGGCCCGGACGCCGAGTCCGGCGCGGGCGATGTTGCGGGCCATCGCGGCACCCATGATGCCGGTGCCCAGAACGGCGACGGTCGGCTTGTCGGTCATGGACGGCTCCCTGTCGTGCGGTTCGTGACCCCGGGGTTCTTGTCCTCGTGGTCCCACGTCATCTTCCCCGGGTCACCGCTTCGTGCCGTTCCTTTCCGCCCGGGCCGCCCTACCCGGCGTGCAGCATCAGTCCGATGCCGACGACCAGCAGGCCCGCCGCCGCGATCCGGGGCGCGCCGAACCGTTCCTTGAAGAACACCGCGCCGATGGCCGCGCCGACGATGATCGAGGACTCGCGCAGCGCCGCGATGGGCGCCAGCTCCGCCCGGGTCTGCGCCCACAGCACGAGGGCGTACGCGGACACGGACAGCGCGGCGCCGAACAGGCCGAGGGCCGCGTACGGGCGGAGCTGCCGGACGATGTCGCCCCGTACGCGCGCGTACATGTACGCCGGGATGGCGAGCCCCTGGACGGCCATGAGCCAGGCGATGTAGCCGAGGGGCGTCCCGGAGGCGCGTACGCCCAGGCCGTCGATCACCGTGTACGCGGCGATCGTCAGGCCGGTCGCCAGGGCGGCGCCGATCGCGGCCCAGTCGGGCCGGTGCCCGCGCAGCCCCCACAGGCTGACGCCCGTGAGCCCGACGCAGGACACGGCGATCCCGGCCGCCGCCCACGGTCCGGGGACCTCGTGCGCGAACACCGCCGCCAGCACGGTCACCACGAGCGGTGCGGTGCCGCGGGCGATCGGGTAGGCCTGGCCGAAGTCGCCGAGCCGGAAAGAGGTCATCAGCAGGGCGTAGTAGGCGATGTGCACGGCCGCCGAGAAGAGCAGGTACGGCCAGGCGGCCCCGGCCGGGAACGGCGCGAACAGCGCCATGACGAGCCCGATCAGCAGGCCGCCGCCGGAGATCAGGGTGAACCCGACCAGCTTGTCGGTGATCCGGTGGGCGATGGCGTTCCAGCTCGCGTGCGTGACCGCGGCACACAGCACCGCCGCGGTGACCAGGGGCGTCACGCGGTCCGCTCGCGCACGTCCACCAGGTCGGCGCCCGCGTGGGCGACGAGCGCCTTCGGCTCGATCGGGAAGACGGTGTGCGGATTCCCGGCCGCCGCCCACACCACGTCGTGCGCGAGCAGCGAGCGGTCGGCGAGGACCCGGGTCCGGGTGCGGTGCCCGAAGGGCGGTACGCCGCCGATGGCGTATCCGGTGGTCTCACGGACCAGGCCGGCGCCGGCCCGGGTGACCTGCCGGGCCCCCAGTTCCTCGCGCACCCGTTCCAGGTCCACGCGTGAGGCCCCGTCCATCAGCACCAGGACCGGCACCCCGTCCGCGGCGAAGATCAGTGACTTGCAGATCTGGCTCAGCTCGCACCCGACCGCCGCGGCGGCCTCCGCGGCGGTACGGGTGCCCTCGGGGAAGCGGCGGGCACGGGCGAGTACCTCGTCGAGGCCGAGGGCGCGCAGGGCCTCGGCGAAACGCGGGTGAGCCCCGGATTCTCCGGCGTCAGTGGCGGCTGTCGTCATGACCGGCACGCTAGCGGTGCCTGTACGGGGCACGCGAACGGGTTACCGCCGGGCCGGTCGCCCGGCCCGGCGGCGGACAGGAAGAAGCCGGTGAGGGCAGCCCCGTCCCCACGGATCCCTCACCGGCTGGTCTTCACACAAGCGGTACGTCAGGCGCGTACCAGCTCCTTCTCCTCGTCGGGGTCCCGGCGGTCCGCGTCGGTGCGCAGTCCGTCGCCCTCGACGTCCACGTTGGGCAGCGCCCGGTCCAGCCACCTCGGCAGCCACCAGGCCCGCTTGCCGAGCAGCGCGAGCACCGCCGGAACGATGGCCATGCGGACGATGAACGCGTCGAAGAAGACGGCGACGGCGAGACCGAAGCCGATCATCTTCACCATCGACTCGCTGGAGCCGATGAAGCCGGAGAAGACGGCGATCATGATGACGGCGGCGGCCGTGACCACGCGCGCCCCGTGCTTGAACCCGGTGACGACGGCCTGCTGGGGCTTCTCCCCGTGGACGTACGCCTCGCGCATCCGGGTCACGAGGAACACCTCGTAGTCCATGGCCAGTCCGAAGACCACGCCGACCATGAAGATCGGCATCATCGACATGACCGGGCCGGTCTCCTCCACGTTCATCAGGCCCGACAGCCAGCCCCACTGGAAGACCGCGACCACGGCGCCGAGGGCGGCCATCACGCTGAGCAGGAAGCCGAGGGCCGCCTTCAGCGGGACCAGGATCGAGCGGAAGACCACGATCAGCAGCAGGAACGCGAGGCCGACCACAAGGGCGAGGTACGGCAGCAGGGCGTCGTTCAGCTTCTGCGAGACGTCGATGTTCATCGCCGTGGAGCCGGTGACCAGCACCTTCGCGTCGGTCGCGGAGGTGATGTCCGCGCCCTTGTCACGGATGGCGTGCACCAGATCCTCGGTGGTCGCCGACGACGGCTTGGAGTCCGGGACGACGGTGATCGTCGCGGTGTCGCCCGCCTTGTTGGGGGTGGCCGGGGTGACCGTGACGACGTCCTTCAGGCCCTTGATCTCGTCGCCGACCTTGGTGAAGGCCGCCTTGGGGTGGTCGCTGTCCTTGGCGTCGACCACGACCATCAAGGGGCCGTTGAAGCCGGGGCCGAAGCCCTCGGAGAGGAGGTCGTAGGCGCGGCGCTGGGTGGTGGAGACCGGCTGGGAGCCGTCGTCGGGCAGGCCCAGTTCCAGCGAGGCGGCCGGGATGGCCGCCGCGCCGAGGCCGATCACACCGAGCAGCAGCACGGCGACCGGGCGCCGTACGACGAAGCTCGCCCAGCGGGTGCCCATGTTCGGGCGGCCCGGCTTCTTCGGAGTGCGGCCCCCGCCGAGCAGCTTGCTCTTCTCGCCGGCCGGCTTGATCCTGCGGCCCGCGTAGCCGAGCAGTGCCGGGATCAGGGTGAGCGCGATCAGGACCGCGACGGCGACCGTGCCGGCGGCGGCGACGCCCATCTTGGTCAGCATCGGGATGTTGACCACGGAGAGGCCGACGAGGGCGATGACGACGGTCAGTCCGGCGAAGACCACCGCCGAGCCCGCCGTGCCGACGGCCCGGCCGGCCGCCTCCTCGCGCCCGCGGCCCTCGGCCAGTTCGGCGCGGTAGCGGGAGACGATGAACAGGGCGTAGTCGATGCCGACGGCGAGGCCGATCATCGAGGCCAGGGTGGAGGTGGTCGAGCCCAGGTCCAGGGCATTGGCCAGCGCGGCGATCGTGGAGACGCCGATGCCGACGCCGATGATCGCGGTCAGCAGCGGGAATCCGGCCGCGAGCAGCGAGCCGAAGGTGATGACGAGGACGACCGCGGCGATCGCGATGCCGATGACCTCGCTGGAGCCGGTCTCGGGAGTCGCGGTCAGCGCGTCACCGCCGATCTCGACCGTCAGCCCGGCGTCCCGCGCGTCCTGCCCGGCGTCCTTGAGGGCGTCCTTGGCGGAGTCCTCCAGCTCCATGCCGGAGACCTTGTACTTCACCGAGGCGTAGGCGATGGTGCCGTCCTTGCTGACGGCGTGCCCGGCGTACGGGTCGGCGACGGAGGCCACCTCGGAGCCGCTCTGCAGCTCCTTCACCGTCTTGCGGACGGTGGCCTTGTTCGCCTTGTCCGTCATCTTCTCACCGTCCGGCGCCTTGAAGACGACCCGCGCGGTGGCGCCGTCGGCGCTCATCCCGGGGTAGCGCTGTTCCAGCAGGTCGAAGGCCTTCTGGGCCTCCGTACCGGGGATGGAGAAGGAGGTGCTGCCGGCGGGCGGCGCGGAGGCGGCGCCCACCCCGGCGAGGGTGAGCAGCGCGACCCATATGAGGGCGACGAAGTGCCGTCGCCGGAAGGCGAGCCGGCCGAGTTTGTAGAGGAACGTGGCCACGAGGGCGTACTCCCGGTCAGGTCGTTGGGTTCAGCTGGGCAGGGGCGATCAGCCCGACGACGTGAGCGGTGACGTCAGAAGATGGGCTTGCTGGGGAGAGCGATCAGGGGATGATCAGCGTGATCAGGAGGTGGTGACGCCGAGGGCGGGGAGGACCACGGCGTCGATGTACGAGGTGAGGAAGGCCCGGGTGGGCGGCTGGTCGTCGAGCAGCGCCCGGGTGGCGAAGCCGCCGACCATCATGTGCAGCAGGAAGTCGAGCGCGGGACAGTCGGGGCGGATCTCGCCCCGGTCGATCGCACGCTGGATCACCTGGTGGAAGCCGGAGATCTCCGGCTCCACGAGCTGGGCCCGGAAGGCCTCGCGCAGATCCGGGTTGTTGTGCATCGCCATGGCGACGCCCCGCATGAGCGCCGAGTTCTGCTCGATGGTGCAGTCGTCCTCGAGCAGCACCAGCGCGTGCAGGTCGCCCCGGAGCGTGCCCGTGTCGGTCTCACCGATCCGGTCGGGCTTGCCGTGCCGGATGGCCTTGACGACCAGTTCGGCCTTGCCGCCCCACTGGCGGTAGAGCGTGGCCTTGCTGGACCGGGTGCGGGCGGCGACGGCGTCCATGGTGAGGGCGTCGTAACCGACTTCGCGGAGCAGGTCGAGCACGGCCTCGTACAACTCGGCCTCGCGTTCGGGCGTGATCCGACTGCGACGCACGGCGACGGTCTCAGTCATGTCTCTCACCTTCCCGATGCGGCTGCCCGCTTGGAACGACACGGTTTCGTACACGACGAATGTACCCCGCCCGCAAGCGAAACGAAACGGTTTCGTTCGTGTCCTGGGTCACGCCTGTCGGATTTCCATAAGGGGCCGCCCGGGCCGGCTCCGGCTCCACTCCGGCCCGCTCCGGCCCGCTCCGGTTGCTGGGCCCCCTCGCCCGGAAAAGCATGGGGAGGTGAGCTATCTGCGCCTGCCCCACCTCAACGGCGACCTGCTGTGCTTCGTGGCCGAGGACGACCTCTGGCTGGCCCCCCTGGACTCCCCGGGCCGGGCCTGGCGGCTGACCGTGGACCGAGCCAAGACCGGGCACCCCCGCTTCTCGCCCGACGGCCGCCACATCGCCTACGCCACCTGGCGCAACCTCGCACCCGAGATCCACCTCGTCGGCGTCGACGGCGGACCGGCGCGGCAGCTCACGTACTGGGGCAGCGCCGACACCCGGGTGTGCGGCTGGACCCCCGACGGCTACATCCTCGCCGTCACCTCCCACGGCGAGCCCTTCTCCTACTTCACCTGGGCCTACAAGCTGACCACGGACGGCGCGCCCGGCCGCAAACTGCCCTGGGGACCGGTCTCCGACATCCAGGCCGCCGACATCGACGGCGAGCGCAGAAGCCTGCTGCTCACCGGCACCCCGCCGCACGAACCCGCTTCCTGGAAGCGGTACCGGGGCGGCGCCATGGGCCGGCTCTGGCTGCACGGACAGCGGCTGCTGCCGGACATCGGCGGGCATCTGCACTCGCCCATGTTCGTCGGCGGCCGGATCGCCTTCCTCTCCGACCACGAGGGCGTCGGCAACCTCTACTCCTGCGCGTACGACGGTTCCGACCTGCGCCGCCACTCCGACCACGACGCCTTCTACGCCCGGCACGCCTCGAGCGACGGCACCCGGGTGGTCTACCAGTGCGCGGGCGAGCTGTGGCTCGTGGAGGACTTCGCCCCGGACGCCGTACCGCGCAGGCTGGACGTCCGGCTCGGCGGCCCGCGCGCGGGGCGCCGCCGACACCAGGTGCCGGCCGCCCAGCACGTGGACGGCATCTCCGTGGACGAGACCGGGCGGGCCAGCGCGGTCGTCGTCCGGGGCAGCCTGTACTGGCTCACCCACCGGGACGGCCCGTCCCGCACGATCACGGACACGCCCGGGGTCCGGGTCCGGCTGCCGGAGATGCTCGGCTCCACCGGGCAGGTGGCGTACGTGACGGACGCCGAGGGCGAGGACGCCGTCGAGATCGCCCGGCTCCCCCGTGCCTCCGGCGACCGCGCCACACGCCGGCTGGGCCAGGGCGAACTGGGGCGGGTCCTGGAGATGGTGTCCGACCCGCTGGGCGAACGGCTGGCCATCGCCTCCCACGACGGACGGCTGCTGCTGATCGACGTCACGGACGAAGAGGCGCCCGAGGGAGCGGCAGGGACCGCCGAAGAGGGCCCGGCGGGGGCCGGGGACGACTCCGGGGACTCCGGCGACTCCGGCGGCGGGGCCGCCGCGGTCCCGGACGGCCGGGTCACCGAGCTGATCCGGTCCGCCAACGGGCCCGTACGCGACCTCGCCTTCTCCCCCGACGGCTCCTGGATCACCTGGTCCCACCCGGGGATCGGCCGCTCGCTGCGGCAGATCAAGCTGGCCCGCATCAAGGACCGGCACATCGTGGACGTCACCAACGGCCGCTTCGAGGACGAGAACCCCGTCTTCACCCGCGACGGCCGCTACCTCGCCTTCCTGTCCTGGCGCGGCTTCGACCCGGTGTACGACGTCCACACCGGCGACCTGTCCTTCCCGCTGGGCTGCCGCCCGTACCTGGTCCCGCTCTCCTCGGCGACCCCCTCACCGTTCGCCCTGAACCCCGAGGGCCGACCGGCCGCCGGGGGGCTCGACCCGCTCGAGGACGAGGGCGGCGGCGAGGGCGGCGCGGTGACCGTGGAGGTGGAGGGCCTGGAGAACCGTGTGACCCCGTTCCCGGTCGTCGCCTCCAAGTACTCCGCGCTGTACCCGGTGGCCGGCGGGGGCCTGGTGTGGCTGCGCTGGCCCATCTCCGGGGCGCTCGGCGAGACCTTCGCCAACCCGGCGGACATCAGCGGCCGGCCGACGCTCGAGTACTTCAACATCGCCAAGGCCAAGAAGTCCGAACTGGTCGACCACCTGGACTGGTTCGCGGTGAGCGGGGACGCGACCCGGCTGGTGGTGGTCGACGAGGGCGACCTGCGGGCGGTGCCGTCGACCGAGCCCGGCGACGTCGACACGACCGTCTGGATCGACCTGCGCCGCATCGTGCATCACGCCGATCCACCCGCCGAATGGCGCCAGGCCTACGACGAGGCCGGCCGTCTCATCCGCGCCTACTTCTGGGATCCCGGGATGTGCGGCATCGACTGGGACGGGGTGCTCGACCAGTACCGGCCGCTGGTCGAACAGGTCGCCTCCCCCGACGACTTCGCCGACCTGCTGCGGGAGGTCCTCGGCGAGCTGGGCACCTCGCACGCCTACGTCACCGCCGCCCGCCGCAACGAGGGCCCGCCCCACTACCAGCGCTGGCAGGGCCTGCTCGGCGCCAACCTGGTCGAACGGGACGGCGGTTGGGCGGTCAAGCGGATCCTGCCCGGCGACTCCTCCGACTCCAAGGCCCGCTCGCCGCTGGCCGGCACGGGCATCCGGGAGGGCGCCGTACTGACCCACGTGGACGGCCGCCCCGTCGATCCGGTGACCGGTCCGTACCCGCTGCTCGCGGGCTCGGGCGGGACGACGACGGAGCTGACGTTCACCTCGCCGCCGGGCGAGCCGGGGCGGTCCCGGCGGGTCGCCATCGTGCCGCTCATCGACGAGCGGCCGCTGCGCTACCAGGACTGGGTGGCCAAACGCCGCGAGGTCGTCCGGGAGTTGAGCGGCGGCCGGTGCGGGTATCTGCACATCCCCGACATGGGCGGCTCCGGCTGGGCCCAGTTCAACCGGGACCTGCGCATGGAGGTGTCCCGGCCCGCGCTGATCGTGGACGTGCGCGGCAACGCGGGCGGTCACATCAGCGAACTCGTCATCGAGACCCTGAGCCGTACGATCCTCGGCTGGGACCTGACCCGCAACGCGCAGCCGGTGTCGTACCCCTCGAACGCGCCCCGGGGCCCGATCGTGGCCCTCGCCGACGAGGCGACCTCATCCGACGGCGACATGATCACCGCCGCCTTCAAGCTGCTCAAGCTGGGTCCGGTCGTCGGCCAGCGCACCTGGGGCGGCGTGGTCGGCATGACCGGCCGGCACCGGCTCGGCGACGGCACGGTGATCACGGTCCCGATGAACGCGGCCTGGTTCTACGCCTACGGCTGGTCCGTGGAGAACCACGGCGTGACCCCGGACCTGGAGATCCTGCGCACGCCGCTCGACTGGGCCGAGGGCCGCCACGCCCAACTCGACGACGCGATTCAACTGGCCCTGGAACTCCTCCAGACCAACCCCGCAGCAGAACCCCCCGACTACTCCGCCGTCCCCAACACCCCCCGCCCCACCCTCCCCCCAAGACCCACCACCTAGGAGACCCACCACCTAGGGGCGCGGGGAACTGCGCAAGCTTTCAGGGGCGCGGGGAACTGCGCAATCTTCTAAGGGGCGCGGGGAACTGCGCGACAAGCCCCCACCCACCCGCACCGCACAACGCACCCCCGACACCCCGCCCCGACGCCCCACCCCCGAACACAGCAAGGTGCCCCCCGAAAGAATCGGGGGGCACCCCAAGCTGCCAATCCGGCCGAAGCCGGCGCAGCGTTACGCGTCGTAGTCGGCGTCGAAGCGGTCATCCATCTCCCGCTCCGACTCCTCGCTGTCGCGCATGTTCTGACGGCCCCGCTCAGGCTGCTGGTGGCCACGCTGACCCTGCTGCTGCCCGTGCTGCTGCCCGTGCTGGCCCTGCTGCGGGCCGCGCTGACCCTGGCCGGCCTTCTCCCGGGCCTGGCCGACCTTCTCGCGGGCCTGGTCCTGCCGGACGTTGGTCTTCTCGCTGAACTGGTCCTTCATACCCATGTGGGTTCACTCCCGAAGTGGGTGGGGGTTCGGCCCCCGCTGGGGCCTCGACCAGATTCACACGGCCCAACACGCTGCGCATGTCGATCAGTTACGCTGCGTAGCGCGGGCCGCCTCATCGGCCTCCCCACCTGCGCCGACGAGTCCCGAGCGCATCCCCTGGAGCCGTGGCGCGAACCGCCGCATCTCCCGCTGGCCCACCGTGCCGATGAGCGCGGGCAGATAGCCGCGCACACCCTGCATACCGCGCAGCCACCACTGCCCGTACACATGCGCCGAACGCCGCTCGATGCCGGCGACGATCCGGTCCACCGCCGGGCCCAGCGGGTACGTCTTGTTCGACGGCCACGGCAGCCGCTGCCGCAGTTCCCGCATCACGTCGTCCTGGTCGGCGCCGCGCACCATGTCGGTGTCGGTCCAGGACAGGTACCCGACGCCCACCCGGACGCCCTGGTGGCCGACCTCGGCCCGCAGACTGTGCGCGTACGCCTCCACACCCGACTTGGAGGCGCAGTACGCCGACATCATCGGCGCCGGGGTGATCGCGGCGAGTGAGGCGATCTGCAGCAGATAGCCCCGGCTCTCGACCAGCACCGGCAGGAACGCGCGGGCCGTGACCGCCGAACCGATCAGGTTCACCTCGATCACCCGCCGCCAGGCCTCCGGATCGGAGTCGATGAAGGGCCCCCCGGTCGCCACACCGGCGTTGGCGACGACGATGTCGACCTTGCCGAAGCGCGCCTTCACCTCCTGCGCCACCCGGCTCATCGCCTCGTGGTCGGTGACGTCGGCGTACCAGTGCGCGCTCTCGCTGTGCAGCCGCCCGGAGACCTCCTTGAGCGCGTCCTCCTCCAGGCCGACCAGCGCGACCCTGGCACCGCGTGCGGAGAGCTTGCGGGCGAGCAACTCGCCGACGCCGCGCGCCGCTCCGGTGACGACGGCGACCTGTCCTTCGAGGCTGACCCTGCTCATGCGCCCTCCTTGATCTGCTGCACGACGGTGGAACGGGAGACGGGGGCGTCCCCCGTGACGTAGGTGGTGACGAGCTCCCGGATTCTCCCGGTCACCCGCTCCGGGGCCTCGACGGGAGACATGTGGCCGACGCCGGGGAGCTCGGTGAGACCGAGACACCGGGGCAGCGCGGCGACCAGCGCGTGGGCGTGCGCCACGGGCGTCAGCCGGTCGGCGGCGCCGTGCAGCACCTCGGTGGGCACGCGCAACTCCCGCACCCCGTGGTCGAGGTCGAGCGCCGCGAGCATGCCCGCCCAGGCGTGACGCACGGTGCGCGGGCAGGCGTGCACGATCCGCGCGCACGCCTCCACCATGTGCGGGGCCGAACCGGCGCCCATGGTGCCGTACTTGAGGACCCGCATCGCCAGCGGCGTGACCGGCCCGAGCGGGGCGCGCGAGCTGAGCACGCGCCCGGTGAGCCAGGGGCGTGCCCGCCCGGCGCGCAGCGGCACCACACGCGCCTCGGCGACCAGCCGGGAGCTGCCGGTGCTGCACAGCAGGACGGCCGCGGCGTGTTCACGGAAGCGGGGACGCGCGGAGGCGGCCATGACCGTCATCCCGCCCATGGAGTGGCCGACGACCAGTGCCTTCTCCCCGGGCGCGAGGGTCTCGGCGAGCACCGCCTCGAGGTCGTCGGCGAGCGCCTCGGTGGTGCAGGCGCGGCTCGCCGGACTGCGCCCGTGCCCCCGCTGGTCGTAGGCGATCACCCGGTGGTCGGCCGCCAGCTCCCGGATCTGCGCCGCCCAGAACGCGGTCGAACAGGTCCAGCCGTGGGAGAGGACGACGGGGGGCGCGTCCTCGGGGCCGTGCACCTCGGCGTGCAGCCGGGCACCGTCGGCGGAGACCACGGTGAGGACGCGGTCCGGCACCGGCGGGGCGTAGGGGCCGGAGGCCATCGCGGTGATCCGGCTCATACGGCGGCCTCGCTCTGCCGTCCCGCCACCGGACCGGCCTCGGCGGCCCGGGCGCCGGGCTGCCGGACGACCTCGTACTCCGCCAGGTCCACCCGCCGGGTCGCGCGCCGGAACTCCGCCGTCGTGCCGGGCCAGATGGTGGTGTTGCGGCCGCTCGGGTCGAGGTACCAGCTCGTGCAGCCGCCGGTGTTCCACACGGTCCGCTTCATGCGCTCCTGGACCTTGTGGTTCCAGGCGTCGACGGCGGCGGGCCGTGCGTCCAGGGCGGCGCGGCCTCCGAGCACGTCGAGCTGGCGCAGGTAGTCCGCCATGTAGTTGAGCTGGGACTCGATCATGAGGATCATCGACGAGTTGCCGAGGCCGGTGTTGGGCCCGATGATCGTCATCCAGTTCGGGAACCCGGCGGCCGAGGCGCCGCGCAGCGCCTGCATCCCGCCCTTCCAGGTCTCGGCGAGCGTGACGCCCTCCGCTCCGACCACCCGCTCGGCGATGGGCATGTCCGTGACGTGGAAGCCCGTGCCGAAGATGATCGCGTCGACCTCCGCCTCGCTGCCGTCGGCCGCGACGACGGTGGAGCCGCGGATCTCGCTGAGCCCGCTCGCGACGACGTCCACATTGGGCCGGGCCAGCGCCGGGTAGTACTCGCTGGACAGCAGGATCCGCTTGCAGCCGATGCGGTAGTCGGGGGTGAGCTTGGCGCGCAGCGCCGGGTCCTTCACCGCGCGGGCCATGTTGCGCTTGGCGAGCCGCTCGATCAGCCCGAGTTCGTCGGGGTGCTTGGTGAACGCCTGCACCTGGAGTTCCCGGATGCCCCACAGCATCCCGCGCCTGAGCCTGGTGGTGAACGGCAGCGCCTGGTGCAGCCGGCGTTCGGCCGCGCTGATGGCGCGGTCCATGCGCGGCATCACCCACGGCGGGGTGCGCTGGAAGAGGGTCAGCCGTCCGACCTGGCGCTGGATGGCGGGCACGATCTGGATGGCGGAGGCGCCGGTGCCGACCATGGCGACCCGCTTGCCGCGCAGGTCGTAGTCGTGGTCCCAGCGGGCCGAGTGGAACACCTTGCCGGGGAAGGACTCGAGCCCCGGGATCTCGGGCACCTTCGGGTCGGACAGCGGCCCGGTGGCGGAGACGACCACGTCGGCGGTGAGCGTGCCCCGCGCGGTCTCGATCTCCCACCGCAGCCGCTCGCCGTCCCAGCGCATCAGCTTCACCTCGGCGCCGAAACGGATGTGCGGGCGCAGCCCGAAGACGTCGGCGACGTGCTCCAGATAGGCGCGGATGTGCTCCTGCCCGGAGAAGGTGCGCGGCCAGTCGGGGTTGGGCGCGAAGGAGAAGGAGTACAGATGGGAGGGCACGTCACAGGCGCACCCGGGGTAGCTGTTGTCCCGCCAGGTGCCGCCGACGCTGTCGGCCCGCTCCAGGACGACGAAGTCGGTGATCCCCTCGCGGCGCAGCCGCACCGCGGCCCCCAGTCCGCCGAACCCGGACCCGATCACCGCCACCCGTACATGCTCGTGCTCGGCCATCCCGAAGCCTCCACGCATCGCCTTGGACTCTGCCAGTGAACACTGGCGCAATGGGACTGTAGAGCAGCGGCGTACCGAGCGGTAGGGGGTGAGAAAGGGAAAGTTACCGGCGGTACAACATAGGCTGCGACCGTGACGGACGACGGCGGACACGAGGTCGAGCAGGGCGGCGGGGCACGCGAGTACCGCATGGAGGAACTGGCCCGTCTGGCCGGCATCACCGTGCGCACCCTGCGCTTCTACCGCGAACGCAAGCTGATCCCGCCACCCCGCCGCGAGGGCCGCATCGCCTGGTACGACGACCACCACCTGGCCCGCCTGCGCACCATCGCGGCGCTCCTGGAGCGCGGCCACACCCTCACCGGCATCGCGGAACTCGCGGAGGCCCTCGACCAGGGCCGCGACGTCGCCGACGTCCTCGGCGTGGGCACCCCCACCGAGGAGGAGCCGGTCCGCCTCACTCCCGAGGAACTCGCCGCCCGCTTCGAGGGCGAGGTCACCCCGGAGAACCTGGCCGCCGCCATGGACCTGGGCTATCTGGGCACCGACGGCGACGAGATCGTCCACATCAGCCGCCGCCTGCTGGACGTCTCCTCCGCCCTGGTCCGCGAGGGCATACCCCTGGCGGAGGTCCTGGCGGCCGGAAAACGCGTCCGCGAGCACGCCGACGCCCTCGCCACCCTCTTCACCGACATGATCCTCCGCCACGCCCCCGAGGAAGACCTCCACCGCCTGCGCCCCCTGGCCCGCAGCGTCGTGGAGGCGGAACTCTCCCTGGCCCTGGACCGGAGGATCAGCAAACGGGGCTGAGCGGGCCGCCAGAGGCCCCTAGAGGTCGTAGACGACGGTCACCGGCGCATGGTCGCTCCACCGCTCGGCGTGCGTGGCCGCGCGCTCGACGAACCCCTTGACCGCCCGGTCCGCGAGCCCCGGCGTGGCCAGGTGGTAGTCGATCCGCCATCCCGTGTCGTTCTCGAAGGCCCGCCCCCGGTACGACCACCACGAGTACGGGCCCTCCACGTCCGGGTGCAGGGCGCGTACGACGTCCACGTAGCCGCCGTCCTCGGCGGTGAGGACCCGGGTGAGCCAGTCCCGCTCCTCGGGGAGGAAGCCGGAGTTCTTGGTGTTGCCGCGCCAGTTCTTCAGGTCGGCCCGCTGGTGGGCGATGTTCCAGTCGCCGCAGACCACCACGTGGCGCCCGTCGGCGGCGGCCCGCTCCCGCAGCCCCTTGAGGTGGACCAGGAACTCGTCCATGAAGCGGAACTTCTCGTCCTGGCGCTCGGTGCCGACCTCGCCGGAGGGGAGGTAGAGGGAGGCGACGGTGACGCCGGGCAGGTCGGCCTCCACGTACCGTCCGCTGCCGTCGAACTCGGCCGAGCCGAAGCCGATGCGGACGCGGTCGGGTTCGCGGCGCGTGTACAGCGAGACGCCCGCGCGCCCCTTCGCGGCGGCCGGGGCGTGCACGACGTGCCAGCCGTCGGGCTGCCGGACCTCCTCGGGCAGCTGGTGCGGCTCGGCGCGCACCTCCTGCAGACAGACGACGTCCGCGGAGGTCAGGGCGAGCCACTCCACGAAGCCCTTCTTGGCGGCGGCCCGCAGTCCGTTCACGTTCACCGAGGTCACAGTCAGCACCAGGGCACGATACCGGCACACTGGTCGAGGTCAGTTTTTCCCTATGCATAGAAGTACGATGCCCAGCATGAATATACGCCGCGTTCGTTTCGACCACCCCGACGCCGTCAAGCTCAACGACGTCGTCCAGGAGGAGTACCACCTGCGCTATGGCGACGGCGGCGACGCCACGGTGCTCGACGCCACCGACTTCGACCCGCCCCGGGGCGCGTACCTGATCGTGTACGACGAGCGCGACCGGCCGGTCGCCACCGGCGGCTGGCGCAGCCAGGACAGCAACGGCGAGGGCAACGAGGACGGCGACGCCGAGCTCAAGCGCATGTTCGTCGTCGATGAGATGCGCGGTCTCGGCCTCGCCCGCCGCATTCTCGCGGCCCTGGAGGAGGACGCCCGCATGGCCGGCCGCGTCCGCATGGTCCTGGAGACCGGCACCAAGCAGCCGGAGGCCATCGCCCTGTACGCGTCGAGCGGTTACGAGCCCTGCGCCAAGTTCGGCTACTACCGCCACCACGAGGAGAGCCTCTGCTACGCGAAGCGGCTGTGAACACGATGAAGCCCCAGTCGGCTTTCGCCGACTGGGGCTTCATGATGCGTGGACCTGAGGGGATTTGAACCCCTGGCCCCCTCGATGCGAACGAGGTGCGCTACCGGACTGCGCCACAGGCCCTTGCAACGAGTGAAACTCTAGCATCCCCGTCGGGGTGCTTGGAAATCCGTTCCCTGACTGGTCAGGGGCGGACTTCCGGGGCCGTGACCACTGTCACTCGTTGGCCGCGCGCGGACGGTCGCCGTCCTCGTACTGGTCGAAGAGCGGGGTGCGTCCGCGTTCGCGCGTCCGGCGTGCGGAAGCCGTGCCGGAGGCCGCCCCGCGCGAGCGGGACCGGGCGGGCGGGACGGAGTCACCACGGCCGTCGGCCGGCTCGCGCTCGGCGGCCGCCCGGTCCGCCTCGGCGTCCGGTGCGTGGCCGTCCTGCTCCGGCACCAGGGGGCCCGAGCGCGCCGAGCTCCAGGTGTCGGGCGCGCCGAGGTCGACGTCGGCGGCTGCCCGGGGCGCCACCGGTGCGGTCACGTAGGTGGGCAGCGGCACCGGTACCGGGTCCCAGCTGTCCCCGTGGCCGGGCCGGCGCTGCCGCTCGCGCTGCTGGTCGACCCATTCGGCGTGGTCGGTCTGCTCGACGAGGGCCCGGCGGTCGGCGGCGAGCACGGACATGCCGGTGTCGGTTCCGGTCACCGGCTCCTCCTCCGGTTCGCCGGCGGCCGGGTCCGCGTCCAGGGGCGCGCGCCGGCGCGGCTGGCGCTCACGCAGGCTGCGGGCGGCGTCCTCGGCGCGGCGGCGGTCCATCTGGTACGCGAAGCGGCTGTGCTCCTGCGTACGCAGGTACGCGATGTAGCCGCTGAGCATGAGGGCGGGCACGCCGGGCGCCCAGAGGAAGGCGAGGCCGCCGACGGCGGCGACGATGGCACCGGCGGTGAAGGCGATGAAGAGCATCACGGTGGTGCGCCGACGGCGCGCGAGCACCTTCGAGCGCCGGGCACGCGCCGCGGCCGCCTGTGCCGCGGCCGTGTTCCGCGGGGCGGGCACCCGTGCCTGTGCGGGCACGGGGACGGAGCCGGTCGCAGACGCGGACTTCGGCGCGGGCGACGATTTGGGCGTGGCGGAGGGCGACTTGGGCGCCGGGGTGCCGGGCCGGTCGCGCTCGGGTTCCTCCCGGTCCGTCTGCTCCGGTTCGACGTCGGCGCGTACCTGACGGCGGGTCGGAGGCATGGCGAAGGACCGGACGTCCACCGAGTCGGTGACGGCGTCCGGGTCACCGGCGTCCGGCTCCCCCTCCTCGGCGGAGCGCGCCCGCAGGTCCTTGGCGTACCGGCGCTCCATACCCGCCCGTCCGGACAGCAGCCGGATGGCGGTGCTGAAGCGTTCCGTCGGACGGGCCTCGTTCAGCTCGTCCTGCCTACGGAGCCACATCGGCACCAAGTAGGCGGCCCAGGCCCCGACGATGACTGCGTAGATGAGGCCGCTGCTGCTCACGTCTCACACGGTAGAGGGGTTTGCGTGGGGCCATCCGCCAATTGGGCCGGTGTGTCGCACGATCTGGCTGATATTTCGAGCTTTTTTTGCGACCGGTGCGACCAGTGGACCGTGGGAAGTCGCGAATTGAATGTCTTGAGGCGACCTCCGGGCGATCAATTTCGAACATATATTCAATTTCAGGGTCAGGCGGGATTCCTCGGGGTGTTCTCCTGCCGTCCCCGCTCGGATCGTGCCCGCTGCCAGCGCGCGAGCAGGCCGTCGGGCACCTCCTCCACCGTGAGCGCGTAGACGAGGTGGTCGCGCCAGGCCCCGTCGATGTGCAGATAACGCGGCCGCAGCCCCTCCTCGCGGAATCCGAGTTTCTCCACGACCCGGCGGCTGGGCCGGTTCTCGGGGCGAATGCAGACCTCGACGCGGTGCAGACCGACGGTGCGGAAACAGTGGTCGACCGCGAGCGCGACCGCCGTAGGCATCACCCCGCGTCCGGCCACCCCCTCGTCCACCCAGTAGCCGACGTGACCCGAGCACATCGACCCCCAGGTGATCCCGGCGACCGTCAGCTGCCCGACGAGCTGCCCCTGGTACTCGATGACGAACGGCAGCATCCGGCCCGCGTTGGCCTCGGACCTGAGGTGCCGGACCATCTGCCGGTAGGTCGGCCGGTGGGTGATCGGACCGCTGGGGGTGGGCGGCGGGATGGTCGCCTCCCAGGGGCGCAGCCAGTCGCGGTTGCGCCGGTTGACCTCGCGCCAGACCCGCTGGTCGCGCAGCTTTATCGGCCGGAGGACGACATCGCCGTCCGCCAGCACGACGGGCCAGGACGGGCTGTTCAGCTCGCACCCCCACTGCCGGCACCGGGTCTGGGGTGGTCACCGCCGCGGATCTGGTCGACGGCGTGGACCAGCAGCGGCTCCAGGACGGCGAGCCCGTCCCGCACCCCGCCGCTGGAACCCGGCAGATTGACGATCAGCGTCCCCAGCGCCACCCCGGCCAGTCCGCGGGAGAGCGCGGCGGTGGGCACCTTCTCCCGTCCGAACGCCCGAATGGCCTCGGCGATGCCCGGCACCTCGCGGTCGATCACCTGCCGGGTCGCCTCGGGCGTGCGGTCGGTGGGCGAGATACCGGTGCCGCCGGTGGTGACGACCACGTCGTAACCGGCCGCCACGGCCTCCCGCAGCGCCGCCGCCACCGGGTCCCCGTCGGGCACGACCCGCGGCCCGTCGACGGCGAAGCCGAGGCCCGCAAGGCCTTCGGTGATCAGGGGGCCGCCCTTGTCCTCGTAGACCCCGGCGGCGGCGCGGTTGGAGGCGGTGACGACCAGCGCGCGGTACGGCCCGGCGCTCATGCCCGGCTCCAGTCGCCCGACTTGCCGCCCGTCTTCTCCTCGACCCGTACGTCCGTGATGACCGCTCCCTTGTCGACCGCCTTGACCATGTCGATCACGGTGAGCGCGGCGACCGTCACCGCGGTGAGGGCCTCCATCTCGACGCCCGTGCGGTCCGTCGTCCTGACGGTGGCCTCGATCCGCACGGCGTCGTCCGCGACCGACAGGTCCAGTTTCACACCGGACACCGACAACGGGTGGCACAGCGGGATCAGGTCCGGGGTGCGCTTGGCGCCCATGATGCCCGCGATGCGCGCGGTGGCCAGGGCGTCGCCCTTGGGGACGCCCTCGCCGCGCAGCAGCTCGACCACCCGGGGTGACACCAGGACCCGGCCGCTCGCGCGCGCGGTGCGGGCGGTCACGTCCTTGCCGGACACGTCGACCATGCGGGCCGCGCCCGCCGCGTCGATGTGCGTCAGTCGGTCCTGTGCGGCGGCTCCGGGGGTGTCCCCCCGGGAAGGCTCAGTCATGCTGTGTGGCGCTCCCGGTCCGGGCCCGTCGCGGTGCGGTGCACGGGCCTGCTGTGCGCGACACGGTACCGCCAAGCCGGGCCGGGCACCGGGCCAGGACCCCCGGGGGGCGCTCAGCCGAGCAGCACGACCTCCACCTCGGTGCCCGGCTCGACGGACTCCACGTCCTCGGGGACGACGATCAGCGCGTCGGCATGCGCCAGCGCCGCGACCAGATGGGAGCCGGCGCCGCCCACCGGGCGCACCGTGCCGTCGGCGTAGCTGCCGCGCAGGAACTGCCGTCGCCCCTTGGGCGAGCGCAGCGGCCCGTCCGCGGTCAGGGTGGCCCTGACACGGGGCCGGTGGACGTCCTTGAGACCCATCAGGGTGCGGATGGCGGGCCGGACGAACAGCTCGAAGGAGACGTACGAGGACACCGGGTTGCCGGGCAGGGCCAGCAGGGGGGTGTGGTCGGGGCCGATGGAGCCGAAGCCCTGGGGCTTGCCGGGCTGCATGGCGAGCTTGCGGAACTCCACCCCGCTGCCCGGCTCGTCCGCATCCCCCGCGTAGGACAGCGCCTCCTTGACCACGTCGTACGCGCCGACGCTCACCCCGCCCGTGGTGACCATCAGGTCGGCGCGGACGAGCTGGTCCTCGATGGTGGACCGGAGGGTGTCGGCGTCGTCGGCGACAGCGCCGACCCGGTAGGCGATGGCGCCCGCGTCCCGGGCGGCCGCGGTGAGGGCGAAGCTGTTGGAGTCGTAGATCTGGCCGTTCTTCAGCGCCTCACCGGGCTGGACGAGTTCGCTGCCCGTGGACAGCACGACCACGCGCGGGCGCGGGCGCACCCGTACCGTGCCCCGGCCGACCGCGGCGAGCAGCGCGAGCTGCGGCGGGCCGAGGACCGTCCCTGCCTCCAGGGCCAGGTCGCCGGCCTTCACGTCGCTGCCCTTGGCCCGCACGTGCGCGCGTGCCTCGGCGGGGCGGTGCACGCGCACCTGCCCCTCGCCGCCCTCCGGTGCCAGACTGCGCGCCCGCATCCCGGTGACGGGCCCCTCGCCGAGCCCGCCGTCGGTCCACTCGACGGGCACGACGGCCTCGGCGCCGGGCGGCAGCGGCGCCCCGGTCATGATGCGGACGGCCTGGCCGGGCCCGACCCGCACCGGCTCGCCCGGACCCGCGGCGACGTCCCCGACGACCTCGAGGACGGCCGGGAACTCCTCGGTGGCGCCCGCGACATCCGCGACCCGTACCGCGTACCCGTCCATGGAGCTGTTGTCGAACGGCGGCAGGGAGACCGGCACCGTGATGTCCTCGACCAGGACGCAACCCTGGGCGTCGAGCAGTTGCAGCTCGATGGGTTCGAGGGGGCGGACGCTGCCGAGGACGTCCTCCAGGTGGTCGTCCACCGACCACAGGTCGTCCGGGCCGGCGGGGCGGGTCGCGGCGCTGCTCAACGTTCCTGCATCTCCTCGGCTACGTAACTGCGGAGCCAGGTCCGGAAGTCCGGGCCCAGATCCTCACGTTCGCACGCCAGTCTGACAATGGCACGCAGGTAGTCTCCACGGTCGCCGGTGTCGTAGCGGCGGCCCTTGAAGACGACGCCGTGCACCGGGCCGCCGACCTTCTCGTCCTCGGTGAGCTGCTGGAGGGCGTCGGTGAGCTGGATCTCGCCGCCGCGGCCGGGCTCGGTCTTGCGGAGTATGTCGAAGACGTGCGGGTCGAGGACGTAACGGCCGATGACCGCGTAGTGGGAGGGGGCGTCGGCCGGGTCCGGCTTCTCGACCAGCCCGGTCACCTTGACCACGTCGCTGTCGGGGGTGCCCTCCACGGCCGCGCAGCCGTAGAGGTGGATCTGCTCGGGCGCGACCTCCATGAGCGCGATCACGCTGCCGCCGTGCTGCTCCTGGATCTCGATCATGCGCTGGAGCAGCGGGTCGCGGGGGTCGATCAGGTCGTCGCCGAGGAGCACGGCGAAGGGCTCCTGGCCGACGTGCGGGGCCGCGCAGAGCACGGCGTGGCCGAGGCCCCTGGGGTCACCCTGGCGCACGTAGTGCATGGTGGCCAGGTCGCTGGACTCCTGCACCTTCGCGAGCCGCTCGGCGTCGCCCTTCTTCCCGAGCGCCGATTCGAGCTCGTAGTTGCGGTCGAAGTGGTCCTCGAGGGGACGCTTGTTGCGTCCGGTGATCATGAGGACGTCGTCGAGCCCCGCCGACACGGCCTCCTCGACCACGTACTGGATCGCCGGCTTGTCCACGACCGGCAGCATCTCCTTGGGAGTGGCCTTGGTGGCCGGCAGGAACCGGGTGCCGAGGCCTGCTGCGGGAATGACAGCCTTGCTGATCCTGGGGTGCGACTGAGTCATGTCCGCAACCTTATCCGGTGCCTTTGTAAGGAATCCGCGGCTCCGGTTAATTGGCCCTCATATGAGCACATTGAGAAAGGGGTGCGGAACGACCAGTGGAACACGACGGACGCACGGCCGAGCCTGACAAGCGGACATTGCGGCGGGAGTTCCTCGCGGTGAGGAACAGGTTGACGGAGGATGTCGTCCGGGCGGCGGGCGAAGCGCTGGCCGGGCGCGCTCTGGAGCTGCCCGAACTGGCGGGTGCGCGCACGGTGGCGGCCTACGTCTCCGTCGGCACGGAGCCCGGCACGCTCGCCCTGCTGGACGCCCTGCGCGCGCGAGGCGTGCGCGTCCTGCTCCCCGCCCTCCTGCCCGACAACGATCTGGACTGGGGGGAGTACACCGGTCCGGACTCCCTCGCGCGAATTCAACATGGCGGAAAAATGGCCCTGTTCGAGCCCTCCGGCGAGCGTCTCGGCCCGGCCGCCGTGACCGGCGCGGACGCCGTGCTGCTGCCCGGGCTCGCGGTGGACGCGCGCGGGATGCGCCTGGGGCGCGGCGGCGGGTCGTACGACCGGGTGCTCGCGCGTCTGGAGCGCGCGGGTGCGGAGCCCGCGCTGGTGGTGCTGCTGTACGACACGGAGGTCGTCGACCGGGTCCCGGCGCAGGCCCACGACCGTCCGGTGCACGCGGTGGTGACGCCGTCGGGCGTGCGCCGCTTCACGGGCGCCTGAGCGGGTTCGCATACGTCGGACGGCCCTCCACGCGCGCGTGGAGGGCCGTCCGGCGTTCGTGCGTCAGCGGCTCACGGCCTGAGCACGAGGGTGTCGCTCGTGCTCTTGCCGACCGCTCCCTCGGAGAAGGCCCAGGGCAGCAGTTCACCCTTGGCCCACTTGCCCGTCTGGTCCGTGTAGTGGGCGCTGAAGGCGTGCCCGGAGGCACCGGTCAGATTGATCCACTTGGACTTGTCGAGGTCGGCGAGGTTGACCACCATCCGCATGGACGGCACCCACACGACGTTGTAGCCGCCGGCGGCGTTCCAGCCGGAGGCGTTGACGGTGGCCTCGCCGCCGCTGAGCTTCCAGGGGCCGCGGTTGAGGACGTACTGCAGGGCCTTGGGGCCCCCGGTGCCGAGCGTCTGGTTCTTCAGGAACAGGCGGTGCAGCCGGCCCCAGCTCCAGGTGTCGATGTCCTTGCCGAGCTTGGAGGTCAGCTCCCAGCGGGCGTCGATCATGGCGCGGGCGAACAGCGAGTCGCGGTCGGTCGCCGCGGGGCGCGTGCCCCGCTCGGGCGTCTTCCACCAGTCGCTGTCCGGCTTGTCCATCAGCTTGCGCACGACCTCGAACCAGCGGTCGCCGCCGTCCGGCTGCGCCTGGTCGGCGTCGCGCTCACCGCACTCGCGCACCTTGCCGTCGTCGTCGAGCGGCCCGGTGCTGTCGGTCTTGTCGACCCACAGGCACTGGCCCTTGACGCGCAGCTCCCTGGGGAGTTTGTTGCCGAAGGCGAGCTTGAGGACGTTGCGCCAGACCGCGTTGAAGTAGGCGGCGGCCGCGGAGTCGGCGTCCTGGGTGTAGTCCCAGCCCTCCAGCAGCTTCTGGGCGTCGCGGACGGACTTGTCGTCCAAGTTGATCTTCAGCAGCTTGGGCACCAGCAGCTTGGCGATCTCGCTGCTGTTGTCCATCTGCATCTGCCGCATGTCGTCGGTGGAGATCTTGCCGCCGTCCTTGATCTTGGACTCGATCAGGTCGGTGATGCGCTGGCTGCGGGTGCCGTAACCCCAGTCGCCGGTCAGCGTGTAGGGGTACTTGTCCTTGTCGACCACGGCCTGGTTGGCGGTGACGATGTAGCCGCGCTCGGGGTCGTACTCGTAGGGCAGCTCGTCGTCCTTGACGAACCCGGTCCAGCGGTACTTGGCGTCCCAGCCGGGCACCGGGACGGAGCCGTCGGCGGCCGAGGAGCGGGTGGGGATCTTCCCGGGCAGCGTGTAGCCGATGTGGTTCTTGGTGTCCGCGTAGATCAGGTTCTGCGAGGGCACGTCGAACAGGGCGGCCGCCGACCGGAAGTCGCTCCAGCCGGCCGCCCTGTCGAGGGCGAACACGGCGTCCATCGAGGTGCCCGGGTCGAGCGCGGTCCACCGCAGGGCGATGCCGTAGCCGTCGCCGCGGTCGGGGGCGGCGGTGTTGACGGTGGCCCGCCGGCCGACCTGGACGAGTTCGTCGTCGCGGTCGGACAGCAGGGGCATGCCGTCGGCGGTCTGGCGGACGACGATCTTCTTGGCGTCCCCGCCGGCGACCTCGATGGTCTCCTCGCGGGTCTTGAAGGGCCGCACCTTGCCGTCGTACAGGTAGCCCTCGCCGGAGAGCTTCTCCAAGTACAGGTCGCTGACGTCGACACCGGAGTTGGTCATGCCCCAGGCGATGTCCGCGTTGTGGCCGATGATCACACCGGGCATCCCGGCGAACGTGTAGCCGCTGACGTCGTACTGGCACTTGGCGGAGACGCTCCGGCAGTGCAGGCCCATCTGGTACCAGACGGACGGCAGCGACGCCGACAGGTGCGGGTCGTTGGCGAGCAGCGGCTTCTTGGTGATCGTGTACTTCCCGGAGACCACCCAGGAGTTGGAGCCGATGCCCTGGCCGTTCACGCCGACGGCGGCGGGGACGTCGTCGAGGACCTTGTAGAGGCCCGCGAGCTGGCTGGTGAGGGCCGAACCGGTGGCGCTCTGGGTGCCGGTGCCCGTGCCGGTGCCGGTGCCGGTGCCCGTCGTGCCCTGTGAACCGGTCGTGCCCGCCGTGCCCTGCGAGCCGCTCGCGGCGCCGCTCTGCTGGAAGGTCCCGGACAGCTCGCTGTACTGCCCCTCCTGCACGATCGGCTTGTTGCGGCTGTAGGGGTATTCCGGGTAGAGGTCCGCGATCTGCTGCGGGTCGAGGCGGCTGGTCATCAGGGCGCGGTCGATCTCGTCCTGCATGTTGCCGCGCAGGTCCCAGGCCATGGCCTTCAGCCAGGAGACGGAGTCGACCGGGGTCCACTCGACGGGCTTGTAGTCGTTGGTGAAGCCCAGGGCGGCGTACTCGAGGGAGATCTCCGCGCCGTCCTTGCCCTTCAGGTAGGCGTTGACGCCCTTGGCGTAGGCCTGGAGGTACTTCTTCGTGGAGGCCGACAGCTTGGTGTCGTACTCCTGCTTCGCGACCCGGTCCCAGCCGAGCGTGCGCAGGAACTCGTCGTTCTTGACCTGGCTCTTGCCGAACATCTCCGACAGGCGCCCGGAGGTCAGGTGGCGGCGCACGTCCATCTCGTAGAACCGGTCCTGCGCCTGGACGTAGCCCTGCGCCATGAACAGGTCCTCGTCGGAGGAGGCGTAGACCTGCGGGATGCCGTTGCCGTCGCGTTTGACGTCGACGGGACCCGACAGGCCGTCGAGCGTGATCGAGCCCTTGGTCTGCGGGAAGGAGGCCCGGACCGTGCTGATCGACCAGTACGACCCGTAGGCGATGCCGCCGATGATGGCCAGGACGAGCACCAGCACGAGGAGCCGGGCTTTGCGCCCCTTCTTCCTCCCGGTCGTGCTGGACGCGACACCCGTCGTGGCGGTGTCACCCGTTGTGGCGGTGGTGTTGGGGGGCATCGCTGTCCTTGCTGTCCTAACGCGAGCGGCAGGCGGTCCTGGAGTGCTGGAGCAACCATAGGCGCAGGGCCCTGTCGCGCTTGACGCGGAGTCGGGAACCGGCACGCACGGGCGTTCGATCTTGCCTCGGCAAGCGTCAAGAAAGCGTCAAGAGTTAGGTAAGGTAACGAAGTAACCGGAGAAGCAAGGGGAGGAACCGCCGCTGAACGTTCACCACCTCAACCAGCTCCTGCTCGTCTGCTCCGTCGTCCTCCTCGTCGCCGTCGCGGCCGTCCGGATCTCCTCCCGCAGCGGGCTCCCCAGCCTGCTCGTCTACCTGGGCATCGGCGTCGTCATGGGCCAGGACGGCCTCGGCCACGTGAGCTTCAACAGCGCCGCGCTGACCCAGGTCATCGGGTACGCGGCCCTGGTCGTGATCCTCGCCGAGGGCGGTCTGAGCACGAAGTGGAAGGAGATCCGGCCGGTTCTGGCGCCGGCCTCCGTGCTGGCCCTGGCGGGGGTCGGGATCAGCGTCGGGGTCACGGCGGCGGGCGCGCACTATCTGGTGGGGCTGGACTGGCGGACGGCGCTGATCATCGGCGCGGTGGTGTCGTCGACGGACGCGGCGGCGGTCTTCTCGGTGCTGCGGCGCATCCCGCTGCCCGCGCGCGTGACGGGCATGCTGGAGGCGGAGTCCGGCTTCAACGACGCCCCGGTGGTCATCCTGGTCGTCGCCTTCGCCGCGAAAGGTCCGGTCGAGCACTGGTACGCCCTGGTGGGCGAGATCGCGCTGGAACTGGCCATCGGCGCCGCCCTGGGCCTCGCGGTGGGCTGGTTCGGCTCCTGGGGCCTGCGGCACGTCGCGCTGCCCGCCTCCGGTCTCTACCCGATCGCCGTCATGGCCATCGCCGTCACGGCGTACGCGGCCGGGGCGCTCGCCCACGGCAGTGGCTTCCTCGCCGTCTACCTGGCCTCGATGATGCTGGGCAACGCGCGGCTCCCGCACTGGCCCGCCACCCGCGGCTTCGCCGAGGGACTCGGCTGGATCGCCCAGATCGGCATGTTCGTCCTGCTCGGCCTGCTCGTCACCCCGCACGAGCTGGGCGACGACGTCTGGCCGGCGCTGATCATCGGGCTGGTACTGACCATGGTGGCCCGGCCGCTGAGCGTGGTGCTCAGCCTGGCCCCGTTCCGGGTGCCTTGGTCGGAGCAGGTGCTGATGTCGTGGGCGGGGCTGCGCGGCGCCGTGCCCATCATCCTGGCCACCATTCCGATGGTGACGGGTGTCGGGGGCAGCCGCCGCATCTTCAACATCGTCTTCGTACTGGTCGTCGTCTACACCCTCCTCCAGGGCCCGACCCTGCCCTGGCTGGCGCGCAAGCTGCGGCTGGGCGAGCAGGGCGAGGCCTCCGACCTCGGCATCGAGTCGGCGCCCCTGGAGCGGCTGCGCGGCCATCTGCTGTCCCTCGCGATCACCGAGGGCTCCCGGATGCACGGCGTCGAGGTCAACGAGCTGCGGATGCCGCCGGGCGCCGCCGTCACGCTCGTCGTCCGCGAGGGAAAATCGTTCGTCCCGCTGCCCACGACGGTGCTGCGGCACGGGGACGAGCTCCTCGTGGTCGCCACCGACCCCGTGCGCGACGCCGCGGAACGGCGCCTGCGCGCGGTCACGCAGGGCGGCAAACTGGCGGACTGGCTGGGCACGGACGGGACCGGGGCGGGCGGCTCCCGTTAAGTGCAGGTTTCGCCCCGTTCACACCGCCCGTAATCCCAGGTGGCACCCCCTGGTGGTGCTCGTTTTCACAGGTCCGCGATGCGGTGATCCCTGTACGATGAAGGCGCACCCTGATCGAACCAACTCTGCCTGACGCAGAGCTGGCGCGACCGTATGGCGGCCGGGTCGTCCCCACTCACCGTGGGCACCGGTATCTACCGCAGTTCCGCGCAAGAGGACAGCTCTCGGCGCCCGGACCCGTACGGGGCCCGCGCTACCAGGCGGCAGAAAGGCACGGGCCGTGGGATCCACGGTCACCACCTCCGACCCGGAGAAGACCTCGCCGGCGCCGCCCCGCCCCGGATACGGCCAGCTGCTGCGCACCCGCGGCGCCTGGACGTTCCTGCTCCCCGGCTTCGCGGCGCGCCAGCCGTTCGCGATGCTCACCATCTCCATCGTGCTGCTGGTGCAGCACACCACCGGCTCGTACGGTGCCGCCGGCGCCGCCGCGGCCGCCACCGGCGTCTCCATGGCGCTGTTCGCCCCCTACAGCGGCCGCCTCGCCGACCGCTACGGGCAGCGCGCCGTCCTCGTACCCGGTGTCCTGGTTCACGCACTGTCGGGTCTGACCCTGACGGCGCTCGCGCTGGCGCACGCGCCCCTGTGGGCGCTGTTCGTGGCGGCCGTGCCGACCGGCGCCTCGGTGCCGCAGGTCGGCCCCATGGTGCGGGCGCGCTGGGGCGTAAAGCTCCAGGGCTCGCCCCTGATGACGACCGCGGCGGCGTTCGAGTCCGTCACGGACGAGCTGACCTTCGTGTTCGGGCCGCTGCTCGCGACCGCGCTGTGCACCGCCGTCACCCCGTCCGCGGGTCTGGTCACCGAGGCCGCGCTGACCCTCGTCGGCGGCCTGCTGTTCGCCGCGAGCAGGAGCACGCAGCCGCCGGTGAGCGCGGAGACCGGGCACGCGCGCGTGCGGCACGACTCCGCCCTGCGCGTCCCCGGAGTGCGCGTGCTGATCGTGACGTTCCTGAGCATCGGGGCGGTCTTCGGCGGTATGCAGGTGTCGCTGGCCGCGTTCACCGAGTCGATCGGCGAGCCCGGCCTGAACGGCGTCCTGTACGGCGTCTTCGCCGCGGGCAACATGCTCTCCGGCATCGTCTGCGGCGCGATCGCCTGGAAGGCCGCGCCGCAGCGCCGTCTGATCGTCGGCTACACCGGGCTCGCGCTGACCGCTTCGGCGCTGTGGACGGCGCACTCGGTACCGCTGCTGGCCGGGCTCGGACTGCTGGTCGGCATGTGCATCGCACCGGCCCTGATCACCGGCTACACGCTGGTCGAGGGCCTGGTCCCGGCCGAGGCCCGGACCGAGGCGTTCACCTGGCTGACCGGCGCCGTCGCGCTCGGCCAGGCGGCGGCGGTCACGGTCGCCGGGCAACTGGAGGACCGGCTGTGGGACGGTGCCGGATTCCTGGTGCCGATGGCCGGTACGGTGCTCGCGCTGGTCACCCTGGCGGCCCTGCGTTCACGGCTCACCGTCCGGCCGCAGAGCCGCACGGTCGCACGTGGCGTCGGTCACCGCGTCCCCGTCACGGTGGACTGAACCCCGGGAATACGTCACTATGGATCGTCGTTAGCACTCATCGAGTGAGAGTGCCAGGAGGAAGACAGTGCCGACGTACCAGTACCAGTGCACCGAGTGCGGCGAGGGCCTCGAGGCGGTGCAGAAGTTCACCGACGACGCCCTGACCGAGTGCCCCGCCTGCAGTGGCCGCCTGAAGAAGGTGTTCTCCGCCGTCGGCATCGTCTTCAAGGGCTCCGGCTTCTACCGCAACGATTCCCGCGGCTCCTCGTCGAGCAGCAGCCCGGCGTCGAAGTCGTCCTCGTCGTCGGCCGGCTCCACGTCCGACGCGAAGTCGTCCTCGACCGCGTCCACGTCGTCCTCGACGACGTCGTCGTCCGGCTCCACCAGCACCTCCGCGGCCTGAGCCGCCGCTCCCCGGGCCCTGCCGTCCTGCGACGACGGGGCCTTCGGCGTACCCGGCACCGGCTCCACCGCCGCGTTCCGGGCAGCTAATCTGCACGTCATGGCGAACGCAGAGATCGGCGTAATCGGCGGCTCGGGCTTCTACTCGTTCCTCGAGGACGTGACCGAGGTCCGGGTGGACACCCCCTACGGGCAGCCCAGCGACTCCCTCTTCCTCGGTGAGCTGGCCGGCCGGCGGGTCGCCTTCCTGCCCCGGCACGGCCGCGGCCACCATCTGCCGCCGCACCGCATCAACTACCGCGCCAACCTCTGGGCGCTGCGCTCGGTCGGCGTCCGCCAGGCGCTCGGCCCCTGCGCGGTGGGCGGGCTGCGCCCCGAGTACGGACCGGGCACCCTGCTCGTGCCGGACCAGTTCGTCGACCGTACGAAGTCCAGGACGCAGACCTTCTTCGACGGGCTGCCGCTGCCCGACGGCACGGTGCCCAACGTGGTGCACGTGTCCATGGCCGACCCGTACTGCCCCACGGGGCGGGCCGCCGCGCTCAAGGCGGCGCGCGGCCGGGAGTGGGAGCCGGTCGACGGCGGCACGCTGGTCGTGGTCGAGGGGCCGCGCTTCTCGACCCGCGCCGAGTCGCTGTGGCACCAGGCGCAGGGCTGGTCGGTGGTGGGCATGACCGGCCACCCCGAGGCGGCCCTCGCCCGTGAACTGGAGCTCTGCTACACGTCGCTGACGCTGGTCACCGACCTGGACGCGGGCGCCGAGAGCGGTGAGGGCGTCTCGCACGAGGAGGTGCTCGAGGTGTTCGCGGCCAACGTGGACCGACTGCGGGACGTGCTGTTCGACGCGGTGGCGGCGCTGCCGGAGACCGGGGCGCGGGACTGCCTGTGCGTGAACGCGCTGGGCGGGATGGACCCGGGGTTCGACCTGCCGTGAGCTGAGGGGCGGGGCCCGGCGGGCCGGGGCGCGCACGGGCACTCATCCCTTCGGGTGGGCGAGTTGTCCACAATCCGCCGGCCGTCCACCGGCGCCGGCGGGGTCCGGCCCGAGGCGCCATCGTGGCACCGCAAGCCGATCCCCCTCGTCGCCGGCGGTGATTCCCATGGCTCTGGCCTCGTCGTACCCCGCTCCTTCCACGCCCTCTTCCCCGCATCCGCGCTCTCCCGCCCCGCCGGCCGTCCGGCTGCCCCGCCCGCTGGGCACCGACGCCCCGGCGACCTGTGAGGTGCCGCCCTTCGCCCCGGTACGGGTGCGCGGCGGGCGGTACGGGCTGGAGCGGCTGCTGAGGCGTCGTGGACGCGCCCTCGCGGCCGGTCTCGTCGTGACCGCGGCCGCGCTGGTGGCGGCGGGGCCCCGGACCACGGGCGAGCCGCACCGGGGCGACCGCGCCCGCGGGCATCCGGTCACCCTTCCCGTGCGGGCCCCTCGGGCGGCGGACCTGGTGACGGCGCCGGTGCGGATCGCCGACGCCGCCACGGTGCGGCTGCTGCGGCCCGGCGACCGGGTCGACGTCATCGCCGCCGAGGACGCGTCGGCCGGCGGCGCCGCCCGGGTGCTCGTGCGCGGTGCGCGGGTGACGAGCGTGCCCGAGCCCCTGGCGGGCGCGGCGGACAGCGGGGCCCTGGTCGTGCTGTCCGTGCCGCGGGCCGCCGCGGCGGGGCTCGTCGGCGCCGGCGCCACGGCACGGCTGGCGGTGACGCTGTGCTGAACCGCGCGGGCCATTACGCCTTCAGTCGGTTCTTCCGACGTAGGGACAAGCTGCGGAATTGGACATGGGGGCCCCACCGTGCCGTAGGTTGCGGAGCGTTTTGTTCCGCGTCCCGTGCACGTGAGGAGTGCCCCCGAGGTGATCGAGAAGAAGGAACCCACCCTCTGGCAGGGCTTCAAGGCCTTCCTGATGCGCGGGAACGTCGTCGACCTGGCGGTCGCGGTGGTGATCGGCGCCGCCTTCACGAACATCGTCAACTCGGTGGTGAAGGGGCTCATCAACCCGCTGGTCGGAGCGATCGGCACGAAGAACCTGGATCACTACACCTACTGCCTCAAGGACCCGTGCCAGGTCAACGCGGACGGTTCGGTGAAGACCGGTGTGCCGATCATGTGGGGCTCGGTCGCCGGGGCCACGCTCAGCTTCGTGATCACGGCCGCGGTGGTCTACTTCCTGATGGTGCTGCCGATGGCGAAGTACCTGGCGCGGCAGGAGGCCCGGAAGAAGGCGCGCGAGGGCACGCACGAGGTCATCGAGGTGACCGAGCTGGCGGTCCTCAAGGAGATCCGCGACACGCTGGTCGCGCAGCGCACGGCGGGCCACGACAAGCGTTAGCGGCACCGAACCGGGCCGCTCACCCGCCTGTGGGGCTCCGTCCGGCACCCCGGGCGGTGGCGCCGCTCCGCTCCGCGGATCAGATGTGGTGGGGCGGCTTCTCGTCGAGGAAGCGCCTCAGGTCGGCGGCGCTGTCGCCGTCCGGGCGCTCGCCCCACCCGCGGTCGGTGTCGTCCGAACTCTGCCGGTTCAGCGGATCGTCGAAGATCAGCGCGGCCTTGGGGTCGCGCTGCTCGGGCCGGGGATCGCGCTGCTCGGGTTCGGGGGCGGTGCTCATGCCTCAAGGGTACGGCCCCGGCCCACCGCCCTTCTGGGCTCGTGAATCCGTTCACAAGATTTCGTCCCTGTTTTCTGCTGTCCTGGAAGACATGACGCCGAGTTCCGCTCCGCCGCCCGCCTCGCCGGGCGCACAGCAGTCCCCGGGGCTCCTGCGGCGGCTCACCGCGCGCGGGCGCGGCGAGGCCCACCGGGTCTCCTCGCCGCTGGAGCTCTTCTTCGATCTGTGTTTCGTCGTGGCCATCGCCCAGGCGGGCGCCCAGCTCGTGCACACGGGGGCCGCGGGGCACGTGGCCGACGGGATCCTGAACTACGCGATGGTCTTCTTCGCCATCTGGTGGGCCTGGATGAACTTCTCGTGGTTCGCCTCGGCGTACGACAACGACGACGCGCTCTACCGGGTCGTCACCCTGGTGCAGATCGCCGGTGTGCTGGTCCTGGCCGCGGGCGTCGCCCCGGCGTTCGAGCGCCACGACTACCTGGTGGTCTGGCTCGGCTACGCGATCATGCGGCTGGCGATGGCCACGCAGTGGCTCAGAGCGGCCGGATCGGCCGACGGAGCGGAGCGGACCACGGCGCTCAGATACGCCGGCGGTGTGTCCCTGTGCCTGGTCGGCTGGCTCGGTCTCGTGCTGCTGCCCGAACCGGCCCGGCCCTGGGTGTTCCTGGTGATGGCCGTCGCGGAGCTGTGCGTGCCCGTCTACGCGGAGAAGGACCACGGTACGTCCTGGCACGCGCATCACATCGCCGAGCGGTACGGCCTGTTCACCATCATCGTGCTCGGCGAGACGGTCGCGGCGGCCACGGTCGCCGTGAAGTCGGCGGTGGACGAGCACGACGCGCTGGGCGAGCTGCTGCCCATCGCGGCCGGCGGCCTGCTGATCGTCTTCTCCGCCTGGTGGATCTACTTCGTGGTGCCCATCCACGGCCATCTGCGGTCCAACACCCAGGCGTTCCTGTGGGGCTACGGCCACTACCTGATCTTCGCCTCGGCCGCCGCGATCGGCGCCGGTCTGGAGGTGTCGGTGGAGCAGACGGTCGGCAAGACGCGCATCTCCACGCTGTCCGCCTCGGCGGCCGTGACCCTGCCGACCGCGCTGTACCTGCTGACCGTCTGGGCGCTGCACTCGCGGCACTTCAAGTCCGGCATCCGCCAGCAACTGGTGCTTCCGGTCACGGCGCTGCTGGTGATCTGCTGCACCTTCCTGGGCGAGTGGGCGGTGCTCGCGACGGGGCTGGTGTCGGCGGCCTCGGTGGCGACCGGGGCGACCCTGACGGCGCGCCGGACCTCCCGCGCGCGACGCTCGGGCGCCGGCGTCCCGGCCGCCTGACCTCCCCTCACCCGGGCCCCGCCGCCGCCCTCCCGTCCGGGCCGGTTGGGCCACACTGGCCCGCATGACAGTCGACGCTCTGACGGATGTCGCCGGGCTGCGGGTGGGGCACGCCTCCCGCACCGGGGACGGCTGGCTCACCGGCACCACGGTCGTGCTCGCGCCCGAGGGGGGTGCCGTCGCCGCCGTGGACGTGCGCGGCGGCGGCCCCGGCACCAAGGAGACCGACGCCCTCGATCCGCGCAACGTGGTGCAGCGGGTGGACGCCGTGGTGCTGACCGGCGGCAGCGCGTACGGGCTCGACGCGGCGTCCGGGGTGATGGCCTGGCTGGAGGAGCGGGGGCGCGGGGTTCCGGTGGGGGCGGATCCGGCGCACGTGGTGCCGGTGGTCCCCGCCGCGTGCGTCTTCGACCTGGGCCGGGGCGGGAACTTCCGCGCCCGCCCGGACGCGGTGACGGGGCGGGCGGCGGTGGAGGCCGCGGCGGCGAGCGCCCCGGGCGCCTGGGTGCCGGAGGGGTCCGTCGGGGCCGGTACGGGTGCCGTGGCGGGCGGCCTGAGGGGCGGGGTGGGCACCGCGAGCACGGTCCTGGACTCCGGGGTGACGGTGGCCGCGCTGGTGGTCGTGAACTCCGTGGGGTCCGTCGCGGACCCCGGAACGGGGGCGCTCTACGGGGAGTTGTTCGAGGGGCGGGTGGAGTACCCGGAGGCACGGGTGCACGAGGCCGCGCGCCGGCGTCTGGAGGAGGTGGCGGCGCGGAATGCTCCCCCGCCGCTCAACACGACACTCGCGGTGGTCGCGACCGACGCGGACCTCGGCAAGGCGCAGGCGCAGAAGCTGGCGGGTACGGCGCACGACGGCATCGCGCGCGCCGTGCGGCCGGTGCACCTTCTGCACGACGGCGACACGGTGTTCGCGCTGGCGACCGGCGCCCGCCCGCTCGGCGGCGGGCATCCGCTGGAGCTGAACGACGTCCTCGCGGCCGGTGCGGATCTGGTGACGCGCGCGATCGTCCGGGCCGTGCGCGCCGCCGAGCCGTTCTCGGGGCCGGGTGGAGTGTGGCCGTCGTACGGGGAGTTGTACGGCGAGCGACGGGCTCCGGGCGCGTAACGGGCGCGGCCGTACCGGCCGCGGGGCCCCGGGAGCGTGGCTCCCGGATGCGGATTGTCGCGGTTCTGTCACCAGACGACGTCAACGGCCACCGGCGGGGAACCTCCCCGGCGCCGGGGACCTCTTTTCCCACGCACTGGAGCGGATCAAGCACATCACATGAACTGGGAGCAGCCCGTGACAACGCCGGACATCGCAACGCGGCGCGTACTGGGGGCCTGTGCCGCCCTGGTGGTCGGCGCCCTCACCCTGACGGCCTGCGGCGGCGACGCCAGCGCCACCGGCGAGGACGGCAAGAGCGGCAAGGGCTCGGCCACCACGTCCACGGCCGACATCGTCATCTCGGCCAAGGACGGCTCGACCGGCGCGTCCATCAACTCCACCGGCGTCAAGGTCAGCGACGGCCGGCTGACCGACGTGAAGATGACCGTGTCGGGGTCCGGCGAGGCGGTGCCGGGGGCGATCTCGGCGGACGGCCACATCTGGAAGCCGAAGCAGCAGCTCGAGCGCGGCACGAAGTACCGGATAGCGGCCACCGCGAAGGACGGGAACGGGCGCACCGCGGCGGCCAACTCCATCTTCACCACCGTCTCCTCGGCGAACAGCTTCATCGGCACCTACACGCCGGACAACGGCACCACGGTCGGTGCGGGCATGCCGGTGTCCTTCACCTTCGACAAGTCGATCAGCGATCGGAAGGCCGTGCAGTCGCACATCACGGTCGCCTCCAGCAGCGGCCAGCAGGTCGTCGGGCACTGGTTCGGGGACCGCAGGCTGGACTTCCGGCCGCAGGAGTACTGGAAGGCCGGCTCCAAGGTCACGATGAAGATCGACCTGGACGGGGTGCGGGGCGCCGACGGCGTCTACGGCGTGCAGAAGAAGACGGTGACCTTCACCGTCGGGCGCTCGCAGGTGTCCACGGTGGACGTCGGCACCCAGACCATGACGGTGGTGCGGGACGGCCGGACCATCAAGACGCTGCCGATCTCGGCGGGCAGCCCGCAGCACACCACGTACAACGGCCAGATGGTGATCTCCGAGAAGTTCGTGCAGACCCGGATGAACGGCTCCACGGTCGGCTTCGGCGGGGAGTACGACATCTCGGACGTCCCGCACGCGATGCGGCTGACCTCGTCGGGCACGTTCATCCACGGCAACTACTGGTACAACAAGGGCAACCCGCCGTTCGGCCGGGAGGGCACCAGCCACGGCTGCGTGGGCCTCGCGGACGTGCAGGGCGCGCAGGGCGACACCACGGCCAAGTGGTTCTACGACAACTCGCTCGTCGGGGACGTCGTGATCGTGAAGAACTCCCCCGACAAGACGGTGGCGCCGGACAACGGCCTCAACGGCTGGAACCTGTCGTGGAGCGACTGGACCGCGGGAAGTGCCGGATGACCGGCGGGTTTTGACGATACGTGGGGCCGCGCGGGAACTTTTCGCGCGGCCCTCGCGTTTTCCCCATATACGTTTTCTCGGATCGGGGACATGATGTCCGACCGAGGGGCTACGGTATGCACCCACTAGGTGACATGCAGCAACGCCGGGAGAAACCTTGAGCGTTCCGTACGAGACGGCAGCGTACGAACCAGCCGAGTCGCCCGAGTCTCCGGAGGAGCACCTCGCGCGGCTCCTCGGCCGTGCCCTGAACTCCTTCGAGCTGCCCGACGAGGTGCTCCGGCTGCTCGAGTGCGCCCTGGCGCACGACAGCTCCCTGCACTCCGCCCACCACAGCGCGGGCCTGCACCGGGAGACCTACCGGCACACCTGGCTGCTCGGCGACGGCTCGGCGGTGACCCTGTGGGAGCTGGTGCACAACACGACGCCGGGCGGTGAGGCGCAGCACGAGGTGTACGTCGACGAGGAGGAGCTGCACACCGCCACCGGCCGGCTCGCGCTGCCGCCGGACGCGCCGGACTTCGAACTCCCCGTGGTGACACAGCTCTCCGCGATACCCGAGCCCCGGCACGTGTACGCCCCGGACGACACGGCGGATCACGCGCGCCGGCTGCTGCGCCGCGCGGAGAACGCCGACCGGCCGGGAGTGGAGGTGGCGGCCCTGCTGGCGACGGCGTCCGCGCACCAGATCACCCAGGCGTTCGGACGGCCCGGGCGGGCCGGACGGGCGGGGCTGAGCTTCGCGCTGTACGAGCACGCGTTCCTGCTGCCGGACGGCGGCGAGGTCTCCCTGTGGGAGGTGGAGCACACGGCGACCCCCGACGGGCGGCACATGTGCGAGGTCTATACGTCCCAGGACGCGGCCCGGGACGCCATGGAGCGGCGGGCGGCACGACAGGTCTGAGGCCGCCGCCACCGACAGGGCCCGAGTTCTGCCGGCCCGACAGGACCGGCGGTCCGCGCCTCGCCTCGCCTCGCCTGCGACCGTCAGCGGCCGCCGAGTTGCCGTACCAGGCCGGCGAAGGCGTCCTGTTCCTCCGGGGTCAGTTCGACGGTCTCCCGCGAGGGTCCGGCCTGCGGCTGTTCCGGAAGGGCGGAGAGAGCGGGGAGGACCGGGAGCACGGGGAGAGCGGCCGCCCGACGCCGTTCGGCGGCGGCCTCGACACGGAAGCGGCGCAGCAGGCGCATCACGATGACGGCCCAGACGACGCCCGCGGCGGTGAGGACGGCCGCGCCGGTCAGCTGGAGTGTCGAGACGTGCTCAGGCATGCCCCCCAGTAGACACCACGGTCCGGGACTTTGGCCCCGGACCGTGACGTATCTCGCAGGTGCCGTGAACAACTCACAGCGCATCAAAGGGACAAGAGGTGCGGCTCCCCGTCAGGCGGCGACCGCCTGCTTCGTCCCACGCCCCGCCGTGGCGGGACCGGTGGCGGGATCGTCGGACGTGGCCACGGGTGCCGGGCGGCGCATGCCCTTGAGGACGACGACCAGGGCCGCGGTGACCAGGACGCCGGCCGCGATGGCGATCAGGTAGAGGAACGGGTTGCCGATCAGCGGGACCACGAAGATGCCGCCGTGCGGGGCGCGCAGGGTGGCGCCGAAGGTCATCGACAGGGCGCCGGTGAGGGCGCCGCCCACCATGGCGGACGGGATGACCCGCAGCGGGTCCGCCGCGGCGAACGGGATCGCGCCCTCGGAGATGAAGGAGGCGCCCAGCACCCAGGCCGCCTTGCCGTTCTCGCGCTCGGTCTGAGTGAAGAGCCTGCCGCGCACGGTCGTGGCCAGGGCCATCGCCAGCGGCGGGACCATACCGGCGGCCATCACCGCGGCCATGATCTTCATGGCGGAGTCGCTCGGGTCGGCGACCGCGATGCCGGCGGTGGCGAAGGTGTAGGCCACCTTGTTCACCGGACCGCCCAGGTCGAAGCACATCATCAGGCCGAGCAGACCGCCCAGCAGGACGGCGTTGGTGCCGGTGAGGCCGTTCAGCCAGTCGGTCATGCCCTTCTGCGCGGAGGCGATGGGCTTGCCGATCACGACGAACATCAGGAACCCGACGATCGCCGAGGAGATCAGCGGGATCACCACCACCGGCATGATGCCGCGCAGCGCCGCCGGAATGCCGATCCGCTGGATCGCCATCACCACACCACCGGCGATCAGGCCGGCCGCGAGTCCGCCGAGGAAGCCGGCGTTGATCGTCAGCGCGATGGAGCCGCCCACGAAGCCGGGGACGAGACCTGGGCGGTCCGCCATGCCGTAGGCGATGTAGCCGGCCAGGACCGGGACGAGGAAGGCGAAGGCCACGCCGCCGATCTGGAACAGCAGGGCGCCCCAGCTGTCGGCCTGGGTCCACACGAAGTGGTCCATCACCGAGGGCGCCTTGTTGATCTTGTAGCCGCCGATCGCGAAGCCGAGGGCGATCAGCAGACCGCCCGCGGCGACGAACGGGACCATGTAGCTGACGCCGCTCATCAGCCACTTGCGGAGCTTGGTGCCGTAGCCCTCGCGCGAGTCGCCGGTCCGCTCGACCGGTGTGCTCGCGGAGGCGGCCGCGGTGACCTCGCCGCGGGCGGCCTTCTCCCGTACCTCGGTGATGAGTTCGCCGGGCCGGTTGATGCCCGCCTTCACACCGACGTCGACGGTCGGCTTGCCCGCGAAGCGGCCCTTGTCCCGTACGGGGACGTCGTGCGCGAAGATCACGCCGTCCGCCGCCGCGATCACCTCCGGGTCCAGCCGGGTGAAGCCGGCCGAGCCCTGCGTCTCGACGGACACCTCGGCGCCGGCCTCGCGGCCCGCGTTCTCCAGCGACTCGGCCGCCATGTAGGTGTGGGCGATGCCGGTCGGGCAGGAGGTGACGACGACGATGCGGAAGGGCCGCTCGTCCGGGACGGAACCGGCGTCGGCGGCAGGGCCGGAGCCGGGTTCGACGGAGGCCGCCGGGGCCGGTGCGCCCGTGTCCGACGGCTCCGTCGTACTGCCCGCCGCGGCGTCGGCGGAGGCCGCCCCCGACGCCGCGGCGGTGTTCTCGGGGGCGCCGTCGGCCGGCGGCTCCTCCCCGCGGATGAGCGCCGCCGCCGTGCCCGCGGCGCCCGCGGATCGCAGCGCGTCGGTGAACTCGGCGTTCATCAGCTGCCGGGCCAGCGACGACAGGATCGTCAGATGGGCGTCGTCGGCGCCGGCCGGGGCGGCGATCAGGAAGATCAGGTCGGCGGGGCCGTCCGCCGCGCCGAAGTCGATGCCGTCGGCGCTGCGGCCGAAGGCGAGGGTCGGCTCGGTGACGTGGGTGCTGCGGCAGTGCGGGATGCCGATGCCACCGTCGAGGCCGGTGGGCATCTGCGCCTCACGGGCGGCCACGTCGGCGAGGAAGCCGTCGAGGTCGGTCACCCGGCCGAGGGCCACCATGCGCTCGGCGAGTGCGCGCGCCGCCGCTTCCTTGGTGTCGGCGGACAGGTCGAGATCGACCAGGTCCGCGGTGATCATGTCGCTCATCGCGGGCTCCAATGCACGCGTATCGCCCGGGGGACGTAGTGGGCGGGGGTGGGGACGGGGGTGCGGTCGGGGCGGGCTCCGGAGTGGGGGGAACCGGGGCCGGGTGGTTCCTGCCTCCCAGGGCCGGTCGCGACGGGCGCCGGGGCGCCGCGCCGTTCGGGCTCGGGCGGGGCGGGGGTGTCCGGGCGGGTGGGCCGTGGGCTGCCGCCCAGGTGCCGCCCGCCGGGGCGGATACCGGACGTCATGACACCGGCTCCCTGAGTTCGCGGTCGACGGGGATGTCGGCCGTGACGGTGACCGCCGCGGGGTCCAGATCGGCGGGTCCGGGCATCACGCTGCCCGGGAGCTGCACGGCGGCGGCGCCGTGGGCGACGGCGGAGGCGAGGGCCCGGGGGCCGCTGCCGCCGGCGATCAGGAAACCGGCGAGAGAGGAGTCACCGGCTCCCACGTTGCTGCGGACGGTGCCCACCGGCGCGCTGCCGAACCAGGCGCCCGTGCCGTCCACCAGTAGCTGCCCGTCGGCGCCCAGGCTCGCGAGCACGGCACCCGCGCCCATTCCGCGCAGTTCCTCGGCGGCCTTCAGGGCGTCGCCGACGGTCGCCAGGGGGCGTGCGACGGCTTCCGCGAGCTCCTCGGCGTTGGGCTTCACCACGTCGGGCCGGGCGCGCAGCGCCTCCTGCAGCGCACGCCCCGAGGTGTCCAGTGCGATGCGGGCGCCCCCGGCGTGCGCCCGGCTGACGACATCCGCGTACCAGGAGGGCGCGAGGCCCCGGGGCAGGCTGCCGCAGCACGCGATCCAGTCGGCGTCGCGCGACTGCTCGCGGACGGTGTCCAGGAGCAGTTCCTGCTCGGCGGGCGACAGGTCCGGGCCCGGTGCGTTGATCTTCGTCAGCACCCCGTCCGCCTCCGCCAGCGCGATGTTGGAACGGGTGGCCCCGGCGACCGGGACCGGCGCGACCTCGATGCCCTGGGCGTCGAGCAGCTCGGCGACCAGTGCGCCCGGCGCACCGCCCAGGGGCAGGACGGCGACCGTGCGCCGTCCGGCGGCCGCCACGGCGCGCGAGACGTTCACACCCTTGCCGCCGGGGTCCATGCGCTCACCGGTGGCTCGGATGACCTCGCCGCGCTCCAGGGAGGGGACCTCGTAGGTGCGGTCGAGGGACGGGTTGGGGGTGACGGTGAGGATCATGCGCGCACCACTTCCGTGCCGCCGCGCTCGATGACGGCGGCGTCTTCTTGGCTCAGCCCGCTGTCGGTGATCAGCAGGTCCACGTCGCTCAGGCCGCCGAAGCGGGCGAAGTGCTCCTGGCCGTGCTTGGCGGAGTCGGCGAGGAGGACCACGCGGCGCGCGGCGGCGACGGCCGCGCGCTTGACGGCGGCCTCGGCGAGGTCGGGGGTGGTCAGGCCGTGCTCGGCGGAGAAGCCGTTGGCGGCGACGAACAGGACGTCCGCGCGGATCTCGCCGTACGCGCGCAGCGCCCAGGCGTCCACGGCGGCCCGCGTACGGTGTCGTACCCGCCCGCCGATCAGGTGGAGCTGGATGCCGGGGTGGTCGGCGAGGCGGGCGGCGATGGGGAGGCTGTGCGTGACGACGGTGAGGGCGGACTCCAGCGGGATCGCCGCGGCCAGCCGTGCCACCGTCGTGCCGGCGTCGAGGATCAGCGTGCCCCCGGCGGGCAGCTCGGCGAGGGCCGCCTTGGCGATGCGGTCCTTCTCGTCGGCGGCGGTCGACTCGCGCTCGGTCAGGTCCGGCTCGAAGTCGAGGCGGCCGACGGGGATGGCTCCGCCGTGCACCCGGCGGACCAGGCCGGCCCGGTCGAGGGCCTTCAGGTCGCGGCGGATCGTCTCCGCCGTCACCTGGAACTCCTCGGCCAGCGACAGCACGTCCACCCGGCCGCCGTCGCGGGCGAGGCGGAGGATCTCCTGCTGTCGCTCCGGTGCGTACATGCCCGTTTGCCTCCACTTCGTGCCCGAATGTGTGGTTTCACTGCGAGGCTACGCCCAGGATTCCGGAAAGTAAACAAGTTCGGGCGTCAAATGGGCACGAACGGACTTCCGGATCTGTCCGTGCGGAGACGGGGAAGGCCGGCCGAGGGGCCGGGCACGGCAACGGGCCCGGCACCTGCTCGGTGCCGGGCCCGTCCCTCGTCGCCCCCGCTCAGGCCACCAGCTCGGGCTCCTTCTCCGCCGCCGGGGCGTCGGCGGTGGCCCCCTCCACATGCTGCGCCGGACGCTTCGGCAGGGCGGACATCAGCAGGAAGATCGCACCCAGGATCCCGGCGACCCACCACAGGGCGTGCTCGAAGCCGTTCACGAAGGCGGGGCCCACCTGGGCGGGGGTGAGCCGGTCGCCGATCACCCCGAAGAAGACGACCGAGACCAGGCCGAGGCCGAGCGCGTTGCCCATCTGCTGCACGGTGTTGATCAGACCGGAGGCCGACCCGGCGTGCTCGCGCGGCACCTCCGAGAGCACCGCGTCGGTCAGCGGGGCGACGATCAGGCCCATGCCCGCGCCCATCACGACCAGCGGCAGCGCCATCTGCCAGGAGGCGATGGAGAGGCCGAAGCGGTGCGACTCCCAGATGTAGAGGAGCACGCCCGCCGCCATGACCAGCGCACCCGCCCGCAGCACCTTCCGGCCGAACCGCGGGACCAGCTTCTGCACCGACATCCCCGCCGCCGTGGACACCGCGAGCGAGAACGGCACCCCGGTCAGGCCCGCCCGCAGCGGGCTCCAGCCCAGGCCCCTCTGCATGTACAGCGTCCAGACCAGGAAGAAGATGCCGAGCGCGACACCGAAGACCGTCTGTACGGCGATGCCGGCGGCGAAGCTCTTCACCCGGAACAAGGACAGCTCGATCAGCGGCGAGCCGTCGCGGGCCGCCTTGCGCCGCTCGTGGGCCACCAGCGCCGCGAAGACACCGAGCGCGCCAGCCATGCACACGTAGCCCCACAGCGGCCAGCCCAGCTCACGGCCACGGGTCAGCGGGTAGAGCAGCATCAGCAGGCCGAGCGTCACCAGGGAGACACCGACGAGGTCCAGCTTCAACGCCTTCGGCGCCCGGGACTCGGTGATGAAGCGGCGGCCCAGGAACAGGGCGACGACGCCGACCGGCAGGTTGATCAGGAAGATCGGCCGCCACTGGAGTCCGAACAGGTTCCACTCGGTCAGCAGGGCGCCGAGCAGCGGGCCGGAGACCGCGCCGAGGCCGACGATCGCGCCGAACAGGCCGAAGACCTTTCCGCGCTCATGGGCGGGGAAGGTGGCGTGCACGATCGACAGGACCTGCGGCACCATCAGGGCCGCCATACCGCCCTGGAGGATGCGCGAGGCGACCAGCATCTCCGGGCCGGCGGCGAAGCCGCACAGGGCGGAGGCCAGGGTGAAGCCGCCGATGCCGAGGAGGAACAGCCGCCGGCGGCCGTGGATGTCACCGAGCCGGCCGCCGGTGATCAGGCCCGCCGCGAAGGCCAGCGCGTAACCCGCCGTTATCCACTGGATCTGGCCGAGCGAGGCGCCCGCGTCCTCCTGGATCGAGGGGATCGCGATGTTGACGATCGTGACGTCGACGAGGTCCATGAAGGCCGCCGTCATCACGATCGCGAGCGCGAACCAGCGGCGGCGGTCGGCCGGCGGGGCCGGGTCCTGCCGGGCACTGAGGGTGTGTTCCGTGGAGGTCATGCGCCCAGGCTAGAACCGCAATAGGTCAGATCGTGTCCTAGATCTGCGGCATCCTGATCAGCATGACGACGGACACCCCGGCCCGGCTCCTCCAGCTCCTGTCCCTCCTGCAGACACCGCGCGAGTGGCCGGGCGGCGAACTGTCCGAACGGCTCGGCGTCTCCCGCCGCACCGTGCGGCGCGACATCGACCGGCTGCGGGAGCTGGGCTATCCGGTCCAGGCCACCAAGGGCTCCGACGGCGGGTACCGGCTGGTCGCGGGGAAGGCCATGCCGCCGCTGGTGCTGGACGACGAGGAGGCGGTGGCGATCGCGGTCGGGCTGCGGGCCGGGGCCGGGCACGCGGTGGAGGGGGTGGACGAGGCTTCGGTGCGGGCGCTGGCGAAGCTGGAGCAGGTGCTGCCGGCCCGGCTGCGCCACCGGGTGTCCACGCTGCAGGCCGCGACGACGCCGCTGACCAGTGGAGACGGGGCGAGCATCGCACCGGAGACGCTGACCGTGATGGCGTCGACGGTGGCGGGGCGGGAGCGGCTGCGGTTCGCCTACCGGGACAAGGAGGGCGGTGAGTCGCGGCGGCTGACGGAGCCGCACCGGCTGGTCTCGACGGGCCGGCGGTGGTACCTCGTCGCGTACGACCTGGGGCGCGAGGACTGGCGGACGTTCCGGGTGGACCGGGTGCGGGAGCCCTTCGCGACCGGAGTGCGGTTCGCTCCGCGGGAGTTGCCGGAGGGGGATGCGGCGGAGTATCTGCGGCGGTCGATCCGGCGGCGGGGGCAGGACACGTACGCGTTCGAGGTGCGGTTCGCCGGGGCGGTGGAGGAGGTGGCCCCGCGGGTGCCGGAGTGGATCGGGGTGCCGGAGGCGGATGGCGGCGGGGGGTGCGTGCTGCGGGGGACGAGTGGGGAGCCGGTGGAGTGGCTGGCTGTGCGGCTGGCGATGGTGGGGTGCGAGTTCGCGGTTCAGGGACCGGATGAACTCGTCTCGTGCGTACGGGAGTTGGGCGGACGGTTGAGCCGGGCGGGGGCGGGGGGAGGGTAGGGGGGTCCTGGGGGCGGGGGGCGTTGCGCTGCCCGCGGTTGCGGGATACCTGCGGTTGCGGGGTGCCCCGCTTACGGGCGGGATCGTTGGCCGCGGAACCGGTCAGGAATCGGACGGCGAATGGGGCGCCGGCCAGGCGTAGTTCTCCAGGGCCGTCAGGTTCTGCAGGGCCAGGGTCGCGGGGCCGTCCGGGCCGGTGGGCGGGGAGGTGGTGGTGGCCCAGGACTCGACGGCCACGCGGATCGCCGCTCCGGCCACCGCCGCCGTGAGACGGAGGTGCGGCGGGATCGCCGGCGGCCGGGCGACGTCGCCCTCGGCGGAATCCGCGCGATCCGAGCGATCCGAGCGATCCGAGCGATCCGCGGAATCGTCCGCATCGGCGGGACCGTACGGATCCGGGGCGTCCACGGGCGACAGCCGTTCCGCCAGGGTTGCCGCGAGCGCGCCCTCGGACGTCCGGCAGACCTCCGCCCACACCTTCCCGAGGGCGGGGCTCGCGTCGGCCAGGCGGATCAGGGTGCGCACCCATTCCCAGGAGGCCGCCGAGACGCCCACGCCTGGGCTGAGAGTGTGCTCGACCGCATGCCGGAGGGCCTCCGGTACGGAGAGTCCGGGCGGGGCTTCGCGGACCGCCTGGATGCAGAGTTCCGCGCCCGCCGCGTACAGCGGCGCCACCGCCTCTTCCTTGGAGGCGAAGTAGCGGTAGAAGGTGCGCGGGGCGATCCCCGCGGCCTGGGCGATGTCCTCCGCGCGTGTGGCGCGCAGGCCCCGGCGCACGAAGAGCGCGGCCGCCGCGCGGGCGATCTCCATGCGGGTCTCGGCCTTGCGGCGTTCGGTCAGGGACATCGGGGCGGTGGCGGAAACAGGCTGGTGGGCGGTGTTGCCGGTGGTGCTGGGGGTGCTCACCTCGGCAGGCTATGCCGGTGTGGCAGAATCTGCCATTCGAGCGGGCCACCCCGGGGTTCAGGTACGGGGTGGCCCGCCGTGCCGGCATGAGGCCGGGCCCCGGCGCCTGGGGGGGTAGGCGCCGGGGCCCGGCTCTGGAACGTTCCGACGCGGGGGGGGTGGCGTCGGAACGTGGCTCACTCAGCGAGTACGTGGTCAGTGCTCGCCGTGCGACCTGTGGGGGTGGGTGCTACGGCTGGGAGTGCGGCCCCGTGGTGCAAGTCCAACTCCTGGGCCCGCAATGGTTTTTCCCTCGGGCCCCGGAGTTGAAGCGACGGTACCGCGCCATGTTTGCGCCGTCTTTCGCCACCGGATGTGCGCGGTCGCACGCCGGCCGGTCAGGCCGCCGCGTCGAACCCTGTGCCACGGGCGAGCTTCTTCAGTTCGAGCAGCGCGTGCTTCTCGATCTGCCGGATGCGTTCGCGGGTCAGGCCGTGCTCCTTGCCGACCTCGGTCAGCGTGCGCTCGCGGCCGTCCTCGATGCCGTACCGCATCTTGATGATGGAGGCCGTGCGCTGGTCCAGACGGCCGATCAGGTCGTCCAGTTCCTCGCTGCGCAGGAGCGTGAGGACCGACTGCTCCGGGGAGACCGCCGAGGTGTCCTCCAGCAGGTCGCCGAACTGGGTCTCGCCCTCGTCGTCCACCGGCATGTTCAGGGAGACCGGGTCACGGGACCAGTCGAGCACGTCGGTCACACGCTCCGGCGTCGAGCCCAGCTCGGCGGCGATCTCCGCGGGCTCCGGCTCGCGCCCGTGCTCGCGGTTGAACTCGCGCTGGACACGGCGGATACGGCCCAGCTCCTCCACCAGGTGGACGGGGAGCCGGATCGTGCGGGACTGGTCGGCTATCGAGCGGGTGATGGCCTGGCGGATCCACCAGGTGGCGTACGTCGAGAACTTGAAGCCCTTGCGGTAGTCGAACTTCTCGACGGCGCGCACCAGACCGGCGTTGCCCTCCTGGATCAGGTCCAGCAGCGGCAGGCCGCTGCGCGGGTAGCGCCGGGCCACCGCCACGACCAGGCGGAGGTTGGAGCGGATGAAGACGTCCTTGGCCCGCTCACCGGCGTCGACCAGGGCCTGCAGCTCCTCGGAGGTGGCGTCCGACTTCGACTCCTCCTCGCCGTCGAGGACCTGCCGCGCGAACACACCCGCCTCGATGGTCTGGGACAGCTCGACCTCCTTGGCGGCGTCGAGCAGCGGTGTACGCGCGATCTCGTCGAGGTACATGCCGACCAGGTCGCGATCGGCAATCTCGCCGGCGTGGGCGCGAACACTGCCTGCCGAGTCGGCCGTCTCGCCAGTGGCGGACTTACGACGGGCGACGGCACGGGTTGCCATGCGTGCTCCCTTGCGATGGTGGGCTGGCGGGTGGTCCTTCGAACGCTCGGCATCGAACGGATTCGTCTCGCGGATCTGACTCCTTGGGACTCTCCTCGAGTGCCCGCATCCGTGGGAAACAACGACTGGAATCCGGACAGAATTCCCAACCCGACCCTCGATTTTTCTGATCATGCAGTACCCTGTCGGCCACACGGGGAGGCGCAATGTCGTCGACACACACAGAGGTGCAGGTCAGGCCGGGGATCGAGGGGGATCTCGATGCCCTCACGGAGATCTACAACCACTATGTGCGTGAGACGGCGATCACATTCGACACGGCCATCTTCAGCGCGGAAGAACGCCGCCCTTGGCTGCTCTCCCACCCGGAAGACGGCCCGTACCGCCTGATGGTTGCCACGGCGGCGGACTCACAGCGGATTCTGGGGTACGCCACATCCAGCCCTTACCGCGCGAAGCCCGCGTACTCCACCTCCGTGGAGACCACCGTGTACGTCGCCCCGGGGGCCGGCCGCCGCGGCGTCGGCAGCCTGCTCTACGGCGCCCTCTTCGAGGCGCTGGCCGGTGAGGACCTGCACCGCGCCTACGCGGGCATCGCGCAGCCGAACGAGGCCTCGCGGCGCCTGCACGCCCGTTTCGGCTTCCGGCACGTCGGCACCTACCGGGAGGTGGGCCGCAAGTTCGGCCGCTACTGGGACGTGGCCTGGTACGAGAAGGACCTCGGGCGGGCCCCCCTCGAATAGGCACCCCTCGCCCCCGCTCTCACCCGAACTGCAGCGACCGCTTCGCCAGTCCCATCCAGAACCCGTCGATCACCGACTTCTGCGCGTCGAGTTCGCCGCCCGCCTCGGCCGCGCCCATGGTCACGAAGAGCGGGGCGAAGTGCTCGGTGCGCGGATGGGCGTAGCGCCCGGCCGGGGCCTTCTTGAGGAAGTCCAGCAGGATGTCCCAGTCGCGGGCCTCCAGGGCCCGGCGGCCCCAGTCGTCGAACTCGGCGGACCAGGTCGGCACGCCGGCCCCGGTGTGCCGCAGGGCGGCGAGGTTGTGGGTGAAGAAGCCGGAGCCGACGATCAGCACGCCCTCGTCGCGCAGCGGGGCGAGCCTGCGGCCGATGTCCATCAGCCGGACCGGGTCGAGGGTCGGCATGGAGATCTGCAGGACGGGGATGTCGGCGCCCGGGAACATCTCGACGAGCGGCACGTAGGCACCGTGGTCGAGGCCGCGGTCGGGCATGTCCTGGACCGGGATGCCGGGGGCGCGCAGCAGTTTGCGGACGGATTCGGCCAGCTCGGGCGCGCCGGGGGCGGCGTACCGGACCCGGTAGTAGTGCTCGGGGAAACCCCAGAAGTCGTAGACGAGGGGGACGGTCTCGACGGCGCCCAGGGCGAGCGGGGCCTCCTCCCAGTGGGCGGAGACCATGAGGATCGCCCTGGGGCGCGGCAGCCCGGCCGACCAGGCGGCGAGCTGGCCCGGCCAGACGGGGTCGTCGGCGAGCGGCGGGGCGCCGTGGCTGAGGTAGAGGGCGGGCATGCGCTCCCGCCCGGCAGCGGACGTCTCCTGCGGTGCGGCGGACATGACGGCGACTCCTGGCACTCGGTCCCTGTGAGACGCACCCTTCAAGGCGAAGGTGCTTTAAGTCTCAAGCTTTCCGGCTACAGCGTACGCCCGACTTGTTCAAGTTTCAAGGAGATGCCTCGTACAGTGGGACACATGAACACGGCAACGGACTCCGCCGGCCGGCACCGCTGGCTCACCGACGAGGAGCAGCGCGTCTGGCGCGCCTATCTGCACGCCACCACCCTGCTCGAGGACCACCTCGACCGGCAGCTCCAGCGTGACGCGGGCATGCCGCACATCTACTACGGCCTCCTCGTCGGCCTCGCCGAGGCACCGCGCCGCCGGCTGCGGATGACCGAGCTGGCGATGAAGTCGAAGATCACGCGCTCCCGGCTGTCCCACGCGATAGCCCGGCTGGAGAAGAACGGCTGGGTCCGCCGCGAGGACTGCCCCTCCGACAAGCGAGGTCAGTTCGCGGTGCTCACCGACGAGGGCGCCGAGGTGCTGGGCCGCACCGCGCCGGGCCACGTGGCCGCCGTACGCCAGGCGCTGTTCGAGCGGCTGACCCCGGAGCAGCAGAAGGCCCTCGGCGAGATCATGGAGATCGTCGCCGAGGGCCTCCAGCCCAACGAAGCGGGTGCGGACCTTCCCTGGCTCCGCTAAATCACCGTGCGGGGCGCCCGGTGGGGCACCGTACGGCCGGTCAGTGGGCCACCACCGGCACCGGCACCTCGTCCTCGACGCCCTCGCCGGAGGCGACCGGGGTGGAGCCCGGGCGGCCGGCGTTGACGAAGGTGAAGGCGATCAGCGCGGCGAGGGCCAGGATGCCGACGGCGAAGCCGATCGCCGTGCTGTAGCCGTGCACCATGCCCTGCAGGCCCACGAGCTGCTGCTGCGGCTTGGTGGCCGCACCGGCGATGTGGTCCTTGATATACGAGGTCTTCGCGGACGCGGCGACGGTGTTCAGCAGGGCGGTGCCGATCGCGCCGCCCACCTGCTGCGAGGTGTTGACCATCGCGGAGGCGACACCGGCGTCCCGGGGCTCGACACCCGAGGTGGCCAGGGACATGGCCGGCATGAACGCCGTACCCATGCCGAGGCCGAGCAGCACCATCGCGGGCAGCAGCAGCGTCGCGTACGACGAGCCGATCTCCATCTGCGTCAGCAGCAGCATGCCGAACCCGGCGACCAGGAAGCCGGGGCCCATCAGCAGCCGGGCCGGGACGCGGGTCATCAGCCGGGTGCCGATCTGGGTGGACCCGGTGATCATGCCCGCCACCATCGGCAGGAACGCGAAACCGGTCTTGACCGGCGAGTAGCCCTTCACGACCTGCAGGTAGTAGGTCAGGAAGAGGAACAGGCCGAACATGCCGATGATCGCGAGGCCGAGGGAGAGGTAGATGCCACCGCGGTTGCGGTCGGTGACCACGCGCAGCGGCAGCAGCGGGGCCTTGACCCGGGACTCGACCAGCACGAAGGCGAGGAGCAGCACCGCGGACGCGACGAACATCGCGACGGTCACGGTGTCGCCCCAGCCGTCGGACTCGGCGCGGGTGAAGCCGTAGACGAGCGCGAACAGGCCGAGGCTGGACAGGATCACGCCGGGGATGTCGAGCGGGGAGCGGTTGCGGCCGCCCTCCGGCTCACGGATGACGAACCAGGCTCCGAGCGCGGCCACGACGGCGAACGGGACGTTCACGAAGAAGGTCCAGCGCCAGTCCAGGTACTCGGTGAGGAAGCCGCCGAGGATGAGGCCGACGGCGCCGCCGCCACCGGCGATCGCACCGTAGATGCCGAACGCCTTGGCGCGCTCCTTGGCGTCGGTGAACATCACGGCGAGCAGGGACAGCGCGGCCGGGGCGAGCAGCGCGCCGAAGACACCCTGCAGCGCGCGGGCGCCGAACATCATCGTTCCGGTGGTGGCGGCGCCGCCGAGCGCGGAGGCGGCGGCGAAGCCGCCCAGGCCCAGCACGAAGGCGCGCTTGCGGCCCCACAGGTCGGCGACACGGCCGCCGAAGAGCAGCAGACCGCCGAAGGCGAGGGCGTAGGCGGTGACGACCCACTGCCGGTTGCCGTCGGATATGCCGAGGTCGGTCTGGGCGGAGGGCAGCGCGATGTTCACGATGGTGGCGTCGAGGACGACCATCAGCTGGGCGAGCGCGATGAAGACGAGCGCTTTCCAGCGGTTGGCGTCACCGCTCGGTGCGGTGGCGCCGGGAGCCTTGAGGGCTGTTTCGGACATGGAGGTACCCACTTCGGGACTTCGTGACGGAAAAAGACGTAGGTATCGGACGGCGCGTCGGCGGCGACGGCCGGAAGCTGGGTTTCCGGCGCGGTGCGGCCGGCGGCGCCAGGCCCTCTGGGTGGTGTGAGTGCTAAGAGTGCTGCGAGTGCTGTGGGTCAGGACCGGCGCACGGCCCCGAACTGATCGGTCGAACTGCTCGTTCGGGCTGATCGGTCAGGCTGATCGGTCAGGCTTTGCGGAGGTCCTCCATGGTCACGGCCGTACCCGGCAGGACGGAGCGGCCCGGAGCCCGCAGACCGTCCAGGAACAGCTGAAGATGACGGTGTGCGAAGCGGTCGACGCTGCAGCAGTCCGTGCCGGCCGGCGGCCGGCTGAGCTGGGCGACGGCGACCATGAGGTCACCGACACCCACGTCGGTGCGGAGCAGCCCGGCCCCCTTGGCCCGGTCCATGAGGTCCTCGACGATGCGCTCGACGCGCTCCCGGGCGGCCTCCAGATCGGGGTGGTGCTGGTCGAACGTGCTGGTGACCATCGGGCACAGGGCGCTGATCCGCTCGTCCGCGGCGGCGTGCACGAAGCGCTCCAGCGCCTCGAACGCGTCGCCGCCCTCGGACAGCGCCTGTTCGGCCACCCGTACGGTCCGGTCGAGGACCGAGCAGACGACCTCGCGGACGAGGGCGTCGCGGTCCGGGAAGTTGCGGTACACCGTGGCATTGCCGACACCGGCCCGGCGGGCGATCTCGTCGAACGGCACGTCCGGGCCGTGCTCGACGAACATCTCCCGGGCGGCGGTGACGATCCGCTCCCGGTTGCGCAGGGCGTCGGCGCGGGGCCGGGACACCTTGCGCGGTGCGGGGAGGGAGGTCTGCACGGCGTACTCCTTGTCTGGGTGGTTCTGGCGATCCGGGGACTGGGTCCCCGTTTCGCGCGGACACAGGTCTAAACGGGGAACGCGTCCCCGGTTATTTCCCCCTCTCGAAAAACTTCCCCGTGACCTGGCTCACACCTGTGCCCACCGGGATTCCCACGATCGGCTGCCCCAGCGCGCGCCCCCCGCCCCGCCGACCCAGGGTGATCACAAGGGTGCAGTCGTCGGACCCGCCGGCTGCCGTGGAGCGGGAGGTCCATGCATGCAGCCGCCGTCGCCACGCCGCCGCATACGCCCGCGCCGTGCGGCCGCCCTGGCCTCGGTGACCGTCCTGACCTTCGCGGCCAGCACCTCGGCCGGAACCGGGCAGCTGTCGGCGTCCTCCACCGCCGGGCCGACAGGCCTGGTCCGCTCCTCCGCCCTCTCCCCCTGCATGATCCGCGGCGGCATGGACGTGCAGATGACGGAAGGCGTCCCCACCCCGGTCGGCTACTCCCGCTCCACCGGCACGGTCCGCGCCCTGACCCTGATGATCGACTTCTCCGACGCCCCCGGGCAGGGCAGCGCCCAGGACCGCTTCCACGAGTTCTTCCCGCAGACCCAGGAATGGTTCCGCACGGCGTCCTACGGCCGGCTCGACTACCGCCCGGAAACCCCGATATCCGGCTGGCTGCGCATGCCGAAACCGTTCAAGGCCTACGGCATAGAGCGCGGCGCGCCCTTCGACCCCGGCTACCGCCAGCTCGTGCAGGACATGGTGGCCGCCGCCGACCCCGACGTGGACTTCCGCTCTTACGACCTGCTGAACGTGCTGGTCACCCCCAACGCCGGCCCCTCCGCCCTGGACACGGTGCTGTCCGTGACCTTCGCCGGCAACTCCGACGCCCCGGTCGCCGACGGCGTCGTCGTCGGCAACGCGTCCTTCGTCTACTCCCGCCAGGACGACGGCTCCGGTTCCTACGGCCGCACCGGCTACCGGGTACTCCCGCACGAGAACGGCCACACCTTCGGGCTGCCCGACCTCTACACCCAGGAGGGCGGCTCGGCGGTGGGCCACTGGGACATCATGAGCGAGGACTGGGGGGTCAACAACGACCTCCTCGGCTGGCACAAGTGGAAACTGGGCTGGCTGGACGGCACCCAGGTCGGCTGCGCGGCCCGCCCCGGCCGCACCGACTACACCCTGACGCCGCTGTACCGGCCGGGCGGCGGAAAGCTGGTCCTCATACCGATAGACGGGCGCAGCGCCTACGCCCTGGAGCTGCGCGCGCCGGGGGGCAACGACGAGGCGGTGTGCGAGCCGGGCATCCTCATATACAAGGTCGACGCCACCGTGGACACCGGGCGCGGCCCGATAACGGTCTACGACGCCCACCGCCACAGCGGCGGCTGCACCCGCAGCCCCAACGTCCAGGCAGAACTCTCCGACGCCCCCTTCACCACCGGCGAGTCCTTCAAGGACCCGGGCCACGGGATCACGGTCGAGATGAGCGCGACGGGGAACGACGGGGAGTTCAAGGTACGGGTCACTCGACGGTAGCGGGGTGGGCGCCGCGCCGGGCGGTCTACCGTAGGCGTTCCCGCAGCACACCGCCGTACCGGACCGGAGAACCGACCCGATGCCCCCGAGAACCGCCCTGGACCAGGATGCCGTGCCCGGCCCGCCGGCCGAGGCGGTCGCGCCACTGATGCGCGGGATCGCCGTGCTGCGGCAACTGACCGAGGCGGGCGGGACGCTCAGCCCGAGCGCGCTGGAACGGGCCACCGGGCTCGCCCGGTCCACGGTCGACCGGATCACCGCCACCCTGGCCCGCATGGGATACGTCCGCCACGACGGCCGGGACGTCGTTCTCACCCCCCGGGTGATGGAGCTGGGCAACGCCTACCTGGCCGCGCTGCGCCTGCCCGCCCTGCTCGACGCCCGCGCGGACGCCCTCGCCGACGAACTGGACGAGTCGGTGTCGCTCGCGGTCGCCGACCTCGACGGCGTCCGCTTCATCCACCAGGCGACCCGCCGCCGCGCGATGTCGGTGAGCTTCCGCATCGGCGACCTGCTCCCGGCCGAACGCACCGCACCTGGAGCGCTGTTCGCGGCAGAGTGGGACGAAGCGGAGTGGGCGCGCTGGCAGACCCGGCTGTCCGGCGACCCGTCGAACGTGTCCTTCCCTGCGGTACCCCCTCAACCCAGCTCCCCCTCCCCCGACTTGGCGGACTTCGAGGCGAGAGCAGCACAGGCCCGCCGGAACGGCTGGGCGCTGGACGACCAGTTGATCGAGCCGGGCCTGGTGGCGGTGTCCGTGCCGGTGCGGGACCCGGCGACCGGCCGGGTGGCGTGCGTGGCGAGCGTGGTCAGCCACACCAGCCGGCACACGGCGGACGCCCTGCGCACCACCCTGCTGCCCCGCCTGCGCATGGCGGTGGCGGCCATGGAGGCCGACCTGCGCCAGGCGCCCCCGCCGGAGCCCGGCCCGCCGCCCTCGGGCCTGGCGACCTGGACCACGGCGTCCAAGCACGAACTGGGCCGCGAGTTCATCGAGTCCCTGGCCCGGGGCCTGTCCGTGCTGACCGCGTTCGGCGAGGGCCGCTCGGCGCTGCCGCTGACCGAGGTGGCCCGGGCGACCGGCCTGGCCCGGGCCACGGCCCGGCGGGCGCTGATCACCTACGAGCACCTGGGCCTGGTGACCACCGGACCCGACCCCCGTACCTTCACCCTCACCCCGCGCGTCCTGGACCTGGGCTTCCCGCCGCTGTCCCGCACCACACTCCCCCGCCTCGCCACGCCCCACCTCAGGGCCCTCGCCGACCGGCTCCACGAGCCGACCGCGCTGGCGGTCCTGGCACCCGGCACGAATACGGGTACGGAGATCCAGTACACGGCCGGCGCGGGCGCGAGCCGGGTACTGACCGTGGACATCGCGGTCGGCGCACGCCTCCCGGCCACCGGAACCTCCCTGGGCCGCGTCCTGCTCGCCGACGCCGAAGGCCCCCTGCCCCCCGCCCTCGCCGAGATCCGCGCCCAGGGCTATGCCCTGGCCGACGAGGAGCTGGAATCAGGGCTGCGCTCCATCGCCGTGCCGGTACGCGACCGGACCGGCCGGGCGGTCGCCGCGGTGAACGTGGCCACGCACGCGGCCCGCCGCACCCTCCAGGACTGCGTGACGGACCTGCTCCCCGCCCTCCGCGCCACCGCCGACCACATCCAGACAGACCTCCACACCGCCGCTCGCTTCACCCACGTCCCCCGGTCCTGATCCACCGCCCCGCCCTGATCCGGTACCCTGTGGACCGAGTACAGCGCCTTCGTAGCTCAGGGGATAGAGCACCGCTCTCCTAAAGCGGGTGTCGCAGGTTCGAATCCTGCCGGGGGCACACGATGAAGGGCCAGTTCCGAGGGGTGATCCTCTCGGAACTGGCCCTTTGCTGTGATCACGGCCGTGCCACACGCGTGCCACACGGCCAAGCAAGTGCACGCCCTATGTGGCACGGTCGGCGGATCTGGGCCTCTCAGCAGACCCGAGTTACGGGTTTCTCTACCTCATCGAGTCGATCACCACATAGAGCGGCCCGCGGTCAAGGCGATGCCTCCGGCGGGGGATCGGTCGGCACCGGGAGGGAGGGGGCGCCGCCGCCGACTGCGGGTCCGTAGTGGCTTGCGCGGGGTGCTCCCATCCCGTACGCCATCGACCCAGGCAGAGCCCGAGCAGACGCGGCCCATGGCGTCCAGGTCGTTCGTACAGTGGCGCGCTCCACCTGGACGCCATGAACCACGCCCGCTCCACGGTGTGTGGGTCGACGGCGGACGGGATAGGAGCTGGGGAGAGTGTGGGTTGAGGCGATCTGTCAGTGGCAGGGCTCGCGGGTCTCTTGGCGGCGAGAGAGAGGCGTTGTCAGCAGCGGCTCATAGCATCTGGCTCATGGGATTCTTTGGATCTTTCGTGGTGGCCCGGTGCGACGGGCCCTTGGCAGAGCTTCCTGCGATGCGGCAGGCAGGCGGTGACCTGTCCTGGTCGGCTCAAGACGGTGCCTGGCAGATCGTGCAACTCCACGGTGGTGGTAGACCCGCCGACTCGATCGTGCAGGAGACGCAGGCTCCCGTGCTCGTCGCCCATGTGTTTGACAGTGATGTGGCGGCCGTGGAGGCAGCTAGCCCGAAGGGGCCGAGGTGGGACTGCGTGCTGTCGCCGCAGATGGCGCGCGATTCTTATGGCGCTCCGGAGCAGTTGCTGAAACGGAACGAGGAGGCCGCCCCCCTCGCAGCCGACTGGGCGAGAGAGGCTGGCCGTGAACCGGATACTGATGCGGTGGCTGCGGTGCTCGCCGCCGAGGCGGACCCATTCGCGGAAGACCTGGTACGAGAGTTGATGAGCGCTTTGGGATTCCGTTTTGAGAGTGGTACAGGTTCGGCCGACTGAGTTAGCGGCCGGTAGTGCGATCCACCTGGACGTCAGGATTCACGCCTCCTGCTCCACGGTGCGTGGAGCGACGGCAGACGGGCTTGATCACTGTGCTCCTGCTCGTGCGGTCAGAGGCCTACTACACCTCGACCTCTCAACGGTCAAGCAGTCCGCTGGTGTCTGACACCAACGCCTGACACCAACAACCCCGGACGGGCGTGGATTCGGCGCGGGCCCTTACGCTCGCTAAACCGCCTCACTGTCGGCGAGCGCCTGCATCAACGGTCCGGGATGATCGACCTGATAAGGATGAAGCCAGAGTGCAAAATCGGTGGCGCCGGCCTCGGTAGACGGACGACACCGCCCAGGCTCCGCCGACCTCAGCGCCAGGGGCGTCTGGCAGACTCCGCGGCATGGGCATATTCAAGCGCGCCAATAAGGCGGAGAGTGCTGCTCGGACAGGGGAACGAGCAGACCTAAGTGTGCTCGTTCTGCAGGGCGAGGACATGATCGAACAACTCGGTCGTGCCCACATGTCCTGGGGCCTGGGCTCGGCGGATCGCTGGGACCTGGACCAGACAACCGGCGTCATCACCTGGACTTTCCCTGACAAGACCGCGACTGCGCCTGCGCAGATCCTCGGCAGCTTCAGTCCAGGGTCAGGCTCGTGGCTGTGGGCCTGGGCCAACCAGAGCATCCTCCCCGACATGAGCCGCGACTCCCGCAGCTTTTGCGACTGGGCGGAAGCCAACGGCCATCCTGCGCTGGCCCAGCCCAAGGTCAACGTCGACGAACAGGGCGCTTCGACCCTCGTGGCCCTCGCTGTCCGGATCACCAGGGCGATCGGCTATTACAAGGGTCCGGGAGGCAACTCCTCAGCGATCATCACGTTCGGGCCGGTAACCTTGACCAAGGCCGATGGCAGCGTCTCAACCTTCCATATCACCATCAACTAGCGCCGGGGTAGTGCCAACCGCGAGCGGCTCCGTGACGAGCGCACATGGCCTCAGCGACCGCCCCGCCTGTAGTTCGCATCGAGGGGGCCGCAGGGCGTGCCACTTCCGTGCCAGAACGGACGGGGACTCACGGGAATTCGAGGTTCACCGGGGCGCGTACCACCCTGCGCCGCCCAAGGCAGGGATTCCCAGGTCACGATGGTGCCCCCCAACCTCGCTCCTTCAAAGCGGGTGTCGCAGGTTCGAAACCTGCCGGGGGCACCAGTCAGAAGGCCACCTACCGATCTTGGTAGGTGGGCTTTGACATCCAGCTTTGACATCAACGGGGGCGGTCACTGACGCCCAGGGCGCCTCCGCAGCAGCCATGGCCTCGCGCTGGGTGTCCTGCACGACGTGCGTGTAGACATCCATGGTGATGCTGATCTGGACCTGATCACCGCCGTCCGGCGGGGGTGGACCCCCTCGGCCGTCTTGCTCAGGTTGGCTCAGGCGTTGGGGCGCTTGCCGTGATTGGCCTTCTTCTTCTTACGGCCGCGTCGCTTGTTACCTCGTTTAGCCACGGTGCACATCTCCCTAATTCAGGCCTTTCTATGCCTTGGCCAGTCTAGATTCGGCCCGGAATGTCCGCATCAGCGGTGCCGCGGGCGCGGCGCACGTAGACCGGCCCTCCGCCGTCCCGGAGCAATCACGGGCTTCTGTCGAACGCACGTCGAACCGGGGTTGCGTCCCGTGGTGGATCCGGCAGGTTGTGCCACCCGTGGCCACATCCCCCAGCGCAGTACAGCGACCGCCTGCGGGTGTCCGCAATACTGAAGAGGGCGACGAGCAGGCGGAAGGACTTGTTGAGTTCGTAGGCCGGAAGTGCTTCCATCCCGAAGCGCCACTTCGTCAGCATCACCGCCGGCGCATGGGTGGGGCGGATGCCGGAACGCGCGATGCTCTCCGGCACGTCCTCCTCGCAGGCGCGGGCCTGCCCGCAGAACAGCACCAGTGCGTGCAGGACCTTGCGTTGGTCATCCTCTGAGAGGCCCTCGAACCACTCAACGCCCTCGGCCACCGGTCTACGCCCCTGTGCGAGTTCGTTCAGGATCACCTCGTGTGCGTACAACACCGACTTCCACCCCCATGGTTCAGACCGCCGGTACGCGCACGGGCCACCCGTGAGCAGCACGGTTTCTCGTGCCTTGAGGGCAGTCCGGTTTTCCGCGATGTCGGTCCCGCTGGTGTGATGACGGACGTGCAGGTGGACAATCAGCCAAGTTGGCGTGAACGCAGTACGCTCCCGCTATCTATCGTGGTGCCTGCGGCGGGGGCTCGATCGGCAGGCCTGATTTTCCTGGGGACTACATGCGCTCAATCGCCATAGGTGCCGCTCTGTCCGGCGCCCTGGCACTCGCCGTCGCCAGCGCTCCAACGGCTCAGGCCGACGAGTCGTGGGGCGGCGACACTACGATCACCAGCGTCACGGTCAACGGTGGCAAGCCCATCGTGGTCGGCATCTCCAACACGGTCACCTTCTCGGCTTCGGTGACCGCCACCGATCCGGACGGCATCGAAACGGCCCGCGTGTTCGTCTGGCACGGCGGCCCCAAGGAAGAAGACACGGACATGACGGTGCCGTTCGGCCGTCCTACGTGCACAGCCGTCGACGCCGCGACGAAGACCTGCGTCGTCCCCTTCACCCTCAACCCCCGCGACCTGCAGAAGAACTCTTGGGCCGGGCAGTGGAAGGTCGGCGTCGACGCCTTCGACAAGGGCAACGGCGGCATCTCCCTGGATGCCTACAAGTACACCAACATCCAGCGCTACTCGAAGCTCAGCGTCAACGCTTCGCCGGAGCCGGTCGCCAAGGGCAAGACCATCACCGTCACCGGCAAACTGACCCGCGCCAACTGGGAGACCCACGACTACCGTGGCTACACCAATCAGCCGGTCAAGCTGCAGTTCCGCAAAGCGGGAACAGACACCTACACGACGGTCAAGACCGTGTACACCAACAGCACCGGCAACCTGAAGACCACCGCGACAGCTGCCGGCGACGGCTACTGGCGCTACTACTTCTCCGGCACCAGCACGACCGCGACGGTCAAGAGCGCCGGGGACTACGTAGACGTGCGGTAGACAGAGGGGCACGCACTGATCATCACCCGCGCACAGGTTGGACCGCAGCCAGGTTGGACCGCAGCCACGCAGGCGCGGGATCGAAGTCCTGAAGCGGGTGTCGCAGATTCGAATCCTGCCAGGGGCACAGAGAAGGATCAGCAACCTCCTTGGCTTGTGCCGGATTCCCGGGTGCTCGGGCGACGACGGCCTCAGCGATGACGTGGGCGGCCACGCTGGTACTGCTTCGGCCACGGGACGTCGTCACCGAGGACGTGGGCCGCGCGGAGCGGCCAGGTCGGGTTGCGCAGCAGTTCGCGCGCGAGCATGATCGCGTCGGCCGAGCGGTCCACGAGGATCTGGTCGGCCTGCTCCGGTGCGGTGATCAGGCCGACCGCGGAGACGGGCAGGGCCGCGCCCTCGCGGACGGCTCGGGCGAAGGGCACCTGGTAGCCGGGCTCCACTTCGATACGGGCGTTGTGGACGAGCCCGCCGCTGGTGATGTCCACCAGATCGACGCCGTGGGCCACCAGATGCCGCGACAGCTCGACCGTCTCCTCCGGGGTCCAGCCTCCGTCGGCCCAGTCCGTGGCCGAGAAGCGTACGAACAGCGGGTGGTCCTCCGGCCACTGCGCCCGTACGGCGTCGGTGACCTGGACGAGGAAACGGCTGCGCCCGTCGAGATCGCCTCCGTACTCGTCGCTGCGGTGGTTGGACAGCGGTGACAGGAACTGGTGCAGCAGATAGCCGTGCGCGGCGTGGATCTCCAGGACCTCGAAGCCGGCGGACAGCGCCCGCGCGGCGGCCTCGCCGAAGGCCCGGACCAGAGCGCGGATGTCGTCCGCGCCGAGCTCCCGTGGGGCCGGCCAGTCGCCGAACGGCAGCGGCGACGGTGCCACCGTCTGCCATCCTCCGGCCTCCGGTTCGACGTACACGTCACCCTCCCAGGGCGGTGCCGTCGACGCCTTGCGGCCGGCATGGGAGATCTGGATGCCGGCAATGGCTCCCCGCCCGTGGACGAAGTCGGTAATCCGCTTGTACGCGGCGGCCTGGCCGTCATCCCAGATGCCGGCGTCGGAAGGGGTGATCCGGCCCTCAGGTTCCACTGCCGTGGCCTCCTGCATGACCAGGCCGGACCCGCCGCGTGCCAGGGAGCCGAGATGGACCAGATGCCAGTCCTGCGGATAGCCGTCGACCGAGCTGTACTGGCACATGGGGGCCACCCAGGCCCGGTTCGGGAAGGTCGTGCCGCGGAGGGTGAGCGGCGAGAAGAGACGGCTCATAGGAGGCCTCGCAGGAGGGATGTGGGACGACGGGTGCCCCGCAGCCGTCGAGCCGTGACGGCCTGGGTTCCTGCGGGGGCGCCCCTCACAGTGGATGCACCCGAGTACCCGGCCGCTCGTGGCACACACACCATCGGCCAGGCCGCGCGCACCCGCGCGGATGTCCCGGCACGTGGCGGTACCGGGCCGTGGTCCAGGTGAGGCGGAGCGTGGGAACGCTGGGCCTCTCCCCCGACTACGTCCCCTTCCAGCACGGCAGCACGAGCGGGTACGGAAAAATCGCGCTCCCGTCGGAAGCGGTTACGCCTGTCCGGAGCCAAGGGCGGTTTCCGCGTCCCGGCCGCCCCAACTGTCGGGGGTGCGCCACAGGACGTGAACGCCGAAGACGCCGTACAAGGTGTCGGCCGACCAGTCCTCGGCGGGCGGTTCGGAGAGCACCAGGTAGAGGCGGTCGGCAGGAGCGGGCAGGGTGTGGTTGGTCTCCAGGAGGCGGGTGGCTCCCGAGCGGAGGTCGGCGTAGGTGGAGCGAGCGGGCGAGGTGGTTCCGGTCGACGGCCGCGTGGAAACCGTCACCGCCGTCCTCGACGAGTCAGTCCTCACCGGCGAGCCACTGCAGGTCGAGCGCGCGCGGGGCGAGAAGGTGCGCAGCGGTGTGGTGAACGCCGGAGGCGCCTTCGAACTGCGCGCCACTGCCACCGAGCAGGACAGCACCTACGCGGGGATCGTGCGGCTGGCCCGGCAGGCCGGAGCCGAGTCGGCGCCCGTCCAGGATGACGATGCCGGTCACGGCCAGGACCTCGCCGGTGCCCTCGGCACGGTCACGCACCACAAGGGCCCGACAGCGGGCGTGCGCGGCCAGATGGACCGCCCTCGAACCCAGCATCAGCCCCGGAACGGCCGGTGCGCGGAGGTGACTTGGCCTTCGGGCAGCGACCGTTCCGGATTCTCGCGCTGCGGCTGCGGGGCGAGTGACTACTTGCGGGCCGCGCCCTTCGCGCTGATGTGGAAGATCCTGTGGCTGTCGCGGGTCATGTCGACGACCAGCTTGGTGGTGGTGCCGCTGCCCCAGGTGAGGGTGACGACGGCCTCCGTGCGGTTGCGGGTGGTGCCGTTGTCGGTGACCTTCCAGGCGAGCGGGACGTTCTGGGCGCGCAGGACGCCGTCGGCGTGCTCGCGGTCCTCCCAGGCCGCCAGCTTCCGCTGGAAGGCGGGCGTGAGGTAGTGGTTGCGCAGGGCCTGACCGAGGTTGCCGCGGTCCTCGTCGATCACCGCGTCGATGTAGGTGCCGTAGAAGTCGGCGATGCGGGTGATGTCGTCGGACGTCTTGCCGCTGACGCTGCGCGGGGCGCCGGCGGAGGCCTGGGCGGTGGCGCCGAGGCCGAGGGCGGCGGCGAGGACGCCGGCGGTCAGTACGGTGCGGGTCTTGCTCATCATGTGTGTTCCTCTGTTTCCGAGTCGTGCCGGATCGCGCCGAAGGGCGCTGTCGGTGGTCGATGGGCCGCCCTCCCCACCCCCGTGACGGAGGGCGGCCCTGGTCAGGTGGCCGGTGGAGCGAGGAGCGGGCCGGCTCGGGCGCGCCTGGGCATGGGTGTCCCCCGTGGACGAGTGCATGGATGTCGTGCGCCGCCCGCCGCCGGCTGGTCGGTCCGGCCCTGGTCGGTGCGACACCAGGAGCATCGGCCGTCACGGCGGCCCGGTGCAACGCTGGACGCCCATCCGGCGGCGGTGGAACCATCCCAGCCCGTCTGACGTGCAGGTATATGGGCCGCCTGGGATGCGGGGATACGCGGTGGGACGGGGGGAACGGTGTCGACCGGGGACGACGTCGAGCGGTTCGCGGCGCTGCTGCGCCGACTGAAGGACCGCACGGACCGGAGCTACGGCTCTCTGGCCCGGCGCCTCAACATGAACACCTCCACGCTGCACCGGTACTGCGCGGGCGACGCCGTCCCGCAGGACTACGCCCCGGTGGAGCGCCTGGCCGCCTTCTGCGGGGCGAGACCGGAGGAACGTCTGGAACTGCACCGCCTGTGGCTGCTCGCGGTGACGGCACGACAGCGGCCGAGGGCGGGCGGGGCCCCGGTGGAG
>NZ_JBEYRK010000006.1:229846-323947 GCF_040704065.1 Streptomyces sp. NPDC047869
GGAGCCGGTGGAGCCGGTGGAGCCGGTGGAGCCGGTGGAGCCGGTGGAGCCGGTGGAGCCGGTGGAGCCGGTGGAGCCGGTGGAGCCGGTGGAGCCGGTGGAGCCGACAGAGGCTCACGGCGTTGGCAGTGCCAAGCGCGGCATCGACAGCGACAGCGACCGGGGCGGCAGCGACGGTGACGGGGGCGGCACGAGCGGTCCACCGCCGCCGCGGCTCGGCGCGGACGCGCCCGACGCCGGGCCGACCGGTTCCGGCGCGCCCGACACCGGGCCCTCCGCCTCCGTCGCCCCTCACGCCGGGCCGGCCGCTTCCGACGCCCTCGGGCCGGGCAGGCCCGAGTCGGCGGCCCCGCTGGATGCGGACCGCTCGACCGGACGGTCCTGGTACCGCCGTCGCCGTACCGTCGTCGGAGCCGCCGCCGCGACCGTGCTGATGGTGACGCTGGGCAGTCTGTCCGCGCTGTCGGCCGACCGGTCCCACGACGATCCGGCCAAGGCTCCGGGTCAGTCCCGTACGCCGGGAACCGGTACGTCACATCGCCCCCCGGCCACCGCGGCCCGACCCTCCCCCGGCCGTTCGTCTGCCTCGCCCTCCACGGGAGCACGGGCTTCGGGGAGTCCCGGGGCGAAGGGCGGACCGGCGGCGGGGTCGAAGAGCGACGCCCCCGTCGTGACCGGTGTGCCGCTCGCCCTGACCACCGACTCGCTCGTCTGGGACGGCGGTTGCGGGCACGACTACGTCATCGACAAGGAGCCGGCCCAGGTGCCGCCGCCGCCGGTGCAGCAGGACGCCGGGGTGTGGGCGGCGACGCAGGGAGCGGTGCACGGGCGGCAGACGATGGTGCGGATCTCGGTGCAGGGGAAGTCGTCCACGGCCGTGGTCCTGGAGGCCCTCCGGGTCCGTGTCGTCAGCCGTGGCACCCCGGTCACCGGCAACGCGTACGCCATGGGCCAGGGTTGCGGCGCCGACCTGACGCCCCGTGACTTCTCCGTGAACCTGGACGTCAACCGCCCGATCGCCCACGCGCGTCCCGGCTACGACGGCGGGACGCCCGTACCCGCGGTGCCGCTCCCGTACCGCGTCTCCGCCGAGGAGCCGGAGGTGTTGCTGGTCACCGCGACGACCGAGGCCTACGACTGCGAGTGGTACCTGGAACTCGACTGGTCCTCCCAGGGCCGCACCGGCACGGTCCGTATCGACGACCACGGCCGTCCGTTCCGCACCAGTGGCATCAAGGGCCTGCCCCACTACTGGTACGGCACGAACGGCCAGGGTGTACGTCAGTGGGTGCCCACCGGCTCCTGACGTGCGCCGCACGCCTCTGAGCCGGCGGCCCATCACGATCGCCCGTGGATCACGCTCAGGCGCGGGAGCGGCCCCGGGGCACGATGCGCGTCGCGGCGGTCACGCTCCGTTCGATGAGAGGGCACGCCGCGCATCGGGTTGCGGCGAAGAGCGAACCGACTACCGCAAACCGGGACGCAATCAAATAGTTATACCGCCCTTCAACCACTTTTGGGGTGAGGGCGATCCCGGCATGCGAGCCGCGGTCGCGTGCCCGGTGGCCAACCGTCTTCCAGGTGCGAAGAGTTGACGGTCGCGCGGAGCGGGCGACCGCCAGGTCCCGGGAGCACCCGTGCGGCGGCCTCCGATCGGTCACGGCTCGGGGCCCTCGGCGTCCAATTCCGGGCGCCCGCGCTCGAGATGCGGTCACCGGCATCTGCTGGATACGCTCGCTGAGTGGCCGGGTGACGATGGCCCGAGGCAAGGCCCTGGCGCGGCAGCCGCCCCACCCGGCCCGCGGAGACGAGGACGGCCGAAAGTCCGAGCCTCCGCAGTGCTCACGCCTCCATGGGAGGAAGGTCGCGATGAGGTCCACCCGTATGCGTAAAGCAAAGGCCGGCGCGGCGGCGCTGGTCGCCCTGCCGCTCGCGCTCGTCGTTCCGGCGTCGCAGAGTCACGCACAGGACGCGTCTCCCAGCCCGTCGGGGACGTTCGGTTCCGGCTGCTCGGCGCTCTCGCAGAAGGTCGACACGGTCAAGGACAAGGTCGTCGACGCCGCGTCCGCGTATCCACAGCTCAGCCAGCTGGTCTCGGCCGCGGTCAGGGCCAAGCTGACCGACACCCTGAACGGCAAGCCCGACGTCACCATCTTCGCCCCGAACGACCAGGCCTTCAAGAACGTCACCGCGTCGCAGCTCGCCTCGCTCCTCAGCGACCGGGGGCAGCTGAAGAAGGTGCTGACCTACCACGTCGTGGACAAGCAGATCACCCCGAACGAGCTCTCCGACGGCTCCTTCACCACGGTGGAGGGCGGCAAGCTGACCACGTCGGGCTCCGGTTCCGACTTCAAGGTCAACGGCAAGGCGAACATCGTCTGCGGCAACATCAAGGCCGCGAACGCCACGATCTACGTCATCGACCAGGTTCTCCAGCCCCCGTCCTGATCCTGCCCGCACGCGTGAAGGCCCTCCCGTCCGGCTTCCGTTCTAGTGGTCGTCGCAACACCCCAGTTCAGGGGATGCGATGGACTTCGAGGTTCGGGAGCTGCGGACAGTGGCTCAGGGCCGCAGGCAGCTGGTGCGTGAGCGGGAGGCATACTCCCAGCTCATGCAGCAGGGCCTGAGCAACAAAGAGGCATGCCGGATCGTCGGCATCAACGAGAAGACCGGCCGGCGCCGGCGCAACGGCCGCAGCGCTGATCGCAGGCAGAAGGCGGCACCACCGATCAACACGGTGGTGCCGCCTCCTGGTCTCTCCAGATACCTGCGCGAGGAAGACCGGATCCACATCGCCGATCGGCTACGGGAGAAGGCCACCATTCGGCAGATAGCGGCTGAGCTGGGCCGCAGCCCGTCCACCATCAGCCGCGAGATCCGCCGCAACCGGCGTCAGGTGGGCGGCCAGTACCGGCCGCACGCCGCCCAGGCCCGCGCCGATGCCCGCCGCCCCCTAGAAAGCACCCGGTGGACGGGAGGGCCTTCACGCGTGAGCACGGGGTGACGGCCGGTCGAAGGATCATTGCGCTTTGTATTGACGGTGCCTCAGGCCATCCCTAGCCTCCCGTGCTTGAGAGCGCTCTCAAGGCACTGGGTTCCGGGCTCTCCGCCACAACGGCCTGCGATATGAAAGGCCGGCCCCGTCACTCGTTCAACGGCCCACCGTATCTGCCGGCTCGGGCCGTCCGTACGCCTCGCCCCGTGCTGAAGGGTCCTCCCATGTCAAGAGACAGTGTTCAGCCGTCAAGAGCGGTGCCGTGGTCCTCGCCCTGGCGGCGGGCCGCCGTGTTCGTGGCTCTCGCCGCCCTCCTCGGGGCGGTCCTCACCGTGCTCGACTCCGCGAAGGCCGGCGCCGACCCGGTGGGTGCGGGCAGTTACACCACCACGGCGCCCGGACCGCTGCCCTCCGGCTGCGCGGACCTGTCCACCGACCCGCGTCACTGGGTGACCGCCAACGCCCCGTCAGGCACGGTCCCCACCCACGACTGGTGGTCGTCGATCCTCTGGAAGCGCACCAACTGCGCCTACGGCGAGCCCCTGTTCGCCCAGCCGCTCGGCTTCCGGGCCCGGTCGGAGGGGCTGGGCGTCTCCTACAGCACCAGGCCGACGGTCTCCGGCAGCGGCAAGGGCGTGGGCGAGTACCACTTCGAGTACAAGGAGGACTTCGTCGCCGGCGTCTCCGGTCTGGCCGCCCCCGAGGTGAAGGTCGACGACTGGAGCGACTGGACCGTCAGCCCGTACCTCAGCGACGGCGCGCACACCCTGCGGGCGACGATCGGCTCCGGCCTGCCGTTCGCCTACTTCCGCGCGACGGGCGGCGACGCACGGATCAAGGCCGCCTCCGGGGCGACGGTGGACGTGTGGTCCCACTCCGGCTCGACGCTCGGCTACTCGGTCGACGGGCACGACTACGTCGCCTTCGCCCCGGCCGGCGCCACCTGGTCGGTCAGCGGGTCCACCTTCACCTCCTCGCTCGCGGGCAAGGACTACTTCTCGGTCGCCGTGCTGCCGACCACGCCCTCCACGTCGGCCGCCGACCGCACCGCGCTCGCGGACGCGTACGCCGAGTACGCCCACGACCCGGTCACCGGCACGGCCGTGTCCTACCGGTACGACGAGGCGAAGAGCACCGTCACCACCACGTACCGCTTCACCACCGACGCCCTCGAGGGATCGGCGACCGGGACGGTGGCGGCACTGCTGCCGCACCAGTGGCGCCATCTGTCCGACGGCAGCCCTCTGCCGCAGACCTATGTCTCCTCCCGCGGTCCGCTCAAGGTGCTCACCGGCGTCACGTCCTTCACCACGACGATGGACTTCCACGGGGTGCTGCCCGAGATACCGGCGGTCGCCGACAGTTCCGGCGCCGACGCCGCGCTCCTGCGGGACTACCTGAACGCCGAGAAGGCCGACCCGACCCGTCAGGTGAGCGACGACACCTACTGGACCGGCAAGGGGCTCGGACGGGCCGCACGCCTGGCGGAGATCGCCGACCAGACCGGCGACACCGAGGTGCGCGACGCCGCTCTGTCCGCCATCAAGTCGAAGCTCACGGACTGGTTCACCGCCTCGCCGGGCAAGACGGGCCGGCTGTTCTACTACGACGGCAAGTGGGGCACACTGATCGGCTACCCGGCCTCCTACGGGTCCGACCAGGAGCTGAACGACCACCACTTCCACTACGGCTACTACATCGCCGCCGCCGCGACCCTCGCCAAGTTCGACCCCGCCTGGGCCGACGCCGATCACTACGGCGGGATGGTCGACCTGCTCATCCGGGACGCCGACAACTACGACCGGACCGACGAACGCTTCCCGTTCCTACGGGACTTCGACATCTACGCCGGCCACGACTGGGCCTCCGGCCACGGCTCGTTCGCCGCGGGCAACAACCAGGAGTCCTCTTCCGAGGGGATGAACTTCGACAACGCCCTCATCCAGTGGGGCATCGCCACCGGGAACAAGGCCGTCCGGGACGCGGGCATCTACATGTACACCACCCAGGCCGCCGCCATCGAGGACTACTGGTTCGACGTCCACGACCAGGTCTATCCGGAGGGCTTCCAGCACAAGGGGGTCGGCATGGTGTGGAGCAACGGCGGCGCCTACTCGACCTGGTTCTCCAGCGCCCCCGAGCAGATCCAGGGCATCAACCTGCTGCCGGTGACCGGCGGACACCTCTACCTGGGCGACAACCCCGCCCACGTCAGGGCCAACTACCAGGAGATGCTCGACCAGGCCGGCAAGACCCAGCCCGGGATCTGGCCCGACATCTGGTACGAGTACCGCGCCCTGGGCGACGGTGACGCGGCCCTGGCCGACTTCCGCGCCCACAGCTCCCTCACCTCCGAGGAGGGCGAGAGCAAGGCCCACACCTTCCACTGGATCCGCAACCTCGCCGCGCTCGGCACCCTGGACACCGGGGTGACCGCCGACTCCCCGCTGAGCGCCGTCTTCGTCAAGAGCGGCGAACGCACGTACGTCGCCGCCAACACCACGGCCACGGACAGCACGGTGCACTTCTCCGACGGCACCACCGTGCGGGTGCCCGCCGGGAAGACGGTCACGGCCGGCGCGTACACGTGGAGCGGCGGCAGCGCACCGGGCGGCACGAGCCCCACGCCCACCCCCACCCCCACGGCGACCGCGACGCCTTCGCCGAGCCCGACGCCTTCACCCACCGGCGGGACGGGTTCGTCGCCCACGCTCTACCCGGACGAGGACGGGACACTGACCGGCACCGCGGGTCCGGCGGGCTCCGTGACCGTGGCCTCCGCCGACGGCGTCAACCATGACGGCACCCCCTACAAGCCGACCGTCTTCACCGCGACCGGACTCGCCCTCAAGTACGTCGACGGCCTGACCCGGTTCGACCTCGCCGTCGACGCCCGGAACGCCGTCGGCAACGGACCTCAGGCACAGGTGTCCTACGACTGCACCGGCGACGGCACATGGGACCGCGTGGAGACCTACCGGTACTTCGCCACCGACCCGGTCACCGGCTGGGAGCACTACACCGACCGAGCCGGAACCAGCTCCACCACCGGCACGGCATGCGACCTGAAGAACGGAACCGTGCAGGTGAAGGTCTGGAACGCCATCGGCAACGCGCCCACCGTCCTCGGTACCGGAGAACGGTCGGTACTGCGACTGCCCTACAGCTGACGCACCACGCGCCGGTGGTGGGGAAACCCGCCGCCACCGGCGTTGCGTCGGCCCGCATTCTTGACGGTTTCATGACGCGGGTGGCCGCACCCTTTGCCGCCGGGCCGGTGTCCTATCCGGTGTCTCTGCCTGAAGTGAGGATTGGAGTGCCATGGAAGGCACCGTCGTCGCAGTGGTCGTGGTGGCCGCTCTGCTGCTGATCGTGTTGAAGAGCGGAATGCGCGTCGTCAACCAGGTGGAGCGTGGTGTGGTGTTCAGGTGGGGCAAGGCCCTGCCGGCGCACCGGCAGCCCGGCGTCACCTTCCTCATCCCGTTCGCCGACCGGATGCGCAAGGTGAACGTGCAGGTCGCGACCATGCCGGTGCCCACCCAGGAGGGCATCACGCGGGACAACGTGTCGGTCAAGGTCGACGCCGTCGTGTACTTCCGGGTGACGGATCCGGTGCGCGCCGCCATCGAGGTGCAGGACTACGTCTTCGCCGTCGGGCAGGTCGCCCAGTCCTCCCTGCGGTCCATCATCGGCAAGAGCGATCTGGACGATCTGCTCAGTGACCGGGAGCGGTTGCACGAGGGCCTGGCGCTGATGATCGACAGCCCGGCCGCCGGGTGGGGCATCCACATCGACCGGGTCGAGATCAAGGACGTGCAGCTTCCCGAGTCGCTGAAGCGGTCCATGTCACGGCAGGCCGAGGCCGAGCGTGAGCGGCGGGCCCGGGTCATCACCGCCGACGGTGAGTTCCAGGCCGCGCAGCAGCTCGCCAACGCCTCGCGGATCATGTCCGACACCCCGGAGGCCATGCAGCTCCGTCTGCTGCAGACGGTCGTCGAGGTGGCCGCCGAGAAGAACTCCACGCTGGTCATGCCGTTCCCGGTGGAGCTGCTGCGGTACTTCGACCGGGCCGTGAAGAAGATCGACACCGAGATCGGGGAGAAGGGGCAAGGGGAAGGGAAGGGGCAGGCGCAGGAGCAGAGCGTCGTGCCGGAGCAGCAGGCCCGGGCAGGGGAGCAGCAGGCGCCGGAGGGTGTGGAGCAGGGCTGAGCCGTCCGGGCCGGCCGGTGGCGGAGCGGGCTAGCATCCGGGCATGACTGCTACTGACCACAACGGTTCCGTGCTGGACATCGAGATCGGAGCCCTCCAGGGCGGCTCCGCCAACCTGCCGGGCTACGCCGGCCAGGCCGTGCTCATCGTGAACGTGGCCTCCAAGTGCGGGCTGACCCCGCAGTACACGGGTCTTGAGCGGCTGCAGGAGCGGTACGCCGAGCAGGGCTTCACCGTGCTCGGCGTGCCCTGCAACCAGTTCCTCGGGCAGGAGCCCGGCACCGCCGAGGAGATCGCCGAGTTCTGCTCGGCCACGTACGGGGTGACCTTCCCGCTGACCGAGAAGGTCGAGGTGAACGGGGAGGGGCGGCACGCGCTGTACGAGCGCCTCGTCGGTTTCGCGGACGGTGAGGGGCACAGCGGGGAAATCCGCTGGAACTTCGAGAAGTTCCTGATCGGCCGGGACGGACAGGTCGTCGCCCGGTTCTCGCCGCAGACCGAGCCGGAGGCGGCCGAGGTCGTCGCGGCCATCGAGGGGCAGCTCGGCCGGTAGTACCGGACGAAGGACTCGATGGGCGCGCCGCTCAGGTGCGTAGAGCCCTCTCGGCAAGGACGGCGACTGGTCGAGAGGGCTCTGTGAGTGACGCTTGTGCAGTTGTCGTCGAGCGACGTCTAGGCGCGAGGGGCAGAGAGAGCCCCCTAGGCCTTGACCGAGGCGACGAAGACGTTCCACGCCGCGGCGGGGAAGGCCAGGATCGGGCCGTCGGTGACCTTGGAGTCGCGTACGGCGAGTTCCACGGTGGTGGGCGACTTGACCTCGACGCAGGCTCCGTTGCCCGCGGAATAGGAAGACTTCATCCAAGTCTCCGAAGCGCCCTGAACCAGTGCCATGTCCACTCCTGTTGCCAGTTGCTGTAGTGCGGTTCGCGCCAACCCTGTCGTCTGATTGGCGTGATCGACGCTACCGGGCAACTGCCGCCTGCGGAGTAGTCGTTCACTCAAGCGGATGGCATATTCCAAGTGAGCCTTCCGCTGGAGTGGACCAGTGGTGTACGATCCCGCACTTTTGCGGGCCATGGCTCACTCGGCGTACCCCTTGGCCACCTTCGCGATGAGTTGCCGGGACTGTTCCACATTGAGGGACTGTGCCCGCAGATGTTCGTACATCACGGCGTACTTCTGCACGTCCGGCGCCTTCTCCAGGTACAGGTCGCTGGTGACGCCCTCGAGGTAGACCACGCTCGAGTCGGCGGCGTCGGTGAACTCCAGGATCGCGTACTGGCCGTTGAGCCCCGGATGGGCGCCCACCTCGAAGGGCAGCACCTGCACGGTGACGTGCGGGAGCTGGGACATCTCGACCAGGTGCTCCAGCTGTTCACGCATCACCAGCCGGCTGCCGACGACCCGGCGCAGTGCCGCCTCGTCCAGCACCACCCACAGCCGCAGGGCGTTGCCGTCGGCGGTGATACGTTCCTGTCGCCGCATGCGGACCTGCACGCGCTTCTCGATCTCGGCCGTCGACGTCTCCGGCAACGCGCCCTGCACCAGGGCCTCCGCGTAGGCGCGGGTCTGCAACAGGCCGGTCACGAGCTGGGGTTCGTACACCCGCAGCGACTCGGCGTCGGTCTCCAGGCCGATGTACACGCTGTACGGGATGTCCCCGAACGTGTGCCACCAGCCCTGCTGGCGGGAGTCACGGGCCATCTCCATCAGCGAGTCGACGATCCGCTGGTCCTCGACCTCGTACACCCCGCACAGGTCGCGCACATCGCGCTGGCTGATGCTTCTGCGGCCGTTCTCCAGCCGGCTGATCTTCGACTGCGACACGAGCAGCCGCTCCGCCACCTCTTCGGCCGTCATGCCCTTGAGCTCGCGGAGCCTGCGCAGCTCCTGGCCCAGCCGGCGCCGCCTGACGGTGGGATTCACATTGGACGCCACGGGACGTGCACCTCCGGCTGCCTGCCTGTACTGACCACTTTGCGTATCTGCTGTTGAGCAGACTGCCACCAAGGCGCTTTCCACCGCTGGGAAACGGCGGATATGCAGCGCTTACGCGCCGATGAGGGCGCGGCCCGGCGCTCCGGACACGGCCGAGCGGGGCGGTGAGACCACGCGGATCTCACCGCCCCGCTCGAACCAGCGGCTCCCGGAACGGGTTTCGGGGACTGCGTACCGGTGTCGTGGGGACCGGCGGTGCGGCTCAGTGGGTCACGGCGCGTGCCATGGACCCGCGGTGCGGCTGCATCGGGACCCCGCGCGCGGGTTCCGCCGCGCCCCTGGGCCCGGGCCCCGCCGGACGTCCGGCCGTGGCCGGACCACGCCGTGGCTGGGCCACCGCGCCGTTCTGCACGTCCATCACGGCGTGCGCCACCAGCCCGCCCATGGGGTCGTGCCGGATCAGGTCCCGCAGCCGGGAGCGTGAGGATCGTCCCTCGTTCCCCGGATACAGGTGCTTGCCGAGCCCGACCGCGTGCGCCAGCGCGGCGAGCGCCGCGGTCCGCGGGTCCGGCGGTACGCCGGTGCGGATCGCGTTGTCCAGCCGGGCTCGGATCTCCCGGCTGATGTCGGTGTCCGTCGCCTGGTAACGCGTCGTAGGCAACACCCCGCACATCTGGCCCGGTACGGCGGCGACCATGCCGCACCGCTCCAGGTGCGACAGGTAGATCTGGCGGAGCCCCAATCGCGGCCCGCCGATCCAGTGGACGGCACGCACGGGAGCGCCACGCCTTCGCAGCAACTCCAACGCGCAGTCCAAAGTCGGATCTCCAGTCGGCCGTGGCACCACCACGGCGATACGATCCCCGTCTGGGGCTATCCGTCCGGCCAGCGCCAGCTCCACTAGCTGTGCTCCGGCCAGACCGAGGTCGAGCGACTGCGGCTGTGCAGTGGTACCCGTGGCCGGGTCCAGTGCCAGCAGCAGAAGCTCCTCCGGAATTGTTCTGCGGCTCCTGCCCATCCATGCCTCCCCGCGTGGATGAATGACAGGGTGACCCCTCTCACATTGGTCTGTCGAGGGTGCGTGACCGGTTCGTAAGGGAACCGGCAAGTATGTCGTTCTCGTCTACCGCAGGGGCCAAGTCCTCACACAGGACACTGGTACATGGTTCGGACAGGGCGCGCGAGTGTGCGTGCGGCGCATGGAGGAGGCATCGGTGGCGGGCGAGTCCCCCGACAGGTCGAAGCAGCGCGAGTCGTCGGCGGATCCGACGTCGGGGAGCGCGGGTTCGGTTCCCGAGGCGCGCGATCCGCGTCTCGCGGTGTCCCGAGAAAAGGATTCCTCGGGTGCCGTCGACACGGCGACGAAGATCCTTTCGGTGCGGGACGGGAAGGCCTCCGACGCCTCGGAGAAGTCCGGGCCCCGGCCGCCCGAGGAGGACCAGGACTCAGACCTCCGCGAGGCGGTCTCGGCGTGGATCCGCTCGGCCAAGAACCCGGAGACGGAGTCCGGCTCGGACGACACGGCGACCGCGAGCGACGCCTCGCAGGCGGAAGCGGGCACGGAGACCGAGCCGAGTCCCGCCGCGGCCACGGAGGCCGGTACGGCCCCGGAAGCGGGCGTGGAGACCGAGGCGGGGCCTGAGACGGGCGAGGACGCCACCGAGGACGAGGCGCGGGCCCCGAAGGGCTCCGACGCGAAGTCCGGTACGGACGCCGACTCGAAGTCCGGTACGAAGTCCGGGGCGGACACGGAGACGAAGTCCGGGGCAGGCACGGAGACGAAGTCCGGGACCGGCACCGGGGCCAGGGCGGCCGCGGGGCCGGACGCGAAGTCCGGCAAGTCCGGCGCCGAAGCCGGCGGCGAGACCGCCACGGGCTCGGACGCTGAGACGGGCACCGACGCGCAGGCGGACGACGACGCCGGCTCGAATGTGGACGCGGACCCGGACCCGGAGAGCGCCACCGGCGCGAAGGCGGCCGAGGGCGCCGCCGCGAAGTCCGCCACAGGCGCGGGCGCCGGCGCCGCTTCCGCGAACGCCGACTCGGGCACGGAGCCCGGCACCGACGCGGGCACGGACGCCAACACCCGTGCGAAGACCGCCGCAAGCGCCGACACCGACACGGCATCGGCGAACACCGACGCGGACACAGAGCCCGGCACCGCCGCGGACCGCGACGCCGACCAGAAGGCCGACGCGGGCACGGACGCGAAGGCGGACGCCAACGACAGCGCCAAGGCCGTCGAGGGCCCGGACACGGCTCCCACGAAGGCGGGCGCCGGCACCGGGGCCAAGGCCGCCGCCGGCGCCGACGCGAAGGCGGCCAAGGTGGCCGGCGCGAAGGCCGCCGCGGCCGCCGCCCGGGCCGCGAAGGCCGCCGCGGAGGCGGGTGGCGCCACCAGCGCACCGAAGGACGCCGACGGCGAGGACGCCCCGCAGGGGCCGCCCGCGGCCGACGACGAGAGCCGCACGGGCGGTGCCGGTGCGAAGACCTCGACCGCCGAGGGCGAAGCCGGGGCGAAGGGCGTCGACCAGCCCACCACCGCCTTCAAGGCCGTACGCCCGAAGAAGCCCGAGGTCGACCAGCCCACCACCATGCTCAAGCTCGGCACGGCCAAGCCGAAGCCCGAGCCCAAGGCTGGGACCAAGGCCCCCGCCGGGCCCCCCGCCCCCGAAGCGGAGCGCACCAGCAAGTTCGTTCCGCTGCGCAACTCCGACCTCACCGCGCCCACCAGCGCCGTCCCGCAGGTCGGCCCCGAGCGCACCACCCAGCAGCCGCTCCCGCCCAAGCCCCCGCTGGACCTGCTGGCGGAGCTGACGAACACGCCCCCGCCGCCGGAGACCCCGGTCCGCACGCTGGTCCGCCGGGTCAAGATCTGGACGCCGCTGGTCATCCTGCTGGCGATCGTGTTCGCGGTCGTACAGGCGATGCGCCCGCTCCCCCAGCCCACCCTGGACCTCACCGCGAAGGACTCCTACACCTTCGAAGGCGCCAGGACGGACATCCCGTGGCCGGCCCAGGGCCAGGCCGCGCTGGACGTCCAGGGCATCGGCACGTTCGGTTCCTCGGGCACCCAGAAGCCCGTGCCGATCGCGAGCGTCGCCAAGGTCATGACGGCGTACCTCATCCTGCGCGACCACCCGTTGAAGAGCGGGGCCGACGGCCCGAAGATCAAGATCGACCAGGCGGCCCAGGACCAGTCGAAGGCGGGCCAGGAGTCCACGGTCGACGTGACGGCCGGCGACAGCATCTCCCAGCGCGAGGCCCTGGAGAGCATCCTCATCGCCTCCGCGAACAACGTGGCCCGGCTGCTCGCGCGCTGGGACGTCGGTTCGGAGAAGGAGTTCGTCGCCAAGATGAACTCCACCGCCAAGGGCCTCGGCATGAGCAACACCACGTACACCGACCCCTCGGGTCTGACGAACTCGACGGTGAGCACGGCCGTGGACCAGGTGAAGCTGGCCAAGGCCGCGATGGAGGAGCCCGCGTTCCGCGAGGTCGCGGCGATGATGTCGTACGACGACTACAAGGGCGTCAACCACTCCAACTGGAATCACCTGGTCGGCCACAACAACGTCGTCGGCATCAAGACCGGCACCACCACCTCCGCCCTCGGCAACCTGGTCTTCGCGGCCAAGCAGGAGGTCGGCGGTGAGACGCGGACCGTCGTCGGCGCCGTGGTCCGCCAGCCCGCCGGCGGCTCGGACAACACCATCCTGAGCGGAGCGCTGGACGCGGCCGACAAGCTGATCCGCTCCGCGCAGGGCGCGCTGAAGTCGGCGACGGTGCTGAAGAAGGGCGACGTCGTCGGGTACGTGGACGACGGGCTCGGCGGCCGTACGCCGGTGGTGGCCACGAAGGACGTCGCCGCGGCCGGCTGGTCGGGCCTGAAGGTGAAGCTGTCCTTCGCCTCCGACGTCGTGCCGCACACCGCGAAGGCCGGTACCAAGGTCGGCTCGCTCACCGTGGGTGACGGCGGTGCCGGTGCGGTGAAGGTGCCGGTGGCCCTGCAGAAGGACCTGGCCGAACCGGGTCTCACGGACAAGCTGACCCGCCTCGGCTGAGCCGGCCCCCGGCCCACCCGGCACGCACCCCGTCGACGGAGCCCCTCGGCGGGGTGCGTGCTAGCGTCACGAAACGGGGCAGGTCGACGGTCGGGGAACGGGACCGCGAACTGAACGGGAAACGGCCGGGAACACGAGGGACACGGCCGAGAACAGAAGACGGGACACGGGGAGTGCCTTCAGGTGGCCACAACCGAGCGGACACGCTCCGACGACGCCGATCCGGACCCGGGATCCGGCCCGCGAATACGTCCGTCCGCGACTGACGCGGACGGTCGTCACACCGGCCACGCGGACAGCCGTCACGAGGACCGCGCGGGCGGTCACCGCGACGACCGCGTGGCACGGCACCGCGTGGCACGGCACCACGGCGACCGCGCGGGCGGCCCCGCCCCGGCGCGGCAGAGCCTGCCGCTCATCCGTCTGCGCCTCGCCGCCGAGCCCCTCCGGCAGCGGTTCCTGCGGCACCCCGTGCTGTCCGTCACCGTCCTGTCCGGCGCCCTGCACATCATCTGGTTCTTCACGTTCGCGAACAGCGGCGGCGACCTCGCGGCCCAGGACGCCTGGGCCGAGTTCGTCGGCCGGCATCCGGACTCGGCGTACAACCTGGCCTGGTACGGCGGCATGCACCCGGTGTCGTACAGCGTGGTGTCGCCGTATCTGATGTCGGTGCTCGGCGTGCGTACCACGATGATGCTCGCCGGGACGGTCTCGGCGGGCCTGCTGACGCTGGTCCTGCTGCGCAGCCGGGTGGTGCGGAACCCGCTGTGGGCCTCGCTCGCCGGGGTCCTCGCGCTGGTCTGCAACGCGGTGTCCGGGCGGGTGACCTTCGGGCTCGGCACCATGTTCGCGCTCGGCTCGGTCGCCGCCGTCTTCTGCTGGCCGCACCGGTGGCGCTACAAACGCTGGGCGAAGGCGCTGGTGGCCGCCCCGCTGGCCGCGCTCGCCACGATGTCCTCGCCGGTCGCGGGGCTGTTCGTGGGCCTGGTCGCGGTCGCGCTGTTCCTGCAGAAGCGGCGCCCCGGCGCGTGGGCGCTGGGGCTCGCGCCGTCGGCGGTGGTCGCCGTGTCGGCGTGGCTGTTCCCGTTCTCCGGCACCCAGCCGATGACGTTCGGCTCGGTGGTGATGCCGCTGCTGTACGGCCTGCTGTGCCTGTTCCTGGTGCCCAAGGAGTGGATCACCGTCCGGCTGACGGCGGGCGTCTACAGCCTGGGCGTGGTGCTGGTGTGGCTGATCAACTCGCAGATCGGCTCGAACATCTCCCGGCTGCCGATGCTGTTCGCGGGTGTGACGCTGGTGGCCGCGCTGCCCTACACGGTGCCCCGTTCACGCAAGTGGTACGTGACCGTGCTGGCGTTCCTGGGCTTCGCCGGCTGGATCGGCTTCAAGTCGGTCGACGACATCGTGCACACGACCCCGACCGCGTCCTGGGCCCGTGAGCTGGCCCCGCTGGTCAACCAGTTGCAGAACGTCGGCGCCGAGAAGGGCCGCGTCGAGGTGGTCCCGGCGCGCTCGCACCGGGAGGCGTCCGCGCTGGCGCCGTACGTCAACCTGGCGCGCGGCTGGAACCGGCAGGCCGACATGGAGCGCAACCCGCTCTTCTACGACGACACCCTCAACTCGGCGAACTACCACGAGTGGCTCCAGCGGTGGGCCGTGCACTTCGTGGTGCTGCCGAAGGACAACCCGGACGGCAACGGCGGCGGCGAGCGCGAGCGGACACTGCTGCGGCGCGGGATGCCGTACCTGCGGCAGATCTGGGGCGACGCCAACTGGCAGTTGTTCAAGGTGACCGACCCGGCGCCGCTCGCCGAGCCCAACGCCGTGGTGGACCGGGCCGAGCAGGGCGAGATGACCCTTCAGGTGCGCGAGCCCGGGCGGATCCTCATACGGATCCCGTACTCGCCGTGGCTGAGCATCGTGGACGGCGAGGGCAAGAGCCTGAAGCCGCCGCAGGAGACGGACGCCTCGAAGCACCGGGACGAGGGCACGCCGAGGACGTACGTGAACGTCAACGGGTGTCTGACGGAGACGGCGGAGGACGCGAAGGGCGACCGGTGGACGGTGCTGCTCGCGCCGAAGGCCGGGACGTATCACCTGGCCGCGCCGTACCAGTTGCCGCGCGGCACTCCCTGCCCCGACGAGCTGAAGTAGGACGCCCGGGCCCCCGGCCGGGGGCCTTCCCACGCATCTCGCCGTTCATATAGGTGAACACGGATCATCACATCGAACATTTTTACCCTCTCTTGACGTTCCCCTTCCTTGCCGTGCGTACACCTCCGAAACCAGAGTTCACATGCCTGACCCTGGCCCGCGAACTCTGGAAGGGGACACATGAACGGTCTCGACTGGGCCGTGCTGATCGGCTACTTCGGAGTGATGGTCGCGATCGGCGTCTGGTCGCACAAGCGTGTGGACAACGTCTCCGACTTCTTCACGGCCGGCGGCAAGATGCCGTGGTGGCTCTCCGGCATCTCGCACCACATGTCGGGCTACAGCGCGGTGATGTTCACCGGGTACGCGGGCATCGCCTACACCTACGGCGTCACCTCCTTCGTCACTTGGTCCTTCCCGATCGCGCTCGGCATCGCCATCGGCGCCAGGCTGTTCGCGCCGCGCATCAACCGGCTGCGGTCCCGGCTCCATGTGGCATCGCCACTGGAGTACCTGAAGAACCGCTACAACCTCTCCACCCAGCAGGCGCTCGCCTGGTCGGGCATGCTGCTGAAGATCGTGGACGTCGGCGCCAAGTGGGCCGCGATCGCGACCCTGCTGTCGGTGTTCACGGGTGTGTCGCTGAACCAGGGCATCCTCATCACCGGCGCGATCACCGCCGTCTACTGCACGATCGGCGGCCTCTGGGCGGACGCGCTGACCGAACTCGGCCAGTTCGTCATCCAGTTGCTGGCCGGTGTGTCGATGTTCGTCGCGGTCGTGCTGAAGCTGAGCGACAAGAACATCGGTCTCTTCGACGCCTTCGACCACCCCGCGCTGCACGGCCACGGCAAGCCGCTGGTCGGCCCGTACGGCACGGTGTTCCTGCTCGCCTTCCTGTTCATCAAGCTCTTCGAGTACAACGGCGGCATGCTCAACCAGGCCCAGCGCTACATGGCGACGGGCAGCGCGCGGGAGGCCGCGCGGTCGGCGCGGCTGTCGGCGGCGCTCTGGCTGGTGTGGCCGGTGGTGCTGTTCTTCCCGATGTGGATGTCCCCGCTGCTGGTCCACGCGCAGAAGCCGGACGGCTCCGACTCCTACGCCCTGATGATCGAACAGCTCCTGCCGCACGGGCTGCTGGGCCTGGTCATCGTCGGCTTCTTCTCGCACACCATGGCCATGTGCTCCTCCGACGCCAACGCGATCGCGGCCGTGTTCACCCGGGACGTGGCGCCGGTGCTGTCGGCGCGGGCCCGGGCGTGGGGCGAGCGGTCGGGGCTGATCGCGGCCCGGGTGACGACCGTCGTCTTCCTCGGCCTGTCCATGGCGGTGGCGACCCAGGTCAACTCCCCCGCCTTCAAGGACATCATCACGGTCGTCATCAAGTGGGTGGCGGGTCTGATGGGACCGATCGCGATCCCGATGATGCTGGGTCTGCTCCGCCCGTTCCGCCGCTCCGGCCCGACTGCGGCGCTCACCAGCTGGGCGGCGGGCCTGCTCGCCTTCTGGCTGGTGAACTACCCGATCAACTGGCAGGTCGACGGCGGAGTCCCGCTGCAGTACCAGGTCTCCATCCCGCTCGCGGTCTCCCTGGTCCTGTACGTCCTGATCGGCTACCTGAAGCCGGAGGACACCCCGGAGCGGCTGGCGGTCATCGAGAAGGTCAACACGGACGGGGACGCGGCGGTGGCCGTGCCGGTGCCCGCGAGCGCCGGGGACGACGTGGTGGGAGCGCCGTAGGAGCCGCCGCCGGGACGGTTCAGGCCCGGGGGTAGCGGGCCAGCCAGCCCGGCGAGGACCCGGCGGGGCCGTGCAGGGCGGGGCCCTGGGTCATCTCCATCGCGAAGTCGTCGGCCAGTTCCAGCACGGTGGGGCGGCCCTCCAGCTCGGCCAGCCAGGCCGGCGGGAGGGCCGTGTCGCCGTGCAGGGCGCCGAGCAGGCCGCCGGTCAGGGCGCCCGCCGCGGCCGAGGGCCCGCTCTGGTTGACCGCCAGGCACAGGCCGTGGCGTACGTCCTCGCCCACCAGGGCGCAGTACACGGCGGCGGCCAGCAGCCCGTCGGCGGTGCCGTCGCCGGCCAGCTCCTCCACCCGGCCCGGACCGGGCAGGCCCTGCCGTACCGCGCCGAGCGCGTGCTGGAGGGCGTCGGCGACGGGCTGGTGGCCGGGGCGGGCGGCGAGCAGGGCGAGGGCCCGCTGCACGGCGGCGTCCAGGCTCTCGCCTCGGGCGAGGCCGTGCATGATGACGGCGTACGCGCCCGCCGACAGGTAGGCGATGGGGTGCCCGTGGGTCTGGGCCGCGCACTCCACGGCGAGCTGCGCCACGAGCTGGGGCTCCCAGCCGACGAGGAGGCCGAAGGGCGCCGAGCGGGCGACGGCCTCCGGGCCCAGCTCGCCGGGGTTCTTCGGGGTGTCCAGGGTGCCCATGGTCTCGTCGCCGAGACCCAGGAGCAGGGCCCGGGTCGGGTCCCGGCGGGCGTACAGCCACTCCTCGCGGGCCAGCCAGCCGTCGTCCTTGCGGCGCTCGTCCGGACCCCAGTCCCGCTGGGTGGCCGCCCAGCGCAGGTACGCCCGGTGCAGATCGGTCGGCGGGTGCCAGGCGCCGGTGTCGCGGCGCACCTGGGCCCGTATCAGCCCGTCCACCGTGAAGAGGGTGAGCTGGGTGTGGTGGGTGACCGTGCCGCGCCGGCCGTGCCCGAAGGCGAGGTCGAGCAGGCCCTCCCCGCCGTAGGCGGCACGGATCTCGTCCAGGTCGAGCGCGTCGGCGGGCCCGCCGAGCGCGTCGCCGACGGCCACGCCGAGCAGGGCGCCGCGCACCCGGCTGCGGAAGTCCTGCTGCTCGGCGCGGCCCCAGACGGCACCGGACATCGCCTCCATGCAGGCCTCCTCGGCACCGTCCGTACGTACGACGCCCAGCACTGTAATCGAACGGGGAGGGCCGGTTCACTGGGGCGAATCGGTCCCGCCCGGTCATTCCCGTACAGCTGTGAGCGCTTCCACCGCGACCGGGGCGGCAGTCGGCGGGATCGCGTGGGGCCAGGGCGCGCTGACCGGCCCACGGCCTGAACTCGGCCTGAACCAGGTGGGATTCTGGCGCGATGCGCAGGGGAGATCTCGTCGCGTGACGGGGAGAATCCAGCCATGACCACCACCCCCACCACAGCAGCCACCGCCACACGCACCTCCGGTACCGGTGCCCATCTGGCCGCCGGTGTCCTCACCGGCGTCGTGGCCCTCTACATCGCACTCGTCGCGGTAGGGAACATCACCGACTTCGGGACCAACCAGCAGTTCGTACGGCATGTGCTGGCGATGGACACGACGTTCAAGGACGACAGCCTGATGTGGCGGGCGATCACCAGCACGGCACTCCAGGACACCGCCTATGTGGCGATCATCGCGTGGGAGTCGGTGGCGGCGCTGGTGCTGATAGCGGGCACGTACCTGTGGGCGCGGCGGGACCACGACCGGGCCCGGCGGTTCTCCGCCTACGGGCTGCTGATGCTCGTGCTGCTCTTCGGCGCCGGGTTCATCGCCATCGGCGGCGAGTGGTTCGCCATGTGGCAGTCGAAGACCTGGAACGGGCTGGACGCGGCGACCCGGGTGCTCGTGCTCAGCGGGGTCGCGCTGATCGTGAACCTCCTGCCGGGCGGACGGCGGGGAGACGCTAGCTGACGACGGTCACCTTGGCGCCCGTGTCCCCGAAGGACCACAGGGCGGCGCCGTCCTGCTTGCGCATGCGTATCCCGCCCAGCTTCTGACCGCCTGCCGGCGGGGGCGAGGAGCCGTCGAGGGCGTTGGAGAAGGCTATGTTCACGCCCTCCACCTTGGTGAAGTACATCACGTGCTCGATCTCGACGCCGTCCGAGCCCTTGAGGGACTGGGTGCGCAGGGTGACCGAGTAGCCGCCGGGCCGCGGGCTCACCGTGCCCGGCCACACCGTGAACGTATGGGCCGCGTGGCCGGTCGCGTCGACCAGCCACACCCGCTTCTGGCCGACGGAGTAGACGATCCGGCGGCCCGACCCGGAGCCGTCGGGCAGGGCAGGCGGAGCCGACGGCTTCGGGTCCGCGGACACGTGCGGGCGCGGCGACGCCGACGCGCTGGGCCTGGCCGCCGAGGCCGTGGGATGCGGCCCGTGCTCGGCCTGCACGCCAAGGGCGACGACGGCCGCGGTCGCCGCCACCGTCAGACCGGAGACCCAGGCCCACGAGGGCAGTCGGGCAGCCACGGGTACGCATCTCCTCCGCTATGGATCCCCTTGTCGGAACCGGGGTCGGATCATCGTACTCAGTCCGCTCTCAGTCCAGGACCGGCAGCAGGTCGGGCAGGTGGCCGTCGGAGGCATCGGCCGCCCGCCGCCGCTCCTCGGGCACCTCGCCGTACAGGGTCGTGCGCGGCTTCGCCGGCCGGCCGGCCGCCTCCGCCACGGCGATCAGATCTCGGACCGACTTGTACGAGCCGTAGGAGGAGCCCGCCATGCGGGAGATCGTCTCCTCCATGAGCGTGCCGCCCAGGTCGTTCGCCCCGGAGCGGAGCATCTCCGCGGCGCCCTCGGCGCCCAGTTTCACCCAGCTCGTCTGGATGTTGGGGACCCAGGGGTGCAGCAGCAGCCGCGCCATCGCGGTCACCGCCCGGTTGTCCCGGCTGGAGGGGCCGGGCCGGGCGATGCCCGCCAGGTACACGGGCGCGTTGGTGTGGATGAAGGGCAGGGTGACGAACTCCGTGAAGCCGCCCGTCTCGCGCTGGATCCCGGCCAGGGTGCGCAGGTGGCCCAGCCAGTGGCGGGGCTGGTCGACGTGGCCGTACATCATCGTGGACGAGGACCGGATGCCCAGCTCGTGGGCGGTCGTGATCACCTCGGTCCAGGTGGCCGTGGGCAGCTTGCCCTTGGTGAGCACCCAGCGGACCTCGTCGTCCAGGATCTCCGCCGCCGTGCCGGGGATGGAGTCCAGGCCCGCCTCCTTGGCGGCGGCCAGCCACTCGCGGATCGGCATGCCCGTCCGGGTGGCGCCGTTGACCACCTCCATCGGCGAGAACGCGTGGACGTGCATCCCGGGGACGCGCTCCTTCACCGCCCTCGCGATGTCGAAGTAGGCCGTGCCCGGCAGGTCCGGGTGGATGCCGCCCTGCATGCACACCTCGACCGCGCCCACGTCCCAGGCCTGCTGGGCCCGGTCGGCGACCTGCTCCAGGGAGAGCGTGTAGGCGTCGGCGTCGGTACGGCGCTGGGCGAAGGCGCAGAAGCGGCAGCCGGTGTAGCAGACGTTGGTGAAGTTGATGTTGCGGGTGACGATGTACGTGACGTCGTCACCCACCGCCGACCTGCGCACGTCGTCGGCCACCCGGCACAGCGCGTCCAGCGCCGGGCCGTCCGCGTGCAGCAGGGCCAGCGCCTCGGCGTCGGTGAGACGGGTCGGGTCGTCGGCCGCCGTGCGCAGCGCCTGCCGAACGTCGGTGTCGATGCGCTCAGGAGCCATGCCGGGCGCGGCCGCCTCGCGCAGCGCCTCCCAGTCGCCGTACACCTCGTCGAAGTCGGCGCGCCGGTCGGCGGTACGGCCCTCGGTGTCGATCGCGGTGTGCAGGTCCGTGCGGCCGGTGGCGGTGAACGCCTCCTCCGGCTCCTGCCAGGGGCGTCCCTCGACCACCGCGTCCGGCCGCGCGAGTCCGGTCTCCGGATCGGCGAGCGCGTCCACGTGCGGGCGCAGCCGCGGGTCCAGCCAGGGTTCGCCGCGCCGGACGAACTCCGGGTAGACGCAGAGGCGTTCGCGCAACTCGAAGCCGGCGGCCCCGGACCTGGCGGCGAGTTCCTCGATCTGCGGCCAGGGGCGTTCGGGGTTGACGTGGTCGATGGTCAGGGGCGACACCCCGCCCCAGTCGTCGATGCCGGCGCCGATCAGCCGCTCATACTCTCTGTCGACGAGGTTGGGCGGGGCCTGCAGACAGGCCGAGGGGCCCATGATGTGCCGGGCCACGGCCACCGTGGCGACCAGGTCGTCGAGTTCGGCGTCCGGCATGCCGCGCATCGCCGTGTCCGGCTTGGCGCGGAAGTTCTGGATGATCAGTTCCTGGACGCCGTGGTAGGCGCGGGAGACCTTGCGCAGCGCGAAGAGGGACTCGGCGCGTTCCTCGTAGGTCTCGCCGATGCCGATCAGCAGGCCGGAGGTGAAGGGCACGGAGGAACGTCCCGCGTCCTCCAGCACCCTGAGCCGTACGGCCGGTTCCTTGTCCGGGGACCCGAAGTGCGGACCGCCGGGCTCGGACCAGAGCCGGGTGGCCGTCGTCTCCAGCATCATGCCCATCGAGGGGGCGACGGGCTTCAGGCGCTGGAAGTCCGTCCAGGTCATGACGCCCGGGTTGAGGTGGGGCAGCAGGCCCGTCTCCTCCAGGATGCGGATGGAGACGGCCCGTACGTAGGCGATGGTGTCGTCGTAGCCGTGCGCGTCCAGCCACTCGCGCGCCTCGGGCCAGCGGTCCTCGGGCTTGTCGCCGAGGGTGATGAGGGCTTCCTTGCAACCGAGGGCGGCGCCCTTGCGGGCGATGTCCAGCACCTCGTCGGGGGACATGAACATCCCGTGGCCCGCGCGGCGCAGCTTGCCGGGGACGGTGACGAAGGTGCAGTAGTGGCACTTGTCGCGGCACAGCCGGGTGAGGGGGATGAAGACGCTCTTCGAGTAGGTGATGACGCCGGGCCGGCCGGCCGCCTCGAGGCCCGCGTCACGCACCCGGGCGGCGGACGCGGCGAGACCGGTGAGCGCCTCGCCGCGGGCCTGGAGCAGCACCGCCGCCTCTGCGACGTCGAGGGCGACGCCGTCCCGGGCACGTTTGAGGGCGCGACGCATGGAGTTCTCGGTGGGGCCGGTTCCGGAGGTCGCGGAAGTCGTCATCCCTTGAGCATACGTTCGGGGTGATCAACGCACAGGGCCCGCCGCCCGTGCCCCGCTCACGGAAGTGGTCCGGGTCGTCGTCGGTGCCGTCGGGGCCACGGACCTGACCGTATGGCCGTCCGCGGACGCGCCCATCGAGCTCCCCGTTGCGATGGTCCATGACCGCGGGGGAGGCTGACACCCGTCAGTCACAGGAGAGTCCAGGTGTCCCGGGGCCCGCACGGGGTCGGCACGGCATCCGTGCGGGGCCCTCGACGCCGTCAGAGAGCGGGAGATCCAGGGACATGCCAGAGCGTGCGGACCTCAAGCAGCGCGTCGTCACCCGGTTCCAGCGGTATCTCGCCAATCCGCTCAACCGGCGCCTGCCCTTCCAGACCCTCCTGGAGACCACCGGCCGCAAGAGCGGTGAGGCCCGGCGGACCCCGGTGGGCGGGCGCCGGGCCGGGGAGTCCTTCTGGATCGTCTCGGAGTTCGGCTACAAGTCGCAGTACGTGCGCAACATCCAGGCCGACCCCCGGGTCCGCGTCCGCGTCGCCGGCCGCTGGCACCACGGCACCGCCCATCTGCTGCCCGACGACGACGCCGTGGCCCGCCTGCGCTCCCTGCCCCGCTTCAACAGCGCGGCGGTCAGGGCGTTCGGCACGGATCTGCTGACCGTACGGGTGGACCTGGCGGACTGAGCGCGACCGCCCCGGCCGCACGGTCAACCGAAGGACCCCTCCTCCATCTGGGGAGACGGTGTGCAGACCATGTGGACCCAGGTGTACCGGTCTGTGATCGGCGTCTCCCGCTGCTGACGCAACCGCCCCGAACAAGGCAAACTGACGGGGTTGTTCGGGATGACAGGTCCTAGGGGGTCGAACGCATGGACGGTGGGCCGCGAGTGCCTGAGCAGCGGCGTCCCGGCTCCGCGGCCGTCGCGGAACCGGAGGCGACGCGCTTCGGGGTGCTCGGTCCGGTGCGGGCCTGGCGCGGCGCGGAGACGCTGAACACCGGCTCACCGCAGCAGCGCGCCCTGCTGGCCGCCCTGCTGCTGCGCGAGGGCCGTACGGCGACGGCGGCGGAGCTCATCGACGCGCTCTGGAGCACCGAGCCACCGTCCCAGGCGCTGGCGGCGGTGCGCACGTACGCCTCCCGGCTCCGCAAGGTCCTCGGACCCGGTGTCCTGGTCAGCGAGTCGGGCGGTTACGCGGTACGGGGCCTCGGCGAGGGCGCGCTGGACCTGGCGGTGGCGCAGGAGCTGGCCACGGAGGCGGACAAGGCGCGCGGCACCGGAGACCTGAGGAGCGCCCGGGAGGCGCTGGGCCGCGCCCTGGCCCTGTGGGACGGCGAGCCGCTGGCCGGCGTCCCCGGGCCGTACGCGGAGGCGCAGCGGGTACGCCTGGAGGAGTGGCGGCTGCAACTCCTCGAATCCCGGCTGGACATGGATCTGGAGCAGGGCTGCCACGCCGAGGCGGTCTCGGAACTGACCGCTCTGACGGCGGCGCACCCGCTGCGGGAACGCCTGCGCGAGCTGCTGATGCTGGCGCTGTACCGCAGCGGCCGCCAGGCGGAGGCCCTCGCGGTGTACGCGGACACCCGCCGGCTGCTCGACGAGGAACTGGGCGTCGAGCCGCGCCCGGGCCTGCGGGAACTCCAGCAGCGCATCCTCCGGGCGGACCCGGCCCTGGCCGAGCCGTCCGCTCCGGTCGCCGAGCCCGCCGTGGTGGCGGTCCGACCCGCCCAGCTCCCCGCTTCCGTTCCCGACTTCACCGGCCGCGCGGCCTTCGTGGACGAGCTGAGCGAGGTACTGGCGTCGGCGTCCGAGGCGGAGGGCCGGGTGATGGCCGTCTCGGCGCTGGCCGGGATCGGTGGCGTGGGCAAGACGACGCTGGCGGTGCACGTGGCGCACCGGGCGCGTTCCGCCTTCCCGGACGGTCAGTTGTACGTGGACCTGCAGGGCGCCGGTCCGCGCTCCGCCGAGCCGGAGACGGTGCTGGGCTCCTTCCTGCGGGCCCTGGGCACGGCGGACTCCGCCATCCCCGACAGCCTGGAGGAGCGGGCGGCCCTGTACCGCTCGGTGCTCGACGGCCGCCGTGTCCTGGTCCTGCTGGACAACGCCAAGGACGCGGCCCAGGTACGGCCCCTGCTGCCGGGCACGGAGGGCTGCGCGGCACTCGTCACCTCCCGGGTGCGGATGGTGGACCTGGCCGGTGCCCATCTGGTGGACCTGGACGTCATGTCCCCCGACGAGGCCCTGGCCCTCTTCACGAAGATCGTCGGCGAGGAGCGGGTGGCGGCGGAGCGGGAGGCCGCGCTGGACGTGGTCGCGGCGTGCGGCTTCCTGCCTCTGGCGATCCGCATCGCCGCGTCCCGCCTGGCGGCGCGCCGCACCTGGACGGTGTCGGTCCTCGCCGCCAAGCTGGCCGACGAGCGGCGCCGACTGGACGAACTCCAGGCGGGCGACCTGGCGGTCAAGGCCACGTTCGAGCTGGGCTACGGCCAGCTGGAGCCGACCCAGGCCCGCGCGTTCCGCCTGCTGGGCCTCGCCGACGGCCCCGACATGTCCCTGGCGGCGGCGGCCGCGGTGCTGGACCTTCCGGTGGAGGACACCGAGGACCTGCTGGAGTCCCTGGTGGACACCTCACTGCTGGAATCGGCGGCACCGGGACGGTACCGGTTCCACGACCTGGTCCGGCTCTACGCCCGAGCCTGCGCGGAGAGGGACGAGCAGCCGCCGAGTGAGCGGGAGGCGGCGATGTCGCGGTTGCTGGACTTCTATCTGGCTACGGCGGCGCGGGTTTATGCCATAGAGCGGCCGGGGGATCGGACGGTCGATCATCTTGAGAAGACGGACCGCCCTGGGCAGGAGTTCGTGGATGACGCACGGGCCCTCGACTGGCTGCACGCCGAAGCGGCCTGCATCCTGGCCTGCGTACAGCAGTCACTCGCCGCTCCCAGCCTGCGCAAGGCCGTCGATCTCCTCCTCGCTTCCAAGGACCTGGCCGAGTCCGGAGCAAGCGCACTGCGCTACGGAGTGGTGACACAAGCTGCCCGCGATGCCGCGGCCGCACTGGGTGATGCCCACGCGGAAAGCCGGGCCCGGACCACGCTCGCACAAGTGCTCAGCCGCGCCGGCCGCTTCGAGGAGGCCGGTGTCGAAGCGGAGCGTGCCATCGAACTCGGCCGCACCACGGGTGACCCCTGGACGTGCGGCAACGCCCACAACGAGCAGGGCATCATCACCAACTGCCTGAACCAGCGCGCCGTCAGTGAAAGCCACTTGCTGGAGGCGATCAAGGCATTCAGGGCCGATCACAACCGCCCGGGGGAGGCCAGCGCCTTGTGCAACCTGTCCCGTGTCCTGGTCTCCCTGGAACGCGTGTCGAGCGCGATCGACCTGGTCCGCGAGGGCATCGCCATCTACGACGAGCTCGGACTCACCTTCCGCCTCGCCAACGCGCGGTACGCGTTGGGAATCGCGCTCGGACACGATGGACGCCACGAGGAGGCCCTGAAAGAGCTCAGCGCGGCGCTGCACACGTTCACCGTGAACAGGCAGCGCCTTTGGGAGGGCACCACCCACTTCCGCATCGCCCAGGTCCATCTGTCCACCGGTTTCCCGGCACGGGCCGCACAGCACGCGGAGCAAGCGCTGACGACAGGCTGCATCGGTGGCGAGTGGATGCGGGCCAACATCCTGACACTCCTGGGTCATTCGCTGGAAAGTCTGGGACAGACCGATCGAGCAAGAGCCTGCTGGCGCGATGCGCTCGCCATCTACGAATGCGCGGGCTCTCCCGAAGCCGACCAACTGCGCGGACTGCTCACGTCGGTCGCCGTGTTGTGACGTGCTGACACGTTCATCGAACGTTTATGAGGGGCTGCCATCCTCAACTCATCGATCCGTCACGGCGGGGGGAGCGGGCGGATCACGTGGGGCCCACGGTTAAGGTGAGCGCCCCGGAACGCCCGTTCGACGACCCTCGGGGGAGTCGCCGAGCGGGCGTTCCCACCAGCACTGCCACAGGGGAGTTTTCATGAGCAAGGTCGAAGAGCCCAAGAACACGGACGAGATCACGACCCTCGACAGCCACATGCCTGCGCCGCCGAAGGACGACACCGTCACCACCCTCGACAGCCACATGCCGGCCCCGCCGAAGGACGACACCGTCACCACCCTCGACAGCCACATGCCGGCCCCGCCGGCCCTGGATCTGAACGGCAAGTAGACCTGACTCCCAGCGGGGGAACGGCCGCGGCGGCGCGGAGGGGGAGCCGTCGCGGCCGAGGTGTGTCCGGGTGAGCGTCAGCCCACCGGTTCCGCCACCGGGTTCGCCCTGCAGTGGTCGATCTCCAGGATGAGGCCGTCGTCGGGGTGGCCGAGGCTGTCGACGAGTTTCACCTCGGCGCGGGCCGTGCCCTTGGCCGGGACGGTGACCGTCGTGGTGTTGTCGGTGACGGCCGTGCCCCGCTTGTCGTCGAACTCGACCCATACGGTGAAGTCGCCCTCGACGGCGTTGGGGTTGGTGACCTCGACGGTCGCGTACTGGGCCTTCTCCGTCGCACAGCTCAACAGCTTCGCCTTGGCTGCCCTCAGGGACGGCGTCGGGCTCGGAGTGCTGTAGGTGCCACCGCCGGATGTGCTTCCGCTGGTGCCGTAGTCGTCATCGTCGTAGTCGTGATACCCGCCGGAGCCCGCCTTGCCGACGCTCGACGACGAGTCGTGGTCCTGGCTGGAGCTGCTGCAGCCGCCACCACCGCCCGAGTGGCTGTGACTGTGCCCGTGCCGGCCCGTGAATCCGGTCAGGGCGAGCACCACCAGCGCCGACACCGCCGTGAGCCTGAGTGTGTGACCGCTTCGTCGCATACCGTCACCCTATCGGCCGACTGTCACGTCCCTGTCACCGCACGACCGCCGTCCTGTACCCGGCGGCACGGCGACACGGCGGCAGCCGTGCTGCATCCGCTCCGCTCGCGCCCCGCGGCCGTCACGTGGTCCGCGCCGTACCGGTCCCCTTCTCCGCGTCGAGCGCGTACACGCATCGGTCCTTGCTGCACGCGTACACCACCCCGTCCCTGACCACCGGGGAGCCGGTGATCTCGCCGCCGGTGGCGAGCTTCCAGCGCAGGCGGCCGTCGTCGGACTTGAGGGTGTAGAGGAGGTGGTCGGTGGAGCCGAAGTGGATGCGGCCCTCGGCGACCACGGGGGTGCCGACGACGTCGCCGCCGGACTGGAAGCGCCACTTGGGGGTGCCGGTGACGGCGTCCAGGGTGTACAGGCCCTTGCCGCTGCCCACGTGCACATGGCCGGCCGCCACCAGGACCGGCTCGACGGAGGAGCGGGCCTCGGTCGCGATGCGCCAGCGGTCGCGGCCGTCGGTGGCGTCCAGGGCGTAGACCGTGCCGAGGTAGTCGGCGAGGTAGATGCCGCCGCCGGTGACGGACGGGCCGGGTGCGAAGGCGGGCGGGCAGAGGAAGACCGCGGGGGCCTCGAAGTGCCAGCGCACCAGACCGCTCGCCACCTCGATCGCGAGGACCCGGGTGCCGGCGGAGACGTACACGTAGCCGTCCGGGGCCGGGGTGATGCGGACCGGTACGCCGCCGCAGGAGGCCGCGTCGCCGATCGGGTACGACCAGCGCTCCTCGCCGGTGCGGGCCTCCAGGGCGCGCAGCCGGGCGTCCTGCCAGACGTAGACGGTGCCGTCGTGGACGGCGGGGCCGGACTCGGGGGACTCGAAGTCGGTCTGGCAGCCGCTGATCTCCCACAGCTTCCGGCCGTTCGCCGCCTCCCAGGCCTGGGCGCCGCCGCCCCGGGTGCCGGTGACGACCGTGCCGTGGTCGGCCTGCAGGGAGTACACCCAGGCGTCCGTGTTCAGCCGCCACAGGTCGCCGCCCTCGCGGGCGTCCAGCGCGAACAGGGTGGGTCCGTCGGAGGCGTGGATCCGGCCGTCCGCGACCGCCATGGACCAGGCCACGTCCCGCGTCTTGAAGCGGCGGCGGCCGGTGGCCACGTCCAGCGCGTGCACCTCGAAGGAGGTGACGTAGACCAGCTCGCCGTCGACCGCCGGGGTGCCCCAGACGTCGTTGGACATGCGGAAGCGCCAGGGGCGCCAGCCGTTCGCCGTCTCCGGGGGCACGGTGGGGACGGGCGGTACGGCCGGGTCGGCGCCCGCGACGCCCTGGCGGGGCCGGGACCAGCCGGCGACGAGGCCGGCCTCCGGCGGGGGCGCCTTGACGGCGGCGGCGCGGGCGTCGGCGACGCGTGGGCCGGGGCCGATGGGCACGGCCGCGCCGGCCAGCCGGACCGGTCCGGTGTCGGGGGCGCCGGGCTGTGCGGTGGCCGGGACCGCGGGGTCGTAGGACGGCGGCGGGGGCACGGCCGCCCGGCCGCCGCTGCGCGGGCCGGGGGCGGTGGGGGCCGGCTTGGCGGCGGGGCGGCCGCCGCGGCGGGTCTCGATGAGGCCGACCGCCTTCTCGGGCAGCCAGGCGGAGGCGGTGCCGCTGTCGTCGGAGCCGGAGCCGAACAGGTGCGGGGCGAGCTGGGCCTGGAGGTCGGCGGGGTTGGGCCGGCCGGTCGCCTCCATCTGCATACAGGACTCGATCAGCGGGCGCAGTTCGTCCGGCAGGCCGGTGAGGTCCGGGCCCTCGCGGAGCAGCATGAACACCGTCTCGACCGGGTTGGCGCCGTGGAAGGGCGGGTGGCCGGTGGCGGCGAAGACCAGCATCGAGCCGAGCGAGAAGACATCGCTGGCGCCGGTGACGCTGCGGGAGTCCTTGGCCTGCTCGGGGGACATGTAGGCGGGGGTGCCGACGGCGACGTTCGTCATCGTCAGACGGGTGTTGGAGACACCGGAGGCGATACCGAAGTCGATCACCCGGGGGCCGTCCTCGACCACGAGGACGTTGGACGGCTTCAGGTCGCGGTGGACCAGGCCCGCGCCGTGGATGGACTGCAGGGCCTCGGCCACGCCCGCCGCCAGCCAGCGCACCGCCTGCGCCGGGAGCGGGCCGCACTCGTTCACTATCTCCTCGAGGGAGGGCGCGGGGACGTAGGCGGTCGCGAGCCAGGGCACGGCGGCACGGGGGTCGGCGTCCACCACGGCCGCCGTGTAGAAGCCGGAGACCGCGCGGGCCGCCTCCACCTCGCGGGTGAAGCGGACGCGGAAGAGCTGGTCCTCGGCCAGCTCGGTGCGGACCGTCTTGATCGCCACGCGCCGCCCGGATGCCGAGCGCGCCAGATAGACCAGCCCCATGCCGCCGGCGCCCAGCCGGCCCAGCACCTCGAACGGCCCGATCCGCCGCGGATCGTGCTGCGTCAGCTGATCCACCACTTGCCTGCCACCTCCCCGTACGAGCCGCGCCACCCACATATGTACGCGACCGAAGTGCAGCGTCTCACCACCGCACCGCCATGGCGGCACGCACCCTGATTCTTCCTGGCCGGGCGGCCGGTTGCGAACCCGGTGACGAATCGGGGTGTCTCGTGCCGAATAAGGTCATTTCATCGTCGCGGCACCCTGCCTCAACGCTCCAGCAGGGCGAACGACGCCCCCTGATTGTCGGTGACGACGGCCACGCGTCCGTACGACGTGCCGAAGGGCGGCTTCTGCACCCGGCCGCCGAGCCGGCGCACGGCACCGAGGGCGTCGTCGAGGGCGGTGACGCGGAAGTGGACCAGGAAGTGCGGGGGCATCTCGGCCGGGAACACCTCGGTGACGTCCGCGCGGCCGAAGTCGGGCTCGGTCCCGGTGCCGAACAGGGCCTCGTGGAAGAGGTCGCCGTAGAAGGTGTTGGCGGCGGCCGTGTCCCGGGTGTACAGCTCGGCCCAGACGAAGGTGTTCGGCTCGCGGCGCCGGCCGAAGCCGGGGTGGGTGCCGGGCTGCCACAGGGCGAACACCGCGCCCTCGGGGTCGGTGGCGAGGGCGGCGGTGCCGAGGTCGCCCACCGGGAACGGGGCCATCACCACCTGCCCGCCGGCCGCGACGATCCGCCGGCCGAGGGCCCGGGCGTCCGTGGTCGCGAAGGACACCGTCCACACCGTGGGCATGCGGCCGTCGGTCTTGGGGGCCAGCGAGGCGACACGGTCGCCGTTCAGCAGGGCCCACACCGAGGAGCCGTACGACTCCTCGAAGTCCCATCCGAAGAGCTCGCCGTAGAACCGCTTGCCCGCCTCGACGTCGGGCAGCTCGGCGGCCACCCAGCAGGGGATGCCCTCGGGGTACGCCTCTTCGTTCGCGGATGCCCTGTTTTCGGCCATGCCGTCAAAGTAGCGGGGTCGCGCGCAGCCCGCAGACCAGCCACACCATGCCCATTTCCCTCGTGCACCCCATTTGCAGTCGGCCGAATCGCGCTCAGATCACCCGTCGGTAAGCTGACGACATGACAGGACAAGTGCGTACCGTCGACGGCCGCGTGGCCGGCAGACGTGGGCAGGCGACCCGGCAGAAGCTGCTCGACTGCCTCAGCGAGATGCTCAGCTCCTCCCCCTACCGGGACGTCAAGGTCATCGATGTCGCCCGGAAGGCAGGCACCTCGCCCGCGACCTTCTACCAGTACTTCCCGGACGTCGAAGGGGCCGTCCTGGAGATCGCCGAGCAGATGGCGGCCGAGGGCGCGGGGTTGACGGAACTGCTCGAGGGACGCTCCTGGGCCGGCAAGTCCGGCTGGCAGACCGCACAGGAACTCGTCGACGGCTTTCTGGAGTTCTGGCGGCGGAACGACGCCATCCTGCGCGTGATCGACCTCGGCGCGGCCGAGGGGGACAAACGGTTCTACAAGATCCGTATGAAGATCCTGAACTCGGTGAACGGCTCCCTCACGGAGACGATCACCGAACTGCAGACCAAGGGCCGGGTGGACAAGGACGTGAACCCGGCGGCGATCGCGGGCTCGCTGGTCACGATGCTCGCCTCGGTGGCCGCGCACCAGAAGGGCTTCTCCTCCTGGGGCGTCAAGCAGGCCGAACTCAAGCCCAATCTCGCACTGCTGGTCCACCTCGGTGTGACCGGCAAGAAGCCGAGCAAATAGCGACGTACCCTCATCCCGATTCCAGGTCCTGTCTAGCAGGCGGTGGCTCACTCGAGTGGGCCACCGCCTGCTTTTTCACCGGGCCGGGGTGGGCCCTCCCCCGGGGCTCCGTTCACGGGCTCCCGCGCTACCCCCGTGCCGCCGGCAGCGGCCGGTCCCGGACCACGTGCTTCATCACGAGCGTCGAGGTGAGCCGCTGCACCCCGGGCAGGGTCGCCAGCCGCTCGTCGTACAGCCGCTGGAAGGCGGCGAGGTCGGTGGTGGCCACCCGGAGCAGGTAGTCGGGCTCGCCGAACAGCCGCTGGGCGTCCAGGACATGGTCCAGCTCGCCGACCGCCCGCTCGAACTCGGCGACGGTGTCGCGGTCCTCCTGCCGCATGGAGACGAAGACCAGCGCCTCGAAGTTCAACCCGAGCGCGCCCGCGTCCACCACCGCCCGGTAGCCCTGGATGGCTCCGGAGCGCTCCAGCTCGCGCAGCCGCCGGTGGCAGGGCGAGACGCTCAGGCGCACCCGGGCGGCCAGCTCGGTCACGGTCAGCCGCCCGTCCTGCTGCAGCTCGGCAAGGATTTTCCGGTCCACGTCGTCCATGGAGAAGATTCTCCCTCTGAAACCCCTGTTCAGAGCAAACAACGGAAACACTTTCGGGCGATTCACGCCTAATGTCGCCGGTATGGAACCGGGCCTGCTCTTCTCCTTCCTCGCCGTCGACCTGCTGCTGGTGTGCGTGCCGGGCGCCGACTGGGCGTACGTGATCGCGACCGCCCTGCGCGGCGGCCGGGTACCGCGCGCGGTGGCGGGTCTGGTCTGCGGATACGCCCTGCACACGGTCCTGGCGACGGCGGGCCTCGCGGTCCTGGTGGCGGGCTCGCCCCGGCTGCTGACGGCACTGACGGTGGTGGGCGCGGGTTATCTGCTGTGGCTGGGCTGGGGTGTGCTGCGCCGCCCGGCCGTACCGGACGCGGACGCCGGCCCGCCGGCCGACGGGAGGCTCTTCCTGCGGGGTGCCACGATCAGCGGCCTCAACCCCAAGGGCCTGCTGCTCTACCTGTCCGTACTCCCCCAGTTCCTCACCCTCACCGGCGACCGGCTGCCCGTACCCGCGCAGACGGCGGCGCTGGGTCTGCTGCACATGGCGTGCTGCGCGGCCGTCTATCTCACCGTCGGCGCGCTCGCCCGCGTCCTCCTGGCCGCCCGCCCGACGGCGGCCCGCGCGGTCACCCGCACCTCGGGCGCGGCGATGCTCGGCGTCGGCGCGCTGCTGCTGGTGGAGCGGCTGGCGACGCTCTGAGGGCCGGCGGCTCCTCGGCGATTGCGTCCCGGTGGTGGCCCGGCGGCGCCACCGGGACCGCGGAGCGTCCGGGGCGAGTACGGACGCCGACGGCGGCCATACTCGCCCCATGGCACAAAAGGATCTCCACGACATGCTGCGGTCCCTGCGGGTCTGGGCCCCCGGGGTGACCGAGCTGCGCCCCTTCGACCCGGAGACGGCTCCCCCGACGCCCCTGCCCCTGTTCACGAGCTGGTTCGCGGAGGCGGTGGAGGCCGGGCAGCCGGAGCCGCACACGATGTCGCTGGCGACGACGGACGAGGAGGGCAGGCCCGACGTGCGGATCGTCATGATGCACGGCGCCGACGCGGACGGCTGGTCCTTCGCGAGCCACTCGACGAGCCGCAAGGGCCGCGCCCTGGACGCCCACCCCTACGCGGCCCTGGCCTTCTACTGGCCGGCGCTGGGCCGCCAGGTGCGGGTGCGCGGAACGGTGGCGTCGGCCCCGTCGCACGAGAGCCTGGCGGATCTGCACGCACGCTCGACGGGCGCGCTGGCGGCGGCCCTGACCGGCCGGCAGAGCGAGGAGCTGCCCTCGCTGGAGGAGCTGCGGCAGGTGTCGGAAGCGGCCTGGGAACGGGCCCGTGAGAACCCGTCCGAGCCCTCCCCCACCTGGACCCTGTACCGACTGCACCCGGAGGCGGTGGAGTTCTTCCAGGGCGACCCCGACCGCCGGCACGTACGCCTCGAATACCGGCGCACGGAATTCGGCTGGAGCAAGAGCCTCCTGTGGCCGTGACCCGCCTCGTTCCGGGGCGTGTTCAGTCCCCGAACACCCACACCGCGAAGTCCGCCACCCCCCGGTATCCGATCCGCTGGTAGAGGCCGTTGCTGGTGGGGTTGGCGAGGTCGGTGAAGAGAAGGACGCGGGCCACCCCGGCCGCCACGGCGGTGCGGCTCACCTCCGCCGTCACCGCGCCCGCGTAGCCGTGGCCGCGCAGGTGTGCCGGGGTGTACACCGGGGCCACCCGGACCTGACCCGCCGTCCTAGGCGTCGCACCGGCCATGGAGACGGGTGTGCCGTCGGGGGTCTCCCAGAGGGTCAGGCCGCCGTGGGCGATGCGGGCGTCGGCCCAGGAGCCCGCGCCCTGGCCGGTGCTCTGCCCGACCGCGTCCTTGAACTCGTCGTACCAGCGCATCAGCAGGTCCCGGTCCGCCGGGCCGGCGACCCGGGCCCGGCCTTCGGGCGGTGACTGCGGGACGCTCAACTCGCCCAGCTCGTACAGCCGTTGGCGCTGTGCGAGCCGGGCTGCCGCGCCGGTCCCCCGCTGCCAGGACGCGGCGAAGGCGGCCGCCGTGTCGCGTTCGCCGGAGACGCCGGCGAGCGGGTGGCCGGCGTCGGCCAGGCGGGCGGCCAGCGTCTCGGTGCCCTCCGTGCCGAGCGGGGTGAGGTGGAGCGGGAAGGGGGGCGTGTGGAGGAACGCGGCGCGGACGCCGCCGGCTCCGTCCCGCAGGATGCCGAACAGCGGGGCCTGGTCGCTGTACAGGTGCCGGCCCCGGCTGCGCAGTGCGTCCAGCACGGTCAGCGGGACCGTGTGCAGGGCCGGACGGGACCGCAGGAAGCCGCCCGCGCGGGCCACGAACTCGTCCGGGTCGTCGGTCAGGTGCCAGTCGTCAGGGCGCATGCGCCCATGATCCGGCTCGGCCGCCCGGCCGGGACAGCGGTTTTCCCGGCCGGCCGCGCACCGGCCGGGCGAGGTGGAGGCGCAGGGCTGGGCACCGCGCCGGACCACCGGAAAACGGCCCTCGGCCACCGGTCCCACTCACTTTCCCTACACGCGTGATCAATCCGCAACCAATTCCGGTCTTGACCGAGACCCATCAACCGGGTGCGTGATTACGCTCGCGCTCATGGCCGACTCCCGTCCCTCCTCCGCGCACCTCTCCGCGACGCCCGCCGACCGTCCCGTCTACGTCATAGGCGCCGGCCCCGGCGGACTGGCCGCCGCGTACGCGCTGCGGGCCCGGGGGGTGCGGGCCGTGGTGCTGGAGAAGTCGGACCGGGTGGGTGCCTCCTGGCGAGGGCACTACGACCGCCTGCACCTGCACACCACCCGGCGCCTGTCGGCCCTGCCCGGCCTCGCGATGCCCCGCAGGTTCGGGCGCTGGGTGTCCCGGGACAACGTGGTCCGGTACCTGGAGAGGTACGCCGAGCACCATGAACTGGAGATCGTCACCGGCGTGGAGGTGTTCCGCGTCGAGCGCGCCCAGGACGGTGACGGCTGGGTGCTGCACGCCTCCGGCGGACGGGAGCTGACCGGCAGCGCGGTGGTCGTCGCCACCGGCCACAACCACACCCCGCGGGTGCCCGGCTGGCCGGGCCTGGACGGCTACGGCGGGGAGTTCCTGCACGCCGGACGGTACCGCGACGCCCGGCCGTACGCGGGCCGGGACGTGCTCGTCGTGGGCATCGGCAACACCGGTGCCGAGATCGCCGTCGATCTGGTGGAGGGCGGCGCCTCGCGGGTGCGCCTGGCCGTGCGCACCGCCCCGCACATCGTGCGCCGCTCGACCGCCGGATGGGCCGCCCAGTACACGGGCGTGCTGGTCCGGCGGCTTCCGGTGCCGCTCGTGGACCGGCTCGCGCGGGTTCTGGGCGGGTTCATCACGCCGGATCTCTCCGCCCACGGGCTGCCGCGTCCCGACAGCGGGCTGTACAGCAGGGTGCGCGAGGGCGCCATCCCCGTGCAGGACGTCGGGATCGTCGACGCCGTGCGCCAGGGGAAGGTGGAGATCGTCGCCGCCGTCGAGGGGTTCGAGGACGGGAAGGTGGTCCTCGCCGACGGCGGCCGTGTCACGCCGGACGCCGTGATCGCGGCCACCGGGTACGAGCGGGCGCTGGACGGGCTGGTCGGGCACCTGGGCGTGCTCGACGGACGCGGCAGGCCCGTGGTGCACGGGCCCCGCACGCCGGACGGGGCCCCCGGCCTGTACTTCACCGGGTTCACCAATCCGATCAGCGGCATGTTCCGGGAGCTGGCGATCGACGCGGAGCGGATCGCCAAGGCGGTGGCCAGGACGCTCACGGCGGGCGCCCGGCGGTGACCTCACCGCTCGGACACCCCTGACACCGGCTCGGGTCAGCCCGTCCGCTTCAGGATCTCTCCCCACCCCATGGGCGCCGCCTACGAAGCCCCCGCGGGGCCCTCACCGGCGCCCTTGCCCCCGACGGGTCCCTGGGCCGGCTGTGCGACGGCGGGTGCCGGGACCCCCGGGCGACGGCGGATGACCAGGGCCATCAGGGCCGCCACCGCGCACAGGGTGCCGGAGGCGTACCAGACCATGTCGTAGGAGCCGAAGACGTCACGTGCGGCACCGCCGAGATAGGCGACCAGGGCCGCGCCGACCTGGTGCGAGGCGAGCACCCAGCCGAAGACGATGGCGCTGTCGTCGCCGTACTGCTCCCGGCACAGGGCCAGGGTGGGCGGGACGGTGGCCACCCAGTCGAGGCCGTAGAAGACGATGAAGAAGACCATCGGGGGATGCACCGACGGGCCCAGCAGCATCGGCAGGAACAGCAGTGAGACACCGCGCAGGGCGTAGTAGACGGCGAGCAGGCGGCGCGGTTCGAAGCGGTCGGTGAACCAGCCGGAGGCGATCGTGCCGACGACGTCGAAGACGCCGATGACCGCCAGCAGCGAGGCCGCCGCCGTGACGGGCATGCCGTGGTCGTGCGCCGCGGGCACGAAGTGCGTCTGGATCAGGCCGTTGGTGGAGGCGCCGCAGATCGCGAAGGTGCCGGCCAGCAGCCAGAACGGGCCCGTGCGGGCGGCGGAGGCGAGGACGCCGAGGGTGCGGCGGGCGGCTCCGGTGACCGGGGGCGGCTTCGGTACGAACTCCTCGGCGCCGTACGGCTTCAGGCCCACGTCGGCCGGGTGGTCGCGCAGCAGTATCCAGACGAACGGGACCACGGCGAGGGCGGCCAGGGCCACGGTGACGGCCGCCGGGTGCCAGCCGTGGTTCTCCACCGTCCAGGACAGCACCGGCAGGAAGATGAGCTGGCCGGAGGCGGAGGCGGCGGTGAGGATGCCGCTGACCAGGCCGCGCCGCTCGGTGAACCAGCGGTTGGTGACGGTGGCGGCGAACGCCAGCGCCATCGATCCGCTGCCGAGGCCGACCAGCAGGCCCCAGCACAGCATGAGCTGCCAGGGCGCCGTCATCCAGACGGTCAGACCCGCGCCGATCGCGATCACGGTGAGCGCGACAGCCACCACCCGGCGGATGCCGAAGCGGTCCATCAGCGCGGCGGCGAAGGGCGCGGTGAGCCCGTAGAGCGCCAGGTTGACCGAGACGGCCGCGCCGATGGTGCCGCGCGACCAGCCGAACTCCTGGTGCAGCGGGTCGATGAGGAGACCGGGCAGGGAACGGAAGGCCGCCGCGCCGATGATCGTGACGAACGTGACGGCGGCGACGTACCAGGCGCGGTGCACCCGGCGGCGCCGGGCGGGCGGGGCCTGGAGGGGAGCGGCGGCTTCGGTTGTCTGAGTCACGTCACAGAGCGTCCTCGAACCGGCCCCGCACAACGAGTGGCCCGAAGGACAGCATTCGCTAGGATCGGGCCATGACCGTAGGCGAGGAGTTCCGCCCGCACCGCATCGTCGTCCTGGCCCTGGACGGCCTGCTCCCCTTCGAGCTCGGCATCCCGCACCGGATCTTCGGCCGCCCCAAGGACGCCGCGGGCCGGCCGCTGTACGAGGTGGTGACCTGCTCGGTCCGGCCGCCCGGCCCGGTCGACACGGACGCCGACTTCGCGGTGCACGTCGCGCACGGCCCCGAGGCGCTGGAGACGGCCGACACGGTGATCGTCCCGGCGTCGTACGAACTCGGTCCGCTCTACGACGAGGGCAGGCTGACCGACGAGCTGGCCGCCGCGCTCGCCCGCATCCGCCCCGGCACCCGCCTCGCCTCCATCTGCATCGGCGTGTACGTCCTCGCCGCCGCCGGGCTCCTCGACGGCCGGCCGGCGACCACGCACTGGGCGGACGCCGAGCGGTTCCAGCGGATGTTCCCGAAGATCGACGTCGACGCGGACGTGCTGTTCATCGACGACGGCGACGTGCTGACCTCGGCCGGAGTGGCCGCCGGGATCGACCTGTGCCTGCACATGGTGCGCCGCGACCACGGCACGGCCGTCGCCAACGAGGTGGCCCGCCGCACGGTCGTACCGCCGCACCGCGACGGCGGCCAGGCTCAATACATCGAGCGCCCCGTGCCCGATCCGCAGCTCGCCACGACCACCGCGGCCCGCGCCTGGGCGCTCGGCCGGCTGCACGAGCCGATCCAGCTCCGTGACATGGCCGCGCAGGAGTCCATGTCGGTGCGCACCTTCACCCGCCGGTTCCGTGAGGAGGTCGGCGTCAGCCCCGGCCAGTGGCTCACCCGGCAGCGAGTGGAACGCGCCCGGCATCTGCTGGAGTCCAGCGAGCTGTCGGTCGACCAGGTGGCCCAGGACGCCGGATTCGGCACGGCCCAGTCGATGCGCCAGCACCTGCAGCAGGCGCTCGGGGTGACGCCGACGGCGTACCGGCGGACCTTCCGCGCCGGGTCGGTGCGATGAGTTGTCCACAGCCTGTGGAGGAGGGCGGCGATACGGACGTCTTCCGCGCGGTGCCGTGAGCCGGGGCCGGGGCCCCGCTCGCCGGACGGCGGCGCGTTTCCGCATCCGGCCCCGCGCCGCCGTCCGGTGCGATCCGCTCTCGGCGAGGACCCCGGTTCCCCCCGGGCCCTCGCCGTCCCCTCACGGCGAATCGTCGCCCACCAGCGTGTTCACCTGGCGGCGCACCGTCAACTCGGTTCGGCAGAAAGGCCGTTCAAGCCTGGTTCGCGGTGACCGCGCACGGATGCGTCCGGGGCGCACCGGGGCGCCGGACGCCTACACCACCTCGAAGGCGAAGTCCTCGTACGCGGACGGACCGCCCCCGTACGCCGGTGCCGCGCCCTCCCGGGACTGTGAGCAGCGGTCCAGTTCGCACCAGATGCTCTTGCCGGAGCCCTCGGGGTGCCAGCCCCAGCGGTCGGCCAGGCAGTCGACGAGCGCCAGGCCCCGGCCGCCGGTGGCGTCACCGCCGGCGCAGCGCGGGACGGGCGCGCGGGAGCTGGTGTCGGCCACCTCGAGCCGTACGGTGGCCGATGCGCTCGGGCCTGTCGCGCCTGTCGCGCCTGCCGGGCCGGCGGCGTCCGGCATGTCGGCCCCCGCGGCCACCGCCGTGCCCGCCGCCGCGTCGGCCGCCCGGCCCGGCGCCATCACCGGCAGGGAGAGCCGCAGCACGGCCGGCCGGCCGGTGTGCACCACCGCGTTGGTCACCAACTCGGAGACCAGCAGGACCAGCGTCTCGGCCAACGGCTCGTCGGCCCCTATCCCGAGCCCGGAGAGCCGCGAGCGGGCCCATCTCCTGGCCCGCCCCACCTCCGCGGGGTCGGGCCGGATCTCCAGCTGCACTTGAAGCACCTGCACCGCTCACACCATCCGAACCGGCGGACACATGGCCCCGCGCCGCACGAACGCCGCGACACAAGCCGCGACGCGCACCACGACGAGGGCCACGATCGTAGCCATTTTCTGCATGGCCAGGACAACGGCCAGAGCAAGGGTCACGGAACGTGATTCCCTTACGAGACAGCATGGTTGACGTACAGTCACCCCAACAAGCGCTTCGGGCATATTCCAGCGCGAAGGAGTACGCGTACGGCATACTGTGCGACGCGCTTGCCAGGGAGTCGAACAGGCGGGGAAACGGCCGGGCAGTCGGGCCCGTACCGCCCCGCGAGCAGCGGCGCGCACCGCGCGGTCCGGGGACGACCCGGGCGCGCCAACGGTTCGGCTCGTGCTCGCGGCCACTCGCATCCCACACAAGGTACCCGAGGGGACGCGTGACTCCGGGACGTGACGAGTCATGTCAAGGACACAAGCCGATATCAACGCTCTGTGATGTCGGAACGCCACGATCCGCGACATCGTGGGCCACGGATCGCCCCGAACTGGATGCGCACCCGCGCGCGTTGCACGGCGACCGCTACTCGGGGACGGTGAAGTACCGCGCGAACGCCGGGACGATCTCCGACTCGCCGACCCTGCCGTCGCCGTCGGCGTCGAGGGCGGTGGCGGCGGCCAGGGCGACGTCCTCCGGGACGCGCAGGACGCGCAGCACCCGGACGGTGTCGGGGACGGTGGCGCGGCCGTCCGCGTCCGGGTCCGCGACGGCCAGCGCCGCGTGCAGGAAGGGCCGGGCGATCTCGGCGAAGCGGTCGGGGTTGTCGCGCAGGCGCTTGACCGCGCCGGTGACGAACTCCTCGCGGGTGATGCGCTGGTCGCCGTCCCGGTCGGCGATGCCCGCCATGCCCTGCCAGAACGCCTCCGCTCCGGCGTAGAGCGCCTGTCCGCGGTCGGAACGGGCGGGTACGGCGAACTCGGCGAGCAGGGCCTTGGCCGCCGCGCTGAAGTCCTCGCGGTCGATGTAGCCGTTGCCGTCCTGGTCGAAGCCGGCGAACCGGGCGGCGATCCTGCGCTCGTACTCGGTGCTGACCATGTCTGTTCGGGCCGCCTTCATGTCGACGTGGAGGGTGATCCGGCTGGGAGCGTACGTCGCGGGCAGCGGACAGGTGACGGGAAAACGGTGGTTGTGCCAAGACCGGGGGAATTTTGCGACAACCCTGTGGCGGCGGCCGCGTGATGTGCTCCGACCGACGGGAACGGTCCTGGTGGCGGGCTCAGGCGGACAGCGGGTCGGCCTCGTCGGTGACGGCGGACTCGACGTCGGGGCGGACGTCGAAGAGGCGGCGGACGCCGAGCGCGCCGAGGACCCGGTTGACGTGCGAGCCGTCCTCCGCCCCCCGGTCCGGCAGGATCAGCCGCAGCCGGCCCTGGCAGGAACGGATCAGCCGGCGGGCGGCGATGAGCACGCCGACACCGCTGGAGTCGCAGAAGAAGACCTCCGAGAGGTCCAGCACCAGGCTGTGGTGGCCCTCGGCGACCACGTCGTGCACCCGCTGGCGCAGCACCGGCGAGGTCATCAGGTCCAGCTCCCCGCCGACCTGGAGCACGGCCCACCCGTCCTGTTCGACGCCGGTCACCTTGAATGTCACGGCCACGCCCCTCCGTTCACCGGTTCGCGGAACCGCCCGGAAACGGAAGCAGTTCCTACGTTTCTATCCGCGCGGCTGCCCAGCGGCCGTTCCCTGAAACTTCGGGTCGCAAACCGCACACGATCGACAAGGGACTTGTTTCAGTCACTATCGATCCTGTTCGATCGCACTTGGACACTGATTGAGTGAAGGATGCGTGAAGAGGGCACTATCACCTGCGACGCTTCGGGGGGCGCACATTGACACAAAGGGGCGTGCGTTGTCGGAGGTGCCGACTACATTCGAGATGACGGTGCAGACACGATGGACCTGCCGGACGAGCGCGAGGGGAGGGGCGCCATGGCGCAGAAGGACGTACCGCCCCGCTGGGACCGCAAGATGCAGCAGCGGCTCGCACGCGGCGAGGCCGCGGCCCTCGGGGAGCTGTACGACCGCTTCGCCTCCCTCGTGCACAGCCTCGCCCACCGGGTCCTCGGCGACGAGCGGGCCGCCGACGGGGTCACCCGCGAGGTCTTCGCCCACGTCTGGGAACACCCCGACTCCTACGACCCCAAGCAGGGCCCGCTGCGCTCCTGGGTGGCCCAGGTGACCCGGCGGCTGGCCGTGCAGCGGCTGCGCGCCACCGAGTCCGCCGCGCTGCCCCCGGGCGAGAGCGGCTCCCCGGAGGAACTGGAGAGCCTGGAGAGCAAGGTGCGCCGCGCCTCGGTCGCCGCCCGCGCCGACTACATCGTCCACTCCATGCCCGCCCCGCTGCGCGCCGCGCTCGAACTGGCGTACTTCCAGCGGCGCGACTACCGGCAGGCCGCCGCCGACCTCGGCGTCACCGAGGACGAGGCCCGCCGCCGGCTCCGGCTCGGCCTCCAGCTGCTGTCCACCGCCCACGACGCCGGCGCCTCGCGGGGCTACGGAGGTGCGGTGTGAACGGCCCCGAGGACTTCGCGGCGCCCGACGGGCCCGGCGACGACCGCGAGCCCCTCATCCCGCCGCCCCGCGTCTCCGTCGAGGACAGCGGGCTGCCCCTGCCCGACCTCGCCGATCCTGGGGAACCCGCTCCCGTGCCGCTCGACCTGTCGCACGACGTCCTGAAGTCACTGCTCGGCGCCTGGGCCCTGGCGGCCTGCTCGACGGCGGAGACGGCGGCCGTGGAGGAGCACCTCGGCGACTGCGGGGCCTGCGCGGACGAGGCGCGCCGGCTGCGCGAGGCGGTCGGTCTGCTGCACCAGCCGGAGAGCCTCGACCTGGACCCGGCCCTGCGCACCCGCGTCCTGGAGAGCTGCCTGAACCGCCGTCCGCCGCGCATCCCGGTGCCCGAGTGGGCGGCCCCGTACGACGCCGAGAGCGCGCGGCTGGACGCGCTGCTGCAGGACTTCGGGGACGCCGAGTGGCACGCGCCGGTGCGGCTGCGGTGGTTCGAGGCCGACGAGGCGACGAGCCGCCGTACCACGGTGGCCGGGGTGATCGCCCATCTGCTGTCGGTGGACGGGCTGGTCGCGGTGGCGCTCGGTCTGGACGATCCGCTCGCGGAGGCCGTCGGCGCCGAACAGGCCGCGGCGGGACCGGCGGCGCGCACCGACGCGTACTGGCGCACCTCGCACTTCCCGCCGACCCGGTCCGTGCGGGCGCCCTGGCGGGAGCAGAGCCACCGGCTGGTGCGGACGGTGTCCTTCACGGGCGGCAGCGCCGGCGGACTCGCGGTGCGGTACGGCGACTTCGGGCTGCCGCTGCACGACGCGATGCTGGACCGGGCCTTCGAGTGCTGGGTGCACGCGGAGGACATCGCGGAGGCGGTGGACTACCCCTACGAGCCGCCCGCGCCGCGGCATCTGCACCGGATGATCGACCTGGCGGCCCGGATGCTGCCGGTGGCGCTGGCCGAACGGCGGCGGGCGGGGCTGTCCGCGACGGGCCGGCGGCCGCGTCTGGTCCCGGCCGGGGAGCCGGGGCGCAGCCTGCGGCTGGAGATCGAGGGCGCGGCCGGCGGGGAGTGGCTGATTCCGCTGGACTCGCCGGGCGCGGTGGGCTCCGCCGAGTTCGAGGTGGCCCATGTCGCCCTGGACGGCGTGGAGTTCTGCCGCCTGGCCGCGGGCCACGTGCCCCCGGAGGAGGCCGCGGCGGGACAGGTGGGCGACCGCGAGGCGATCCGGGACGTCCTGTTCGCCGCGGCGGGGCTGAGCCGGATGTGAGCGTACGGCCCGGCCGGCGGGGACTGTCGCGAAGGCCCCGCGGTTCCTCCGGGGAGCGGGCCGGGCGGCCGGCGGCCGGGGCGGGGGCTGTCCCGGCAGGCCCTACGCGAACACCACCGTCCGGCGTCCGTTGAGCAGGATCCGGCGCTCCGCGTGCCACTTCACCGCGCGCGCCAGCGCCTGGCACTCCACGTCGCGGCCGACGGCGACCAGGCCCTCCGGGGTGACGTCGTGGCCCACCCGCTCGACCTCCTGCTCGATGATCGGGCCCTCGTCGAGGTCGGCGGTGACGTAGTGGGCGGTGGCGCCGATCACCTTGACGCCCCGCGCGTGCGCCTGGTGGTACGGCTTCGCGCCCTTGAAGCTCGGCAGGAACGAGTGGTGGATGTTGATGATCCGGCCGCTGAGCTGCTTGCACAGGTCGTCGGAGAGGACCTGCATGTAGCGCGCGAGGACGACCAGTTCGACGCGCTCCTCGCGCACGAGCTCCAGCAGCCGCGCCTCGCCCTCGGCCTTGGTCTCCTTCGTCACCGGGATGTGGTGGAAGGGGATGTTGTAGGAGCCCACCAGCTCCTCGAAGTCCGTGTGGTTGGAGACCACGGCCGCGATCTCCACCGGCAGCGCCCCGATGCGCGCCCGGAACAGCAGGTCGTTCAGACAGTGCCCGAACCTGCTGACCATCAGCACGATGCGCATCTTCTCGTCGGCCCGGTTGATCTGCCAGTCCATGTGGAAGGAGTCACCGATCGCCGCGAAGCTCGCCCGCAGCTTCTCCACGGTCACCGGAGCCTCGGCCGAGAAGTGGACGCGCATGAAGAACAGGCCCGTGTCGTGGTCGCCGAACTGCTGGCTGTCCTCGATGTTGCAGCCGGTCATGAACAGGTAGCTCGACACGGCGTGCACGATGCCCTGCTTGTCCGGGCAGGAGAGGGTGAGGACGTACTGGTCGGCCGGGTCGGCGGCGGCGCGGGCGGGCTGCTCGTTCATGCACCACAGGTTCCCACACCGGCCGTCCGCCGTGAGCGGTCGTCCCGCAGGGCGGGACGGGGCGGGAGCGGCCCGCGGCACCGGAAGCGGCCTCCCGCGAAGGCCCCGCTGCCGCCTACGCGGTCCTCGTCATGATCCGCAGGACCTCCAGGCTGCGCGGGGTCGTGTCCGGATCGTCGCCGTCACTGGCCGCGAGGCGCAGGTGCGCGTCCCGCGCCGCCCGCACCGCCTCCGGCCACGCGTGGTGGTCGAGGTAGGCGGAGACCGGCGCGTCCGGGCCGACCTGGTGCATGATCCGCAGCACCCGCAGCACGGCCGTGTCGACCAGCGCCGCCTCCTGGGAGTCGCGGAATATCGTGCCGACGTACTTCTCCGCCGACCAGTTGTCCAGCCAGGTGTCCTCCACCAGCCGGTACACGGCGTCGGTGACGTCGCCGTATCCGTCCACGCCGGCCAGCCAGACGTCCTGCTGGAACACCGGGTCGGAGAGCATGTGCAGCGCGGAGCGCACATTGCTGCGCCAGCGCCACCACGGCATGTCGTTCAGTGGCATGCCGCCCATGGTGGAGGAGCGACGGCCGCGACGGGAAGAGTTCTCCGAACCTTGCACGGTCATCGATCGTACGTTCCCCATCACACCAGTCACACCGGCCCCCCGAATTCACCTGGGCGTCACGTTTCATTGACCGAGGGTCACTCTCGGGTTAGTGGTGTGAGGGAATCGTGCGTGTGCATGACCGGCAGGCGACGCTTCCGCAGCACCTTCCCCCTCTCCTTCTCCCGGCCCGTCAGAGCGACCCTGCTCTCCGCGGGCGCACTGGCCGCGGTCGCGTCGCTCACCGCCGGATGCGGGGTCATCCCCGGAGCCACGGGGGGCTCCGGGGACGACCCGATCAAGGTGATGACGTGGGCGCCGCAGAACACGGACGCCACCAACAAGCCGGGCATGCCCGCGATGGCCCGCGCCTACGGCAAGTGGATCAACAGCCACGGTGGCATCAACGGCCACAAGCTCGAGATCCTGACCTGCAACGACCACAACGACAGCGTGGGCGCGGCGAAGTGCGCCCGGCGCGCGGCCGCCGAGGACGTGGTCGCCGTCGTCGGCTCCTACAGCCAGTACGTCGACTCCTACCTCGCCCCGCTGGAGAGCGCGGGCATCCCCTACATCGGCGGCTACGGCATCAGCAGCGACGAGTTCACCGGCCAGATGTCGTATCCGGTCAACGGGGGCCAGCCCGCCCTGCTGGCCGGGCTCGGCAGGGCGCTGGCCGCGGCCTGCGGCCCGGTCTCCCTGGTGCGCCCGGACAGCATCGCCGGCGACCAGCTGCCCACCCTGCTGGACTCGGGCCTGAAGGAGGGCGGGCACGCGGCGACCGGCGACCAGCTCGCCGCCGAGAACGCCACCGAGTACGACTCCCAGGCCGAGCAGGCGCTGCGGTCGGCGACCCGGGACGTGGCGAAGACGGGCTGTGTGGTGCCCGCGCTCGGGGACCGCACCGGCACCTTCATGGACTCCTTCCGGCGGGCCCGCGACGCCTTCCCGGAGGTGCGCACGGCGACCGTGATGGGCAGCGTCGACCAGAGCGTGATCAACGCGACGGGCGGTGCGTCGAGCCCGTACGAGGGGGCGTACATCACCGGCTGGTACCCGGTGACGTCCGACCCCCGGTGGGATCCGATGAAGAAGGTCATCAACGAGGAGGCCTTCGGCGACAACCGCATCGACCCCGCGGACGCCGGGGTGCAGACCACCTGGATCGCCTACACCGTGCTGAAGGCGGTGCTGGAGAGGATCGGCGGCCGCGAGGTGAGCGCCGACAGCGTGCGGCACACCCTCAACAAGGGCCTGAAGGTGTACACCGGCGGGCTCACCCCGACCCTGCACTGGCCCTACGAGGGCAAGCTCGCCGGTCTCGGCCTGCCCCGGCTGGTCAACGCCGACGTGACCCTCCAGGTGGTCCGGGACGGCAAGCTGGTCGAGGCGAAGAGGACCGCGGGCTCGGGATTCGACGGAATCACCGACATGACGAGCACGCTCCAGGAAGCGGACCTCGTCTGACCCGGCCCGCGGCCCGGCGCCCCGCCCGCCTCAGAGCTGGGTCGGCTGGCGCTGGGTCAGGCCGTACTTCTGCGCGATGGTGTTCCACAGCGCCGCCGCCCTGACCTTCTGCGCGCTCGCGGTGCCGCTCTCCCGGTTGCCGGCCTGGGTCTGGCCGGTGATCCGGGCGTGGCCCTTGTGGCAGCCCCTCCTGCCGCCGACCTGGTCGGCCCAGGCCGCGTAGTTGTTGTCGGCGGCGGCCGAGGCCTGCCAGGCCTTGGTGAGGGCGGCGGTCAGCTCGGCGTTGGCGGGCAGCTTGTCGACCGAGAGCTTGCCCAGCCGGGTGACCAGGCCGTTGCGCTGCTTGGCCGCGTTGCGCAGGTCGGTGGCGGCCTGCCCGAGGTTGTCGCACTGCTTGACGTTCGCCACCGCCTGGATCACCGAGGCCCGGCTGCTGCCGCTGTCGGCGAGCAATTTGTCCAGGGCGATGGCCTGCTGCTCGGCCGGGTCGGCGGACTCGGCCGCCGAGGGCGAGTCCTGGGTGGCCGGGGCGGAGGCGGCGACGGTCTTGTTGTCGGTGCCCTCGTCCCCTCCCCCGCCGCTGAGCAGCGCGCCGGCGCCCACGCCGAGCACCACGATGCCGACGCCGACGGCGATCAAAGGCATCCGTGAGCCGCCCCGCCGCCCGTGGTCGTCGTCCAGGGGCGGCTCGTACGAGGGCTGCGCCGGGCCGGGGTAGGGGTTCGGCTGCTGGACGCGCGGCATCTGCTGCGTGGTCCCGGCCGGCCCGGAGCCGCCCGGTTCGCTGCGGAAGAGGTTGTCGAACTCGGCGGGCGGCTGCCGCTCACCGCCGTGCGCCTGGGCGGCGTAGGGCGGGATGTACTGCGTCGCGTCCGCGTCGGAGTGGGCGGCCGCCGCGGGGTGCTGCTGGGCCCGCCCGAGGTACCGGGTCTCCTCCCCGGCCGACTCGGGCGGCAGCGCGCCCGGCGTCACCGGCGGGATGTACTGCGTCGCGCCCTCGTCGGCGGGAGAGCCCTGGACGGGCGGTATGTACTGGGTGGCGCCCTCGTCCGCGGGCGCCGCGTGGACCAGCGGTATGTACTGGGTCGCGCCGTCGGCGGCCGGGGGCAGCGGGGCGCCCTGCGCCGGGTACGCGGGCGGCAGGGGCGCCGAGGGGGCGGGCTGCGCGGGCTGCGCCGGGTACTGCTGGTAGGCGTCGGGCGTGCCGTAGCCGGGCTGCGGGGCCGCGCCGTACGCCTGCGGGCTCTCGCCGTAGGCGGCCTGGTTGCCGCCGTACGGGGGCTGCGCGCCGTCCGGGCCGTAACCCGGGGCCTGGCCGTACCCCTGGCCGTTGTACGACGGGGCGGGCGCGCCCTCGGGGGGCAGCGGGCCGGGGCCGCCGGCGGCGGGCTGCCGCTGTTCCGGGGTGCCCCACTGCTGGGCGGCCGCGGGCGGCCAGCCCTGGTCCTGCTGGTGCTGCGGCTGCTGTCGGTCGGGGCCCCAGGCTCCGCCCCAGGCCTGGCCGCCCGCGGGCGCCGCCGGGGCAGGGGTGCCCGTCATGCCCGGCAGCAGGGGCTCGCCTCCGTCGGAGGGCAGCACGATGCCTTCGTGCGCGGGCTGCGCCGAGGGCTCCTCGCCCTGTCCACTCTGCGTCACCGGGACTCCTACGAATGGGGGACCTTCGGAATCGTCGGCTCACGCTACCGGGTCCCCGGAGCCGGGTGCCACGCAGCTCAGGGCGCGATCTTCTTCCCTGTGACAGCGGTAACAAAACCGCCCCGCGGCACGCTGTACATGGCACCCATCGTGCGTGCCGGTGCCGTTCGCCGTGCGTTCACGTGACCGCGGGGCTGCCGTTCAGGCGGCGGGCTGCAGGTCGAGGCGGGCGCCGAACTCCCTGACCACCGCTTCGTCCCTGAAGGGTTCCAGCCGCTGCTGCAGGTCCTCCAGGTACTCGGCGCCCCGGTTGGAGCGGAGCGTCTCCAGCAGTTCCACCGCCTTCATTCCGGTGCCGCAGGCCTGCTCGATCTCGCGCTGCTGCACCTGGGCCGTGGCGAGCAGCACATAGCCGATGGCCCGGCGCCGGGCCCGGGTCTCGGGGTGGCCGGCCAGCGACTCCTCGGCGTACCGGGCCGCCGCCTCGGCCTGGCCGAGGTCCCGGTGGCAGTGCGCCAGCTCGTCGGCCAGATAGGCCTCGTCGAAGTGCGCGATCCACGCCGGGTCGTCTCCGGAGGCCGCGTCCGCCCGCTCCATCGAACCGACCGCCCGGCCCTCCGCCGCCTGCGCCGCCCGCACGTCACCGAGCAGTGCGTGCCCGCGCGCCTCGGCGGCGTGGAACATCGCCTCCGCGCGCGGGGTCACCCGCCCGCGCGCCCCCTCCTGTGCGGCGCGCGCGAGCTGGGAGATCTCGCGCGGGTTGCCGAGCTGCGCGGCGAGGTGGCTCATGGAGGCGGCGAGCACGTATCCGCCGTAGCCGCGGTCGCCGGCCGCCTGGGCCAGCCGCAGGGACTGGATGTAGTAGCGCTGGGCCAGGCCGGGCTGCCCGGTGTCGACCGCCATGTAGCCGGCCAGCTCGGTGAGCCGGGCCACGGTCGCGAAGAGCTCCCGCCCGACCGCCTCCCGGTACGACCCGGCGAGCAGTCCGGAGACGACGCTGTTGAGGTAGTGCACGACCACCGGGCGCACATGCCCGCTGCCGTACTGGTGGTCGAGGTCCGTGAGCGCCTGGGTCATGGACCGTACGGCCGCCACGTCGGACAGGCCCACGCGCGGGCCGGCCTGCCGGGACACCTGGGCGTCGGGCGCCGAGATCAGCCAGTCGCGGCTGGGCTCGACCAGCGCGGACGCGGCGACGGAGGAGCCGGACAGGAAGTCCCGCCGGCCCACGTCGCTGCGCCACAGCTCGCAGACCTGCTCGATGGCCCCCAGTACCGTCGGCGAGAACTGGAGACCGACCCCCGAGGCGAGGTTCTTGCCGTTGGCCATGCCGATCTCGTCGATCGTGACCGTACGGCCGAGCTTGCGCCCGAGCGCCTCGGCGATGATCGCCGGGGCCCGGCCCCGTGGCTGCTGGCCGCGCAGCCAACGGGCCACGGACGTCTTGTCGTAGCGCAGGTCGAGACCGTGCTCGGCACCGCACATGTTGACCCGCCGGGCCAGCCCGGCGTTGGAACACCCCGCTTCCTGGATGAGTGCCTGCAGCCGTTCGTTCGGCTGCCTCGCCACGAGAGGCCTTGCGGCCATGCGCTACCCCCTGCGAACCCCTGGAGCGTGAAGATCCGGCCGGAGGGTTCCGGCCGGGAGGATCACTGCCCAGCTGACATACCGTCAATGCGTGACATGTGCGGTTTGCCGGGGTAAAGGCAGATGCCACCCCCCTCCCTGGCTACCCAGCCCCCGCCCCGGTTCCTCCCGCGCGCCCCCGCCCGTGCACCCATGCGCCCCAAATGCGAAAAGGATGCTCCTCCCCGGCGCGCGTTCCGGCCGTAACCCGAGGTGAGCGCGGGAGTTGAGTGGAGCGTGGAAGAGACGATCGCGGGCACCAAAGCCGCCCAGATTCCGCAGCAGCGCGGGCAGTCGCTGCTGGAAACCGCCGTACGCTACGCCGAGGAGCGGCACTGGGACGTGTTCCCGGGCACCTGGCTGGAACCCGTCGACGGGGCACAGCGCTGCTCGTGCGGCGATGCCTCCTGCCCCGCGCCGGGTGCGCACCCCGTGCGCCCCGACTGGGCGGCTCAGGCGACCGGCAGCGCCACCGTGGCCCGGCGGATGTGGCAGCAGCAGCCGGCGGCGTCGATCCTGCTGCCCACGGGGCTCACCTTCGACGCGCTGTCCGTCCCGGAGAGCGCCGGGTTCCTGGCGCTGGCCCGGATGGAGCGGATGGAGCTGACCCTCGGGCCGGTGACGCTGACCCCGGACCGGCGGATGCAGTTCTTCGTGCTGCCGGGGGCGACCGCCAAGGTCCCCGGCCTGGTGCGGAAGCTGGGCTGGTCGCCGGCGTCGCTGGATCTGGTGGCGCTGGGCGAGGGGAACTACGTCGCCGCTCCACCGACCCGGTTCGGCTCCCGGGGTGCCGTGCAGTGGGCCTGCCGGCCGACCCCCGCGAACCGGTGGCTGCCGGACGCCGAGGAGCTGATCCCGCCACTGGCCTACGCGTGCGGCCGGGACCGCCGGGACCGCTGACGCCCCGCGCGGCGGGCACGGTCCCGTCGTACCCGGGGGACCGGGAGCGCCGTAGCCTTCCTGCATGACCGAAGCTGCGGTGTGTGTGCGGGGGCTCTGGAAACGATTCGGGCAGCAGGTTGCCGTCGGGGGCATCGATCTCGACCTGCCCGCCGGGAAGTTCATCGGGCTGGTCGGGCCGAACGGCGCGGGGAAGACCACGACCCTGTCCATGGCCACCGGGCTGCTGCGCCCCGATCAGGGGTCCGTCGAGGTCGTCGGGCACGACGTGTGGCGCGACCCGGTGGCCGTCAAGGCGCGGATCGGCGTACTGCCCGAGGGGCTGCGGCTGTTCGAGCGGCTGTCGGGGCGCGAGCTGCTCGGGTACTCGGGGCGGCTGCGGGGGCTGTCCGGCGCCGAGGCCGACAAGCGGGCCGCGCAACTGCTGGACGTGCTCGATCTCGCCGGGGCGCAGCACAAGCTCGTCGTCGACTACTCGACCGGCATGCGCAAGAAGATCGGTCTCGCGGCCGCCCTCCTCCACAATCCCGAGGTCGTCTTCCTGGACGAGCCGTTCGAGGGCGTCGACCCGGTGTCCGCGCAGACGATCCGGGGCGTGCTGGAGCGGTACACGGCCTCCGGCGCCACCGTCGTGTTCTCCTCCCACGTCATGGAGCTGGTCGAGTCGCTGTGCGACTGGGTGGCCGTCATGGCGGCGGGCCGCATCCGCGCCACCGGCCCCCTGGCCGAGGTACGCGGGGAACACCCCACGCTGCAGGCCGCCTTCCTGGAGCTGGTGGGGGCGCGCGGGCGGGACTCCGGGTCCCATCTGGACTGGCTGGGCGGTGGGGCGGCCCGATGACGAGCACCACCTCCGTCGTCGTACGGCTGAAGCTGTCGCTGCTGCGCAACGGGCTGCGCCGGTCGGCGGGCCGGCGGGCCGCGTTCGTCGCCTCGGCCGTCGTCGCGCTGCTGTTCGCCCTGCTGCAACTGCTGGGCCTGCTCGCGCTGCGCGGGCACGCGCACGCCGAGGCCGTCGCCGTGCCGGGCACCGCCGTGCTGGCGCTGGGCTGGGCCGTGATGCCGCTGTTCTTCCCCGGCGGGGACGAGACCCTGGACCCCACCAGGCTGGTGATGCTGCCGCTGCGGCCGGGTCCCCTGGTGCGGGCCCTGCTGGCCGCCTCGCTGGTCGGGATCGGGCCGCTGTTCACGCTGCTGGTCCTGACCGGATGCGCGCTGTCGGTGGCGCACGGGGCCGCGGGGTACGCCGTCGCGGTGATCGCCGTCGGCCTCGCGCTACTGGTCTGCGTGGCGCTCGCCCGGGCCGTCGCCGCCGCCAACGTACGGCTGCTGACCAGCCGGAAGGGCCGTGATCTGGCCGTACTCAGCGGGCTGGTGATCGCCGTCGGCGCGCAGCTCGTCAACTTCGGCGCGCAGCGCCTGGGTTCGGCCGGGCTGGGGCCGCTGCGGCCGGTCGCGGAGGTGCTGTCCTGGGTGCCGCCGGCCTCCGCGGTGGGCGCGGTGCGCTCGGCGAGCGAGGGGTCGTACGGCGTCGCGGGCGCTCAACTGCTGCTGTCGCTGGCCGCGTTGGCGCTGCTGGTCGCCGTGTGGGCGCGGAGCCTGAACCGGCTGATGACCGCGCCGGACGGGTCCACCCTGCAGGACCCGGGCGCCGGGGACGGGGACCGCGCCTCCTCGGGCGGGCTCGGCCGGCTGCTGCCCGGCGGGCGCACGGGCCCGGTCATGGAGCGCACCCTGCGCTACGTCTGGCGCGACCCGAAGACCAAGTCGGCGTGGGTGACCTCGCTGGCCATCGGGCTGATCGTTCCCGTCTTCAACGCCGTCCAGGGCACCGGTTCGATCTACTTCGCGTGCTTCGCCGCCGGGATGCTCGGCATCCAGATGTACAACCAGTTCGGCCAGGACACCTCCGCGTTCTGGATGGTGGCCATGACGATCTCCTCGCCGCGCGACGCCTACGCCGAACTGCGCGGGCGGGCACTGGCGCTGCTGGTGATCACCCTGCCGTACGCCGCGCTCGTCACCGTGCTGACCACCGCGCTGCTGGGCGCCTGGGACCGGCTGCCCGAGGTGCTGGGCCTGTCCCTGGCCCTGCTCGGGGCCATGCTGGCGACCGGCGCCTGGACCTCGGCCGGCTTCCCGTACTCCATCCCGCAGGAGGGCCACAAGAACGTGGCGCCCGGACAGGCCGGACTCGCCTGGATCTCCGTCTTCGGCGGCATGGTCGCCTCCGCCCTGCTCTGCTCCCCCGTCATCGCCGTGACGATCTGGCTGAACGTCAGCGCCGGCGGGGATGAGTGGAGCTGGGTGCTGCTGCCGCTGGGGGCGGCGTACGGGGCGGGGATCGCCCTCGGGGGCCTGAGGCTGGCCGCGCCGCGCACGGCGGCCCGTCTGCCGGAGATCCTGGCGGCGGTGAGCAAGGGGTGAGGTGAGGGGTCAGCCCGCCGCGAGACGCTTCAGGAAGGGTTCGACGGCCGCTCGCCAGGCCACCGGCTGGTCGTAGTGGACGAGGTGGCCGGCATCGGCGACCTCCGCGTACTCGCCGAGCGGCAGCACCCGCACCATCTCCTGTGCCTCGGCCCGGCCCAGTTCCCCGTCAAGACCGCGCACGACGAGCGTGGGGCAGCGCACCTGGGCCAGTTCCTCCCAGTGGGCGTCGTACACCCAGCTCTCCCGGGTGCGGAGCATCTGGTCGGGTTCGAAGACGGGGCGCCAGCCGTCGGCGGACTCGTGCATCACCTCGGCGTAGAACTCGCCGCGCGAGGGGTTGGGCCGCTCCACCCAGGGATCGTCCTCCCCGAACCACTTGCGGACGTCGGCGAGGGTGGCGAAGGGGGTGGGCCAGGAGCGGAACCATTCGGCCCACTCCCGCTGCGAGGCCGCGCCGAGCGCGGAGGCCCGCATGTCGCAGACGACCAGGCCGCGCACCAGGTCCGGGCGCCTGGCGGCGAGCTGCCAGGCGGTCAGGGCGCCCATGGCGTGGCCGATGAGGACGGCGGGGCCGAGACCGAGCTGTTCGAGGGCCGCCTCGGCGTCGTCGACGTAGGCCTCCCGGCCGTAGGCGGCCTGCGGCTGCTTGTCGCTGCGGCCGTGACCGCGCTGGTCGAGGGCGACCGCGCGGTGGCGCTCGGCGAGCCAGCGGGCGATGGACGCCCAGTGCGAGGCGCGGCCCATCAGGCCGTGCAGTAACAGCACGCCCGGGGCGCCCGGCTCCGCCTCCGGTTTCGGAGGGTCGGCATACTCCCAGGCGGCCAGGCGCACCCCGCCCGTTCCCATCACGTCGATACGCCGTGCCATCGGCCTGGTACCCCCCAGCTCCGCCTGCCTCGTACCGGTGTACTGCCGTTCTCGCCGTCCGTCGTTCCTGCCGCCGCAGACTATCGAATGCCTTTTCGAAAATACTGCCTCTGCCAGCAACACCCCTCATTCGAGTGACATCCCCCGAGGAATGATCGCCGCCGCCGAGGGGATCTTTCTGGCGGGAGGCGGACCACTCGGGGAAAAGCGGTCCGAGGGGAATGACCCTGAGAGCTCGGGGCTCCGGGTCAGCAACAGGGGAGGACAGGCCCCGGCGTCGGAAGGCGCCGGGGCCCTCCCGTGTCAGCGCTTGGCGACGAACACGTGCGAGGCGACGTCCGCCTCCAGCTCGGCCGCCTCACCGCCGCTGCCGACGAGCACACCGCCCGCCGACTCCGTCACGCTCACCACCGAACCGGGCTGCACGCCCGCACGGCGCAGCGTGTACATGAGCTGCGCGTCCGTCTGGATCGGCTCGCCGATACGCCGGACCACGACCGTCTTGCCGTCCGTCCCCGCGTCCAGATCGGCCAGCGACACCATGCCCTCGTCCAGGAACGGGTCGGCACCGTCCTTCTCGCCCAACTCCTCCAGGCCCGGGATCGGGTTGCCGTACGGCGACTCGGTGGGGTGCCGCAGTAGTTCGAGCACCCGGCGCTCCACCGCCTCGCTCATCACGTGCTCCCAGCGGCACGCCTCCGCGTGCACCTGCTCCCACTCCAGGCCGATCACGTCGACCAGGAGACACTCCGCGAGCCGGTGCTTGCGCATCACGCGCGTGGCCAGCCGGCGCCCCTCGTCCGTGAGCTCCAGATGCCGGTCGCTGGCCACGGACACCAGGCCGTCGCGCTCCATGCGGGCCACGGTCTGGCTCACCGTCGGCCCGCTCTGGTCCAGCCGCTCCGCGATGCGGGCGCGCATGGGGACGACGCCTTCCTCTTCGAGCTCGAGGATGGTGCGGAGATACATCTCCGTGGTGTCGATCAGTCCGGACATACGTGCCCCTCGATTACCTCTGCCGGAACCTTGCCCGGCGCGTGCGCTGGCCCTGACTTCAATTCTGCCGGATACCACCGACAAGCGTGCCGCACCAACCGAAGGAACCGCCCCCGCCCGGGGCCGGCGCAGGCACCCGTCGGACACCAGTGCCCCCACAACCCCCCGCCGTATTGACACCGCACTGGTCCAGACCGCACGGTGATCCGCGACACAGACGCTGCGAAGGGGCACCGCATGAGCGACGGCACACCCGCCGACCTGTTCTTCGACGCCGCCATCGGCCTGCTGCAACGAGTCCGCGAGGAGGAGTCCGGGGCGATCGCCGCCGCGGCCACCCTGCTCGCCGACACCGTGGCGTCCGGCGGCCGCCTGTTCGCGTTCGGCGCCGGCCACTCCTCGCTGGCCGCCCAGGACGTCGTCTACCGGGCCGGCGGACTCGCGCTCATGAACCTGCTCACCGTCCCCGGAGCCGTCGGCGTCGACGTCACCCCGGCCACCCTCGGCTCCGCCCTGGAACGCGTCGACGGACTCGCGAGCGCCGTCCTGGACACGTCCCCCCTCCGCGCCGGCGACGCCCTCGTGATCATCTCCCTCTCCGGCCGCAACGCCCTGCCCGTGGAGATGGCCACGGGCGCCCGCGCCCGCGGCGTGAAGGTCATCGGCGTCACCTCGGTCGCGTACGCCTCGGAGACGACCTCCCGGCACACCTCCGGCACCTTCCTGAAGGACCACTGCGACATCGTCCTGGACTCGAAGATCACGGTCGGCGACGCGGAACTCACCCTCGACACCATCCCGGCGCCCTTCGCCCCGGCCTCGACCGTGGTCACCACCGCCCTGATGCAGGCCGTCGTCGCCACCGCCGCGGCCACCCTCGCCGACCGCGGCATCGAACCCCCGCTGCTGCGCTCCGGCAACGTCGACGGCGGCCACGACTGGAACGCCCGCGTCATGACGGAGTACGGCGACCGCATCTTCTACCGGCACTGACACCGGCGCACCGGCTCACGGCCTGCCCGGCGGACCGGCACTACTCCCCCGCCCGCGGTGTCCGCACCGCGTCCGCGAGGTCCAGCGCGGCCCCCACCCGCGCCGCCACGTCCTCCGCGTAGGCCGCGTCCGGCCGCTCGAAGCGGCTCCGGGCGGCCCCGCGCAGGAAGGTGACCACGCCCAGCGTCCGGCCCCGGCTGCGCAGCACCGCGCACAGCGCGTGCACCGCGTCCTCGGGCCACTGCCGGGCCAGCGCCCAGTCCCGCGCCCGCTCGGCCGGCACCGACCCCGCGTCCGCGCGTACGGTGCCGGCCCGCTCGACGCACTGGAGCGCCGGATGCCCCTCCTCGTAGCGCAGCGGCAACCCGGCCGCGCCCGTGACCAGGCTCGGACCGGGCGCCCCGGCGGGCGAGGCGGCAATCCGCACCAGCCGTACCGGGGCCGAGTCGTCGCAGTCCGCGCGCGGAGGGCCCGCCAGACGGTCGAGCAGCGCGTGGTCGGCGAAACCGGCGAGCGCGAAGTCGAGATGGACGGTGGCCGCCTCCGCCGGGTCCTCGCACTCCGCGGCGGCCCGCGCGGCCCGGTGGAGCTGGTTGGTGCGGAAGCGCAGCAGGGACGCCTCCTGCTCGCCCTGCCGGGCCTCGGTGACGTCCAGGAAGAGCCAGCCCACGCCGAGCGGCACCGGTTCCTCCGCGAGCGGCGAGGCCAGCCGCACGAACCCGCTGCGCCAGCAGCGCCGGCGCTCGCCCTCGGGCCCGCGGACCGTCACCCACATCTCGGCGGGCGCGGGCGGCGCGCCCTCGGCCAGCACATGGGTGAGGGCGCTCTCCAGCTCCTCCACCCCCTGCGCGAGCAGCTCGCCCAGCGGCCGCCCGAGCGCCGACGTCCGCCCTATGCCCAGGGCCCGCGCCGCGTGCCCGTTGACGACGGCCGGCCGCAGATCGACGTCCACGAGGACCACCCCCCAGGAGGCGTCCTCGAACAGCGCCTCGCTCAGCGCGATCGACCGCTCCAGGTCTATCTGCGCGTGCACCTCGCTGAAGGCGCAGTACACCCCCGCCGGCTTCCCGTCCGGCCCGCGCACGGCGGCGGACTGGGTCCGCACGAGCACCCGTCCGCCGTCCTTGGTGACCAGCGCGAACTCGTGCACCTGCCGGCCGGGCGCGTGCATGGCCGACATCAGGCGTTCCTGGACCTCCTCGGCGTCCGCGCTGCGCACCGCCCAGCCGGCGAACCCGTGCCGCCCGACCGCCTCGGCCACCGTCCAGCCCAGGATGCGTTCCGCCTCGCGGTTCCAGTGCGTCACCACCCCGTCGGCGTCGAAGGCGCACAGGGCCGCGTCCATGCCGTCCAGCAGCGCGGCGAGCAGGTCGGAGCCGCCGGACTCGTCAGGGCAGTCGGTACCGTCCGGCCCGTGCGGGCCGCCCCGCTCGGGCTCGTCGGGCCCCAGCTCGTCGGTGGTCCCACTCCGCCGGGAAGCACTCACCTGGACCCCCTGGACGCTGCGTCCGCGCACGCACGGCGCTCGGTTCGCTCACTGGCCTTCATTCAACTCGAACGTGACGCAGCCCACATCCTGTTCCCGCAAGATTGCCGCAATCATTGTCCGCCCGACGCCATGAGCCGCAGGTCGACCCACTCGTCGTCCTCTCCGTCGAGCACGTACCGGTCGACCTCCACGAACCCGCGCCGCCCGGCGAACCGCAGCCCGTCCTCGTTCACCGCCAGCACACACGTCTCGACGGCCTCGGCGCCCAGCCCGCGCGCGTGCGCCAGCCCGTCCTCGTAGATCGCCGCGCCGAAACCGCGCCGCCGGAACCCCGGCAGCACGCGCGCGATGACGGTCGACACCGCCTCGTCCCCGGTCGGCGGCCGGACGGTGGAGCACCCGACCAGTTCCTCACCGAGATAGGCGTTCACCAGCCGGTACCGCCCCGCCCGCGTCCGCGCGCCCGCGAGCGACATGGCGGCGGGCGGCACCACCACGTTGTGCACGTACCGCCACTGTTCGAGCATGCCGTCGCCGTCCACGGCCCGAATCCGGAGATCACCCATGCCCGGCAAGCTAGGGGCATTCCCTCCGGCCCGTCCAGCGCGTTCGGCCCGCCGGCCGAGGCCCGCGGAAAATCCCTTGAGCATCCCCGGATCGCTTCTTAGGGTGGCTATTACTTCGGAAAGGAGGTGGTTCGGCAGATGTATGGATACCGGACGGAAGAGGTGGCTGCGGGCTAGCGGCCCGTCACCACATTCAGTGCGGTGCCGGACCAGTGTGTGCGAGAAACACGCAGCCGGCCCGAAACCAACGCAGTCACCCGACCCGCGGGCTGCCGGTACGTCCGGCCGGCTCCTCTTTGAGGACCTCAGCTCGCGGGTCGTCTGCGTTCCCGCCCCCGCTCGGGGCTCAGGGGCTCAGGCGTTCCAGGGCCCAGGAGCCGTCGGGGCGGCAGGTGTAGCGCAGGCGGTCGTGGAGGCGGTTCTCGCGGCCCTGCCAGAACTCGACCGTCTCCGGGGCGATGCGGAAGCCGCCCCAGTGCGGCGGGACCGGGATGTCCTCGTCCTCCGGGTGGCGCGCGTCCAGCTCGGCGTAGGCCGCTTCCAGTTCGGCGCGGGACGCGATCACGGAGGACTGGGCGCTGGCCCAGGCGCCCAGCCGGGAGCCGCGCGGGCGGGTCCGGAAGTAGGCGTCGGTCTCCTCCTGGCCGGTGCGGCGGGCGACGCCGGTGACGATGACCTGGCGGGCGATCGGGTGCCAGGGGAAGAGCAGCGACACGTAGGGGCTGGCGGCGAGTTCGCGGGCCTTGCGGGAGTCGTAGTTCGTGTAGAAGACGAAGCCGTCGGTGTCGAACTGCTTCATCAGGACCGTGCGGGAGCTGGGGCGGCCCGCCGCGTCCGCGGTGGAGACGACCATCGCGTTGGGTTCGTAGAGCGTGCCGTGCAGGGCCGCCCGTGCGGCGTCCTCGAACCAGCCGGTGAACTGGTCCATCGGGTGCGCCGGGAGGTCCTTCTCGTCGAGGCCCGCGGCCCGGTACTGCTTGCGCATGGCGGCGGGGTCCAGCAGCGGGTCGAGGGTGGGTTCGCGGTCGGTCACGCGGTCATCCTGCCGTATCGAACGCGCGTGGCACTCAGTGTCGCGTGGGCTCCCCAACTGTGGCACTCGGGGTTATGGTGCAGGTTCCGCCGCGGTTTGGGTGACCACTGGCCGATCGGGGCATCACCGGGGTGACCGCCGCCGACATTCACGAGGAGCCGCCTGATGTCCGATTTCGTACCCGGACTCGAAGGGGTCGTCGCGTTCGAGACGGAGATCGCCGAACCCGACAAGGAAGGCGGTGCCCTGCGCTACCGGGGCGTCGACATCGAGGACCTGGTCGGGCACGTGTCCTTCGGGAACGTGTGGGGTCTGCTGGTCGACGGCGCCTTCAATCCCGGCCTGCCGCCGGCCGAGCCGTTCCCGATCCCGGTGCACTCCGGTGACATCCGGGTGGACGTGCAGTCGGCGCTCGCCATGCTGGCCCCGGTCTGGGGCCTGAAACCGCTGCTGGACATCGACGTGGCGCAGGCCCGTGCGGACCTTGCGCGGGCCGCCGTGATGGCACTGTCGTACGTCGCGCAGTCCGCGCGCGGGCAGGGGCTGCCGATGGTGCCGCAGCGGGAGATCGACAAGGCGGGTTCGGTGGTCGAGCGGTTCATGATCCGCTGGCGGGGCGAGCCGGACCCGAAGCACGTGGCCGCCGTGGACGCCTACTGGACCTCGGCCGCCGAGCACGGCATGAACGCGTCCACCTTCACCGCCCGGGTCATCGCCTCCACGGGTGCGGACGTCGCGGCCGCGCTGTCCGGTGCGGTCGGTGCGATGTCCGGGCCGCTGCACGGCGGTGCGCCCTCGCGGGTGCTCGGGATGATCGAGGAGATCGAGCGCACCGGGGACGCGGAGACGTACGTAAAGCAGGCCCTGGACCGCGGTGAGCGGCTGATGGGCTTCGGGCACCGGGTGTACCGGGCGGAGGACCCGCGCGCGCGGGTGCTGCGGCGTACCGCGCGGGAGCTGGGGGCGCCGAGGTTCGAGATCGCCGAGGCGCTGGAGAAGGCCGCGCTGGAGGAGCTGCACAACCGGCGGCCGGACCGGGTGCTGGCGACCAACGTGGAGTTCTGGGCGGCGATCATGCTGGACTTCGCCGAGGTACCGGCGCACATGTTCACGTCCATGTTCACGTGTGCGCGGACGGCCGGGTGGTCGGCGCACATCCTGGAGCAGAAGCGGACGGGGCGGCTGGTGCGGCCGTCGGCGAAGTACGTGGGTCCGGGGTCGCGCAGCCCGCGGGACATCGAGGGGTACGCGGACATCGCCCACTGACGGAGCCGCTGAGGGGCGCGGGCGGTCGCACGCCGGTGCGGTCGCCCGCGGTCCTCAGCGGCTCGGGTCACGCCGGGGTGAGCAGGTCCCCGTGGTGCCGCTCCGCCGCCAGCGGGTGGGCCCTGAGCTTGCCCTTGAGTTCGTTGTAGCCGTACTCGGCGTACAGCGGGTTGGCCGGGTCGGTGGTGACGCCGGGGGCCGTGGCGGCGTGCGGGAAGGGCAGCGGCTCGACCCTGGCGTCGAGGCGGGGGTTGTAGAAGAACGGGACGGAGAAGCGTTCCGTCGCTCCGGGCGGGCTCACCACGCGGTGGTTGGTGGCGAGCAGGTAGCCGTTGGTCGCGACCTCGAGGAGTTCGCCCAGGTTGACGACGAAGGCGCCCTCGATCGGCGGTACGTCGTGGAAGCGGCCGTCAGCGCGCTGGACCTGGAGGCCGCCGACGGTGTCCTGGAGGAGCAGGGTGAGGAAGCCGTAGTCCTTGTGGGCGCCGACGCCCTGGTCGGTGCCGTCGCCGGCGCTGCCGGGGTAGCGGACCAGCTTGAGGTGCGGGTGGGCGTGCTCGCCGAAGACGGGGTCGTAGAAGCCGGCGGGGGCGCCGATGGCGGTCAGCAGTTCGCGCAGCAGGCGCTGGGCGACGGCGCTCAGCCGGTCGATCCAGGCGAGGGCGGCGGTGCGCAGTTCGGGGAGGGCGGCCGGCCACTGGTTGGGGCCCTGCAGCCACCAGTACGGCGGTTCGCCGGGGCCGGGGACGTGGGCGGGGCGTTCGGCGCCTATGTCGAGCTGGTCGCGCCAGTCGCGGGCGCCGGCGGTGCGTTCGTCGCCGGTGCGGGTGTAGCCGCGGAAGTGCGGGGAGCCCACGTTGTCGAGGGCGAGCCGGTCGGCCTCGGGGAGGTCGAAGAAGGCGCGCATGGCGGTGAGCAGCGCGTCGGTCTCGGCCGGGGTCACGCCGTGTCCGACGAGCTGGAAGAAGCCGACGTCGTGGGCGGCGCTGTGCAGCTGGGCGTGGAGCAGGGCGCGGGCCTGGGGGCCGCGGCCGGCGGCCGAGAGGTCGATGATGGGGAGCTGGGCGTACGACGGGTTCGTCGCGGTGTGCGTCGTCATGGGGTGCGTCCGCTGGGTGTACGGGGCACGGGCGGCCGCCGGGGGTGTGGCGGCCCCCGGGTGCCGGAAAGAGGGAGGAAGCGCAGAGGGGGCTGGGTCAGGCGGAGAAGCGCCGACAGCCCATGCTCGTGACGCGCACGTAGTCCACGTGGCGGCGTCGGACGAGCATCGGAAGCATGGGGGAAAGCGTACTGCGGTTCGCGGGATGCGCCTGTGGCCGCGCTCACTTCGCCGGGGCCGCGGCGGGTGAGGTCAGAGCTTGCCCTGGACGTGGACCGTGCGGTGGCCGCCCAGTCGCCCGGCCAGCCGGGCGCGGAAGTCGTCGGTGAACGGGGGCCAGTTCCAGAATTCGAGGCCGAGGTGGCCGAGGGCGTAGTAGTCGTCGCCCCAGGTCCAGTCGGCGATGGGCACGGTGGCGGCGCAGGCGGGGCAGCGGACGTCGGCGGCGCCCGTCGTGGCCCAGAGGTCGATGGCCCGGCCGAAGGGTTCCCATGCCTCGTCGATGTGGTCCCACTCGTCGGTGTAGAGGCGGACGGTGCCGGCGCAGCGGGGGCAGCGGGCCCATCCGGCGTCTCCCTGGCCGCCGGTGAAGACGGTGCGCCCGGTGTGCACGGCCAGGCCGTCGTACGGCTCGTCGTCCGCGTCGGCCGGCGCGACCGCCCGGTGCCAGTGGGGGCCGGGCGGGTGCCCGAGCGGCTGTCCGAGGACGCAGTCGGTGCGCTCGGCCCGCACGATGCCCTCGGCGACCAGCCAGTCGGTCAGCAGCCGGGCCAGTCGCGGCGCGTCCTGCGGGGTCGCGTCGAGGTCGACGAGGATCTGGAAGTGGTCACCCATGGCGGAACCGTAGCCTCGGCCACTGACAGCGGCTCAGTCCAGGGCCGTGTCCACGAGTGCCGCCCACTGGGCGACCACACGCTCGCGGCGGGCGGTGTCGTCGGTGAGGAGGTTGGCGAGGCCGAGGCCGCGGGCCATGTCGAGCAGGCCCTGGACGGTTTCCCGGACGCCGGGGCGGGACTCGTCGGCGTCGAGGAGTTCGACGGCGATGCGGTGGGACTCGCGGCCGACGCGGGCCTCCAGTTCGGTGACGCGCGCGCGGAGCTGTTCCTCGTCGCTGGCGGCGACCCACAGATGCAGGGCGGCGCGGAAGAGGGGGCCGGTGTAGAGGCCGACGACGGCGGAGACGACGGCGCGCCGGTCGGCGGGGCCGTCCGGGAAGAGTTCGCGCAGGGCGGTGGAGCGTTGCTCGGCGACGTACTCGACGGCGGCCGTGAACAGGTCCTCGCGGGTCGGGAAGTGGTGCTGGGCGGCGCCCCGGGAGACGCCGGCGCGTTCGGCGACGACGGCGACCGTGGAGCCCGCCCAGCCGTGTTCGGCGAGGCAGGCCACGGCGGCTTCCAGGAGCCGCTGCCGGGTGGCTCGGCTGCGGTCCTGTTTGGGTACGCGGTCGCGTTCCGCCGTACTCACACCACCCATGCCGCATCCCGTCTTTCCAGGAAGGCCGTCATCCCCTCCCCGGCCTCGGGCGAGGAGAACAGCCGGGCCGAGAGCGCGGTCAGGGCTGCCGCGTCCCGGTCGAAGGTCTCCAGCACCCTAGCCGTGAGCAGCCGTTTCGTCTCGGCCAGGGCCTGGGGCGAGGAGCGGCGCAGGCCGTCCAGGACGGGGGCGAGGGCTTCGTCGACGTCGTCGGCGGTCACGGTGAGCAGGCCGAGGCGTACGGCTTCGGCCGGGTCGAAGCGTTCGCCGGTGAGGTAGTAGCGGGCCAGGGCGCGCGGGTCGGCGCGCGGCATCACGGGCAGGGAGATCACCGCCGGGGCGACGCCGATGCGGACCTCGGTGAAGGCGAAGGTGGCGGTGGTGGCGGCGGCGGTGATGTCGCAGGCGGCGAGCAGGCCGAGGCCGCCGGCCCGGACGTGCCCGGTGACCCGGGCGACGACGGGTACGGGCAGCTCCACGATCTGCCGCAGCAGGGCCACCAGGGCCTCTGGGTGCGGCGGGTCGCGCAGGTCGGCCCCGGCGCAGAAGGTGCCGCCGGTGTGGGTGAGGACCACGGCGCGTACGCCGGGGTCCTTGGCGCAGTCGGCGAGCGCGCCGGAGAGGGCGTCCACGAGGGCGGCGGAGAGCGCGTTGCGGGTGCCGGTGGCGTCGAGGCTGAGGGTTTCGACGGCACGCGCGCGTGTGCGTGAGACGAGGGTGCTCAAGGCAGCTCCCGGAGCTGTCGGCGGAGGATCTTGCCGGAGGCGGCGCGGGGCACGGTGTCGATGAAGGTGACGCGGCGGACGCGCTTGTAGGGGGCGACGCGTTCGGCGACGTGCAGCATGACCTCGTTCTCGCCGAGGTCTTCGGCGGCGCGCTGGCGGACGACGAAGGCGTGCGGGATCTCGTTGCCGTCGTCGTCGTGTGCGCCGATGACGGCGGCGTCCGCGATGCCGGGGTGGGTGAGCAGCAGGGCCTCCAATTCGGCCGGGGCCACCTGGAAGCCCTTGTACTTGATGAGTTCCTTCACCCGGTCGACGACGAAGAGCCAGCCGTCGTCGTCGACGTGCCCGACGTCCCCGGTGTGCAGCCAGCCGTCGGGGTCGATCATGGCGGCGGTGGCGTCCGGGCGGCCGAGGTAGCCCTTCATGACCTGCGGGCCGCGGATCAGGATCTCGCCGGGTTCGCCGGTGCCGAGGTCCTTGCCGGGGTCGTCGAGGGAGACGATGCGCATCTCGGTGCCGGCGATGAGCCGGCCGACGGTGCCGGCGGGCGCGTGGTGCAGGGCGTCGAGCGGGACGACGTGGGTGCCGGGCGACAGTTCGGTCATGCCGTAGGCCTGGCCGATCGGGGGCAGGCCGAGGCGTTCGGCGCAGGCGGCGGCGAGTCGCGCGTCGAGGGGGGCGGCGGCGCTGATGACGTGCTTGAGGGAGGAGAGGTCGTAGCGGGCGACCGCCGGGTGCTTGGCGAGGGCTAGGACGATCGGCGGGGCGACGTAGAGGCCGGTGATGCGGTGGGTCTCGATGGCGGCGAGGAAGGTGTCGAGGTCGAAGCGGGGCAGGACGACGACGGTGGCGCCCTTGCGCAGGGGGGCGTTCATCAGGGCGGTGAGGCCGTATATGTGGAAGAACGGCAGCACGGCGAGGATGCGGTCGCCGGGTCCGGCCGGGACGGGGGCTTCGAGCTGGGCGAGGTTGGTGGCGATCTGCCGGTGGGTGAGCATCACGCCCTTGGGGACGCCGGTGGTGCCGGAGGAGTACGGCAGGGCGGCGACGTCCTCGGCCGGGTCGAAGCCGATCTCCGGCTCGGGGGCGGTGGTGGCGAGCATGTCGATGAGCGAGCGGTGCCCGGGTGCGCTGTCGCAGACGAATATCTCCCGTACGCCGCCCGCGAGTTCGGCTGCGCGGCGGGCGGTCCCCAGCAGCGGGGAGATGGTGACGATCCAGCGGGCGGCGCAGTCGGCGAGCTGTTTGGCGAACTCCTCGGCGGTGGCGAGCGGGTGCACCGTGGTGACGGATGCGCCCGCGCGCGTGGCCGCGTAGAAGGCGGTCGGGAAGGCGATCGTGTTGGGGCTGTGCAGGGCGAGGACGTCGCCCTTGCGGACGCCGGCGTCGGCGAGGGCGGCGGCGAGCCGCCGGTGGAACCGGTCCACCTGCTCGTACGTGAGGGTGGTGCCGTCCGTGCCGTCGATGAGGGCCGGGTGGTCGCCGAAGCCGGCGGCGGGTCCCAGAACGACGTCGTGGATGGGGAGTTCTACGGGCGGGACGTCTGCGTACTCGCTGCGGAACACGGTTCCTCCAAGCGGCCGCCGCTGCGGCCTAGTACGACTTGGGCAGGCCCAGGGTCTGGTGGGAGACGTAGTTGAGAATCATCTCCCGGCTCACCGGTGCGATACGAGACACGCGCGAGGCCGTTATCAGTGAGGCGAGGCCGAACTCGCGCGTGAGGCCGTTGCCGCCGAGGGTGTGCACGGACTGGTCGACGGCCTTCACGCAGGCCTCGGCGGCCGCGTACTTGGCCATGTTGGCGGCCTCGCCCGCGCCGATGTCGTCGCCGGCGTCGTAGAGGTGGGCCGCCTTCTGCATCATGAGCCGGGCCAGCTCCAGGTCGATGTGCGCCTGGGCGAGGGGGTGCGCGATGGCCTGGTGGGCGCCGATGGGGGCCTTCCAGACGGTGCGCTCGCGGGCGTACTCGACCGCCCTGGCGAGCGCGTACCGGCCCATGCCGATGCCGAACGCGGCCGTCATGATCCGCTCGGGGTTGAGCCCGGCGAAGAGCTGGAGCAGACCGGCGTCCTCGTCGCCCACGAGGGCGTCGGCGGGCAGCCGTACGTCGTCCAGGACGAGTTCGAACTGCTTCTCCGCGGCGTTGAGTTCCATGTCGATGGGGTGCCGCTGGAAGCCCTCGGCGTCCCGCGGGACGATGAACAGGCAGGGCTTGAGGCGTCCGGTGCGGGCGTCCTCGGTGCGGCCGACGATCAGCACGGCGTCGGCCATGTCGACACCGGAGATGAAGACCTTGCGGCCGGTGAGGAGCCAGTCGGCGCCGTCCTTGCGGGCCGTGGTGGTGATGCGGTGGGAGTTGGAGCCGGCGTCGGGCTCGGTGATGCCGAAGGCCATGAGGCGGGTGCCGTCGGCGAGGCCGGGGAGCCAGGCCCGCTTCTGCTCCTCGGTGCCGAAGCGGGCGATCACCGTTCCGCAGATGGCCGGGGAGACGACGAGCATGAGGAGCGGGGAGCCGGCCGCGCCCAGCTCCTCCAGCACGATGGAGAGTTCGGTGATGCCGCCGCCTCCGCCCCCGTACTCCTCGGGGAGGTTGACGCCGAGGTAGCCGAGTTTGCCGGCCTCCGCCCAGAGTTCGGTGGGGTGGCGGCCCTCGGCGACGGTCCGGGCGATGTAGTCACGGCCGTAGCGCTTGCCGAGGGCGGCCACCGCGGCGCGCAGGGCCTTGTGCTCTTCGGACTCGATCAGAGTGCTCATGGTGCCTCCTGGAGTTCGTGTACGACCGCCAGCAGCGTTCCTGGCTCCACCTGCCGGCCCGTCGTGGCGTGCAGGGCGGTGAGCGTGCCCGTGACGGGCGCCGAGATCTGGTGCTGCATCTTCATCGCCTCCAGCCAGATCAGCGGCTGGCCGGCCCGCACCGTCGCGCCCTCGGTCAGCCCGTCGGCGACGCGGACGACCGTGCCCGGCATCGGCGCGAGCAGGGAGCCCGGGGCGATCTGGGCCGCCGGGTCGGGGAAGCGGGGCAGGACGGTGAGCGCGGCGGAGTTCACGTACACCCGGTCCGTGCCGTACCGCGCCACCTCGAACCGGCGCTGGACGCCGTCCACGTCGAGCACGACCAGACGTGCGTCGGCGTGCACCACCCGGACCCCGTCGGCGGCGAGGCCCTGCCGGGTGTGCCGGTAGTGGACCTCGTGCTCCTCACCGGCCATCTCGTACCGCTTGACCTGCGGCTGGGAGGACACGTTGCGCCAGCCGCCGAACCGGGAGCGGCCGTGGGCGTCGGCGAGGGCGGCGGCGAGCGGGGCGTACGGGTCGGGGGCCGGGGCGGTGAGGGCGGCGAGGTGGCGGTCGTAGAAGCCGGTGTCCATGCGGCCGGCGGTGAACTCTGGGTGGCGCAGGGAGTTCAGCAGCAGGTCCCGGTTGGTGACCGGGCCGTGCAGCGCGGCGCGCTCCAGGGCGCCGGCGAGCCTGCGGACCGCCTCCGCGCGCGTGGGGGCGTGGGCGACGACCTTGGCGAGCATCGGGTCGTAGTGGACGCCGATGGTGTCGCCGTCGGTGTAGCCGGTGTCGAGGCGGACCCCGGCGGGTACGGCGAGGCGGTGCAGGGTGCCCGTCTGGGGGGCCCAGTCGTGGGCCGGGTCCTCCGCGTACAGGCGTACCTCGACGGCGTGCCCGCGCGCGCGTGGCGGCTCGCTCGCCAGCGGGTGGCCTTCCGCGACGCGGATCTGCTCCGCCACCAAGTCGACGCCGAACACCGCCTCGGTGACGGGGTGTTCCACCTGGAGGCGGGTGTTCATCTCCAGGAAGTGCGCGCGGCCGTCGGCGACCAGGAACTCCACGGTGCCGGCGCCGACGTAGGACACCGCGCGCGCGGCGCGTACGGCGAGCGTGTGCAGCTCCTCCTGGAGTCCCGCGGTCAGTCCGGGCGCCGGGGCCTCCTCGATCACCTTCTGGTGGCGGCGCTGGAGGGAGCAGTCGCGGGTGCCGAGCGTCCACACCGTGCCGTGGGTGTCGGCGAGGATCTGCACCTCGACGTGGCGGCCCCGTTCCAGGTAGGGCTCGGCGAAGACCTCGCCGTCGCCGAAGGCGCTCGCGGCCTCGGCGCGCGCGCCCTCCAGCGCGTCCGGCAGGTCCTCGAGGCGGCGCACGACGCGCATGCCGCGCCCGCCGCCGCCCGCGGCGGCCTTCACCAGCACCGGCAGGTCGGCCTCGGTGACCTCGCCCAGGGGCGCGACGCCCATCAGTTCCTTGGCGCGCGTCTTGGACGCCATCGCCTCGATCGCCTCCGGGGGCGGGCCGATCCAGACGAGGCCGGCGTCGAGGACGGCCCGGGCGAACGCGGGGTTCTCGGAGAGGAAGCCGTAGCCGGGGTGGACGGCGTCGGCGCCGGCGGCCAGGGCGGCCTTCACGATCAGGTCGCCGCGCAGATAGGTCTCGGCGGGTGTCGCGCCCGGCAGCCGTACGGCGGTGTCGGCCACGCGCGCGTGGAGCGCGCCGGCATCCGCGTCCGAGTGCACCGCGACGGTGCGGATGCCCAGTTCCTCGCAGGTGCGGAAGATCCGGCAGGCGATCTCGCCCCGGTTGGCGACCAGCAGAGTCGAAATCATGAGCCTCACATCCGGAAGACGCCGAAGCCGCCCCGCGCGCCCTCGTAGGGGGCGGTGTGGATGGCGGACAGGCACAGGCCGAGAACGGTGCGGGTGTCGCGCGGGTCGATGACGCCGTCGTCGTACAGCCGCCCGGAAAGGAACATCGGCAGCGACTCGGACTCGATCTGCTGCTCCACCATGGCGCGCAGCGCGGCGTCCGCGTCGTCGTCGTACGGCCGTCCCTTCGCCGCCGCCGACTGCCGGGCGACGATGGAGAGCACGCCCGCGAGCTGCTGGGGGCCCATGACGGCCGACTTGGCGCTGGGCCAGGCGAACAGGAAGCGCGGGTCGTAGGCGCGGCCGCACATGCCGTAGTGCCCGGCGCCGTACGACGCGCCCAGAAGTACGGACAGGTGGGGCACGCGGCTGTTGCTGACCGCGTTGATCATCATGGCGCCGTGCTTGATGATGCCGCCCTGTTCGTACTCCCTGCCGACCATGTAGCCCGTGGTGTTGTGCAGGAAGAGCAGCGGGACGTCGCGCTGGTTGGCGAGCTGGATGAACTGGGCGGCCTTCTGCGACTCGGCGCTGAACAGCACGCCCTGGGCGTTGGCCAGGATGCCGACGGGGTAGCCGTGCAGCGCGGCCCAGCCGGTCGTCAGGCTCGTCCCGTACAGCGGCTTGAACTCGTCGAAGTCGGAGCCGTCGACGAGCCGGGCGATGACCTCGCGCGGGTCGAAGGGGGTCTTCAGGTCGCCGGGAACGATGCCCAGCAGCTCCTCGTTGTCGTATTTGGGTGGTTGTGCGAAGGGGGGATCCGGATGGGCCTTGCGGTGGTTGAGGCGGGCGACGACCCGGCGGGCCTGCCGGAGCGCGTCCCGCTCGTCGACGGCGAAGTGATCGGCGAGGCCCGACACGCGCGCGTGCATCTCGGCGCCGCCGAGGGACTCGTCGTCGCTCTCCTCGCCGGTCGCCATCTTCACCAGCGGGGGACCGCCGAGGAACACCTTGGCGCGTTCCTTGACCATGATCACGTGGTCGGACATGCCGGGGACGTAGGCGCCGCCGGCGGTGGAGTTGCCGAAGACGACGGCGACGGTCGGGATGCCGGCCGCCGAGAGCCTGGTGAGGTCCCGGAAGATGGCGCCTCCGGGGATGAAGATCTCCTTCTGGGACGGCAGGTCGGCACCGCCGGACTCCACCAGGCTGATGCAGGGCAGCCTGTTGGCGAGCGCGATGTCGTTGGCGCGCAGCGCCTTCCTCAGGCTCCAGGGGTTGCTGGCGCCGCCGCGCACGGTCGGGTCGTTGGCCGTGATCAGACACTCCACGCCCTCGACCACGCCGATGCCGGTGACCAGCGAGGCGCCCACCGTGTAATCGCTGCCCCAGGCGGCGAGCGGGGACAGTTCGAGGAACGGGGTGTCCGGGTCGAGGAGCAGTTCGATGCGCTCGCGGGCGAGCAGTTTGCCGCGCTCGCGGTGCCGCGCGACGTATTTCTCGCCGCCGCCCGCGAGCGCCTTGGTGTGCTCCGCCTCCAGGTCGGCGAGCTTGGCGAGCATGGCCTCACGGTTGGCCAGGTAGTCGGGGCCGCCGGTGTCGAGGGCGGAGGGCAGGACGGTCACAGCAGGGCCTCCGGGATGTCCAGGTGGCGGGAGCGCAGCCATTCGCCGAGCGCCTTGGCCTGCGGGTCGAAGCGGGCCTGCGCGGCGACGCCGGCGCCGAGGATGCCGGTCACGACGAAGTTGAGGGCGCGCAGGCCGGGCAGCACGTGCCGGGTGACGGGCAGGTCCCGGCTCTCGGGGATCAGCTCCCGGAACCGGTCGGCGGTCAGCTCGTGGGCGAGCCACCGCCAGGCCTCGTCCGAGCGCGCCCACACGCCCACGTTGGCGTTTCCGCCTTTGTCGCCGCTGCGGGCTCCGGCGACCAGACCGAGGGGCGCCCGGCGGACCGGCCCGGGCGGCGGGGGTTCGGGCAGCGGCGGCTCCGGTACGGCGTCCAGTGCGGCCGTGTCCGCAGCCGGTGCCACGGCGATACGACGGCCGTCGTGGAGGACGGCCACATGGTCGACGTCGCCATGGGGCACGTACACGTCCTCGAAGACGCCATAGGGCGCGCCCTTCCCCGGTGGGGCGAGCACATGGAAGCCGGGGTAGCTGCCCAGTGCCAGCTCCACGGCGGCCCCGCTCAGCGCCCGTCCCACGAGCCGCTGGTCCGGGTCCCGGACGACCAGGCGCAGCAGGGCGCTCGCCGTCTCCTCGGTGTCCGCGTCGGCGCGGTCGGTGCGCACGAGGTCCCAGCGGACCTCCTGGGGCGGCGACTTGGCGAGCGCGTCCGTGAGCTGCCCGCGCACGAGGGCGGCCTTGGCCTCGATGTCGAGTCCGGTGAGGACGAAGACGACCTCGTTGCGGAAGCCGCCGAGCCGGTTGAGCCCGACCTTGAGCGTCGGCGGCGGAGCCTCCCCGCGCACCCCCTCGATCCGCACCCGGTCCGGCCCGTCCTGGCTCAGCCGTACGGTGTCCAGCCGGGTGGTGACGTCCGGCCCGGCGTACCGGCCGCCTGCCGTCTCGTACAGCAGCTGGGCGGTGACCGTGCCGACGTCGACGAGGCCGCCGGTGCCGGGATGCTTGGTGATGACGCTGCTGCCGTCGGCGTGGATCTCGGCGAGCGGGAAACCGGGACGGCGTACGTCGCCCTCCCCGAAGAACGCGTAGTTGCCGCCGGTGGCCTGCGTCCCGCACTCCAGCACATGCCCGGCGACGACGGCACCGGCGAGCCGGTCGTACTCGCCCGGCCGCCAGCCGAAGTGCGCGGCGGCGGGCCCGGTGACCAGTGCCGCGTCCGTCACCCGCCCGGTGACGACGACGTCCGCGCCCGCCCGCAGGCACTCGGCGATCCCGAAGCCGCCCAGATAGGCGTGGGCGGCGAGGGTGCCGGGGTGGGCGGCGCCGAGGTCGTCACCCTCGACATGGGCGACCCGCGCCGGTATGCCGAGCCGCTCGCTCAACTCCCGTATCCGGTCCGCGAGTCCGGCCGGGTTCAGGCCACCGGCGTTGGTGACGATCCGCACCCCGCGCTCGTTGGCGAGGCCGAGGCAGTCCTCCAGCTGGCGCAGGAAGGTGCGGGCGTATCCGGCGGAGGGGTCCTTCAGGCGGTCGCGGCCGAGGATGAGCATGGTGAGTTCGGCGAGGTAGTCACCGGTGAGGACGTCGACCTCGCCGTCGGTGAGCATCTCGCGCAGCGCGTCGAAGCGGTCGCCGTAGAAGCCGGAGAAGTTGCCGATGCGCAACGGGTTCACCGGGCGCCCTCCCGCGGCGGGCGGCCGGTGCCGGGCGGGCCCGCGAAGGCCTGGGCGATGCCGAGCCAGCGGTCGGCGTCCGGCCCCTCGGCACGCAGGGCGAGGTCGGCGCGGTGGGCACGCTGGGTGACCAGCAGGCAGAAGTCCAGCGCGGGCCCGGTGACCCGCTGGGCGGCGTCTTCCGGCCCGTACACCCACAGGTCCCCGGAGGGCGCCCGGAGTTCGACCCGGAACTCCTCGGCGGGCGGGGTGAGTCCGTGGACCATGTGGGCGAAGTCGCGTGTCCGCACCCCGAGCCGTGCCACATGCCTGAGCCGGTCGGTGGGTGGGCGGTCCACACCGAGGGCGTCGGCGATGTCCAGCCCATGGGCCCAGGTCTCCATGAGGCGGGCGGTGGCCATGGAGGCGGCCGACATGGGCGGCCCGTACCAGGGGAACCGGCCGCCGGCCGGTGCGGCACGCAGGGCCCGCCCCAGGTCGTCCCGCCCGGCACGCCACCCCGCCAGCAGCTCGGCGCACGGCAGCCGCGCGCCTTCCTCCGCGCCCTCGTCCACGAACGAGTCGGGGGCGGCCAGCGCCTTCTCGACCAGCGCCTGAAAGGCCCCGGCGTCGGTGACGGCCAGCAGGGCCGAACGGTCGGTCCAGGCGAGGTGCGCGACTTGGTGAGCGACGGTCCAGCCTGGTGCGGGAGTGGGCCGGGCCCACTGCTCCGGTCTCAAGTCCGCGACCAGCAGGTCGAGTTCGTCGCTTTCGGCACGCAGATCATCGATGACGGGCGTCGGGTCGGCCATGAGGGGGAGCATGGCAGCGGGCCCAGAAACAATCAAGCATGCTTGCATTAATTTCCGCAGCGGCTGTGCGCGTCGAAAAGGCCGCGCGGCGCCCACCGCTCTCCCCCTACCGTCGGGGCATGGTCGATGGGGACGGTTACTTCGGGGAGTCCGTCGCGGCTTCGTACGACGAGTCGGCGGCGGAGATGTTCGAGGACGGGGTCGTCGGGCCCGCGGTCGGGGTGCTGGCGGAGCTGGCCGGTGACGGGCGGGCGCTGGAGCTGGGGGTCGGGACCGGGCGCGTCGCGCTGCCGCTGGCGCGGCGCGGGGTCGAGGTGCACGGCATCGATCTGTCACGGGCGATGGTGGACCGGCTGCGGGCCAAGCCGGGCGGTGACGCGGTCGGGGTCACGATCGGGGACTTCGCGACGACGCGGGTGGACGGCACCTTCCGGGTCGCCTACCTGGTCTTCAACACGATCATGAATCTGACCTCGCAGGACGCCCAGGTGGACTGTTTCCGCAATGCGGCCGGCCATCTTGAGCCCGGCGGCTGCTTCGCCATCGAGGTCGGGGTGCCGGATCTGCGCCGGCTGCCGCCCGGGCAGAGCGCGGTGCCGTTCCGTGTGGAGGAGGGGCGGCTGGGCTTCGATCTGTACGACGTGGCGACGCAGTCGCTGAGCTCGCACCATGTGCGGGTCACGGACGGCCGGGCGACGTACTCCTCGATTCCGTTCCGCTATGTGTGGCCCGCGGAGCTGGACCTGATGGCCCGCCTCGCGGGACTGCGGCTGCGCTCGCGGTGGGACGGCTGGACGCGGGAGCCCTTCACGAGTGACAGCCGGCAGCACGTGTCGGTGTGGGAGAAGCCGGCCGGCTGAACTCCGGGCGCGCCCGGCGCGTGACGGTCAGGCCTCGGGGGCCGGGGGCGGGACCTTGCCCCGTCCGACCTGGGACCGCACCGCGCCGATGGTCGCCGCGATCACCAGGGCGATGGCGGCGGCCTCCGTGGCGGAGAGCGCCTGGCCGAGGATCAGGAAGCCCGCCGTGGCCGCGATGGCCGGCTCCAGGCTCATGAGGATGGCGAAGGTATGCGCGGGCAGCCGGCGCAGCGCCAGGAGTTCGAGGGTGTAGGGCAGCACCGAGGAGAGCAGCGCCACCGCCGAGCCCAGGGCGACCGTGGTGGGGTTCAGCAGGCGGCTGCCGGCCTCGGCGATGCCGAGCGGGAGGAAGAGCAGGGCGGCCACCGCCATCGCCAGCGCCAGGCCGTCCGCCTGCGGGAAGCGGCGGCCCGTGCGGGCGCTGAAGAGTATGTAGGCCGCCCACATGGCGCCGGCGCCCAGGGCGAAAGCGACACCGACGGGATCCAGGTCGCTGAAGCCTCCGCCGCCCAGGAGGAAGACCCCCGCCAGGGCGAGCGCCGCCCACAGCGCGTTGATCGCCCTGCGGGACGCCAGCACGGACAGCGCCAGTGGGCCGAGGACCTCCAGGGTGACCGCGGGACCCAGCGGAATGCGGGCGACCGCCTCGTAGAAGAGGCCGTTCATCCCGCCCATGGCGATACCGAAGGCGATCACCGTGCCCCAGTCGGTGCGCGAGTGGCCGCGCAGCCGGGGCCGGCAGACCACCAGCAGGACCACGGCCGCCGCGAGGAGCCGCAGGGTGACGACGCCGAGCGCGCCGGCCCTCGGCATCAGGGTCACCGCGACCGCCGCGCCGAACTGCACCGAGATCCCGCCGGCCAGCACCAGACCGACCGGCCCGAGCGAGCCGAACGAACCGGACCGACGCGGTGCGCCCCCCGGGGATGCCGGTACGTGCTGCGTCGAGGAGGCGGTGTGGCTGGAGGTGCTCACGGGCGGTCCTGGGTCTGGCTGGGATCAGATGATGTTCATCTCGGTGCACTACCGAGTCCAGGGTAATAGACTTGGTCAGGAGTGTGAAACCGTTATGAGGCTGTCCCGGATGATGGGACGCCGCGCGCGGGACTCGACGGTGAGGTGAGGGGGCGAGTCGCCTCCCTCCCATCGTGCTCCGACCGGCCGGAAAGCGCCCGCGAGCCCGCCGGGTGCCTGGCTCATCTGCCGTCCTTCGGCCCCCAGGCCGCCAGCACCTCCGTGTCCATGGCGCGTGGCCCGCGCCGTCATTCCGAGGCCTCCGTCCCGGCGTCCCGCGCGTCCAGCGCGTCCAGCGGGTCCAGCGCGTCCAGCGCGTCCGCCAGCACCTCCGCCAGATGCCGTCCCCGCACTCCGGCCAGCTGCTCCAGTTGGGTACGGCACGAGTAGCCGTCCGCCAGGATCGCCGTCTCCTCGGCCGCCGCCCGGACCGACGGCAGAAGCTGTTCCTCCGCGCAGGCCCGGGAGACCTCGAAGTGGCCCCTCTCGAAGCCGAAGTTGCCCGCGAGGCCGCAGCAGCCGCCGCTCAGCTCGCCGGTCAGGCCCGCGGACTCGCGCAGCGCGCGGTCGGCGCCGTCACCGAGGACCGCGTGCTGATGACAGTGGGTCTGCCCGGCGACCGGGCGGCCGACGGCGGGCGGGGTCCAGTCGGGGGCGTGCCGCCGCAGCGCCTCGGCGAAGGTGAGGACCGCCGACGACAGCCGGGCCGCGCGCGGGTCGTCCGGCAGGAGTTCCGGGAGGTCGGCGCGGAGGGCCGCGGCGCAGCTCGGTTCCAGGACGACGACGGGCGTGCCCCTGCGCAGCACCGGTTCCATCAGGTCCAGGGTGCGGCGCAGCACCGTGCGCGCCCGGTCGAGCTGGCCGGTGGAGACGTAGGTCAGTCCGCAGCAGACCCCGCCGGCCGGCCGGGACGGTGGCAGCACCACCCTCAGCCCGGCGGCCTCCAGCACCCGCACGGCCGCCTGTCCGACCGCGGGCGAGAGATGCTCGGTGAAGGTGTCGGGCCACAGCACGACCGGGTCTCCCGTGCTCCGCCGCTCGCGCCGCCGCCACCAGCGGCTGAACGTCCGCGGCGCCAGCCGGGGGATGTCCCGCTCCGGGGCGATCCCGGCGAGCCGCTTGCCGATCCGGGCCGGCAGCCGCAGCGAGGCGAGCCGGTTGAGCAGCCGCGCCGTACCGGTCCGGGCCGCCCAGCGCAGCCACACCGGCAGCCGGCCCATGCTGTAGTGGGCGGCCGGGCGGCGCCGGCCCCGGTAGTGGTGGTGCAGGAACTCCGCCTTGTAGGTGGCCATGTCGACGCCGACCGGGCAGTCCGAACGGCAGCCCTTGCAGGACAGGCACAGGTCCAGCGCGTCCCGGACCTCCGTGGAGCGCCAGCCGTCGGTGACCAGTTCGCCCGCGAGCATCTCGTGCAGCAGCCGGGCCCGGCCCCGGGTGGAGTGCTGCTCCTCGCCCGTCGCCCGGAACGAGGGGCACATCACGGCGGGCCCGGACGCCGTGGTCGTACGGCACTTGGCGACGCCGACGCAGCGGCGGACGGCGGCCCGGAAGTCGCCGCCGTCGGCCGGGTAGCCGAAGCCGACGTCCACCGGACGGCGGGGCAGCACGGAGAAGCGGAGGTTCGCGTCCAGCGGGTCCGGGCGGACCAGCATCCCCGGGTTGAGCAGGTCGTCGGGGTCCCAGACCCCCTTGGCCCGCTCGAAGAGCCGCACCGTCTCCTCGCCGAACATCCGCGGCAGCAGCTCCGCGCGGGCCTGGCCGTCGCCGTGCTCCCCGGACAGGGAGCCGCCATGGGCCACCACCAGGTCCGCGAGCTCCCCGGAGAAACGCCGGAAGCGGCCCACGCCCGCCTCGGTGAGCAGGTCGAAGTCGATGCGGACGTGGATGCAGCCGTCACCGAAGTGGCCGTAGGGCGTGCCGCGCAGGCCGTGGGAGGACAGCAGGACGCGGAAGTCCCGCAGATAGGCGCCGAGCCGGGCGGGCGGCACCGCGCAGTCCTCCCAGCCGGGCCAGGCCTCCGTCCCGTCCGGCATCCTGGTGGCCGTCCCGCTCGCGTCCTCGCGGACGCGCCACAGGGCCCGCTGCGCCGCCGGGTCGGTGACCACGAGGGAGTCGACGACATCGGCCGCGCGCACGATCGCCTCCGCACGCGCGCGTGCCTCGGCCGCCGTCCCACCGCCGGTCTCCACGAACAGCCAGGCGTCCCCCCTGGGCAGCCCGGCCGGCGAGGGCACCAGGTCGGCCGCCATGCCCTCCACCGTCAACGGGCCGAACGGGAGCAGGCCCGCCGCGGCCTCGGCGGCCGCGCTCTCGTCGCCGTACCCGAGCACCGCCAGTGCACGCGCGCGCGGGGCCTCCACCAGCCGTACGACCGCCTCCGTCAGGATGCCGAGGGTGCCCTCGGAGCCGCAGAAGGAGCGGGCGACGTCGGCGCCGTTCTCGGGGAGCAGGGCGTCGAGCGCGTACCCGGAGATACGGCGGGGCAGGTCGGGGAAGCCGGTGCGCAGCCGGGCCAGGTCGCCCGCCACCAGTTCGCGCAGTCCCTCCGGCGCCCCGGCCCAGTCCCGCCCGAGCCGCAGCCGCTGCCCGCGCGCGGTGATGACGGACAGTTCACGCACGCTGTCCGCCGTGGTGCCCCAGGCGACCGAGTGCGAGCCGCACGAGTTGTTGCCGATCATCCCTCCGAGCGTGCACCGGCTGTGCGTCGAGGGGTCGGGGCCGAACCGCAGGCCGTGCGGGGCGGCGGCCTCCTGGAGGCGGTCGAGGACGAGCCCCGGCTGGACCACGGCCGTGCGCGTGCCCGGGTCCAGCTCCAGCAGCCCGTTCATGTGCCGGGTGAAGTCCAGCACCACGCCCGTACCCGTCGCCTGCCCCGCGATCGAGGTGCCCCCGCCGCGCGCCACCACCGGCACCCCGCGCGCCCGGCACACCTCCAGCACGGCCGCGACGTCGGCCGTGTCCCGCGGGGCCACCACCCCCGCCGGCACGCGCCGGTAGTTGGACGCGTCCATCGTCACGAGCGCCCGGGAGGTCACGTCGAAGCCGACCTCGCCCCGGACGGCCCGGCTCAGCTCCGCCGCGAGACCCGAGAGATCCGTCATGCGTCCAGGATGCATCCGCTCACGCACCGTCACCGAGACTTGTCCACAGCCGCACCCGTTTCGTCGTACAACCGCACAAGTCCATGACCCGGCGGACTCGTCTCATCGGACGGACACGGTTCCGTACCGTTTCGCGTAGCGGATACCCTCCGAAGCGTGGCCGACATCCAGATCCCCGCTGACATCAAGCCCGCCGACGGACGCTTCGGCGCTGGCCCCTCCAAGGTGCGGACCGAGGCGCTGGACGCCCTCGCCGCCACTGGCACGTCCCTCCTGGGTACCTCCCACCGCCAGGCGCCCGTGAAGAACCTGGTCGGCAAGGTCCGCGAAGGCATCTCCGAGCTGTTCTCCCTTCCCGAGGGCTACGAGGTGATCCTCGGCAACGGCGGCTCCACCGCCTTCTGGGACATCGCCACCCACGGACTGATCGAGAACAAGTCCCAGCACCTCAACTTCGGCGAGTTCTCCTCGAAGTTCGCCAAGGCTGCCAAGCTCGCCCCCTGGCTGGCCGACCCCACCGTCGTCGCCGCCGACCCCGGCACCCACCCCGAGGCGCAGGCCGAGGCGGGTGTCGACGTCTACGCGTTCACCCACAACGAGACCTCCACCGGTGTCGCCATGCCGATCAAGCGCGTGGCCGGCGCCGACGAGGGCGCGCTCGTCCTGGTGGACGCCACCTCCGGCGCGGGCGGTCTCCCCGTCGACATCGCCGAGACGGACGTCTACTACTTCGCCCCGCAGAAGTCCTTCGCCTCCGACGGCGGCCTGTGGATCGGTGTCTTCTCCCCGGCCGCGATCGAGCGCGCCGAGCGCGTCCACGCCTCCGGCCGGCACGTCCCGGAGTTCTTCAGCCTGCCGACGGCGATCGACAACTCCCGCAAGAACCAGACGTACAACACCCCGGCCCTCGCCACCCTCTTCCTGCTGAACGAGCAGCTCGAGTGGATCAACGGCCAGGGCGGCCTGGACTGGTCCACGGCCCGCACCAAGGACTCCTCGACCCGCCTGTACGGCTGGGCGGAGGAGTCCAAGTACGCCACCCCGTTCGTCACCGACCCGGCCAAGCGCTCGCAGGTCATCGGCACCATCGACTTCTCCGACGAGATCGACGCGGCGGCCGTGGCCAAGGTGCTGCGCGCCAACGGCATCGTGGACACCGAGCCGTACCGCAAGCTCGGCCGCAACCAGCTCCGTATCGCGATGTTCCCGGCGATCGACCCGGCGGACGTCGAGGCGCTGACGAAGTGCGTGGACTACGTGATCGAGAAGCTCTGACCCTCCGGGTACGAGCGGGAGGGCGCCCGGCGCTTGTCGCACCGGGCGCCCTTTTCTCATGCCGACCGTCCGGACGGCCCTTCGTGCCGCCGTGCGTGCGGCCGCTCTCAAACCGCCGTACCCGCCGGACCGCTCACGTCGCCGTGCAGGTCGGTGACGGCACCGCCCCGCCGCCGGGCGCGCCCCCGAAGCCGAAGCCCGTGGAACCGGCGACCGGCACACTGCCGTTGTGAGCGGCGTTCACAGCCGTGACACCGGCCCCGCTCTGCGTGTAGGTGGCGTTCCACATGGACGTGACCTGCTGTGAACCGCTCCACTTCCACGTCACCTTCCAGGACTTGAGGGCGGCGGTTCCAGTGTTCGTCACCGTCACCTGCGCGTTGAAGCCGCTCCCCCAGTCGCTGCTGACGGCGTAGGAGGCGCTGCAGGCGGCCGAAGCGCCCCCACCGCCACCCCCGCCGTCGCCACCGCTCCCGCCCCCGGTACCCGGGAACAACGGCGCCTTCACGCTCGCCAGGTACCCGTCCTTCACCGTGTCCACGGTCGACCAGTCGTCCTTCAGGATGCCGCCCGTGTCACCGGAGTTGGGGTTCCACGACCAGAAGGTCCACTGGAAGGCGTCCGCGCCGTACGTCGACGTCGGACGCAGGTAACTCACCAGCGCGGCCAGCCACTTCTGGTCCACCGCCGACTGAAGGGTGGTGCCGAACTCGCCCACCCACACCGGCGCGATGTCCTGCTTGAAGATGTAGCCCCAGTACTTGTCCCACACCCCGGGCATGTTGGCGGGGAAGGACGGATCGCTGAACCAGCTCTGCTGGGCCACGCTGGTGGCGTAGTCGTGGGCGGAGTACACGACGCGGTTCGCCACGTCGAGGCGGACCGGGTACTGCCCGACGCCCATCAGGTTGCCGCCCCACCAGCCGGAGACGCCGTTGTACGTCTGCACGCCCTCGACGAAGACCAGCAGATCGGGGTTGACGGAGAGCACCGCGTCGCCGCCCCGCTCGGCCGCGAGCCGCCAGTCGGTGGCCTGGTCGCCGCAGCCCCAGCAGGCGGGGTCGTGGGGCTCGTTGTGCAGGTCGATGCCGATGACCGTGTCCTGAGCCTTGTAACGGGCGGCCAGCGCCTTCAGATCGGCGAGCCAGGTCGACTCGGGCACGGACGCGGTGTACCAGAGGGCCGACTGGCCGCCGGAGTCGGGCCGGTGGCGGTCGAGGATGACCTTCAGGCCGTCCTGGCCGGCGTAGGACACGATCCGGTCCATGACCTGGAGCGAGGTCAGGCCCTGCAGATCGGCGTTCTTGCCGCCGGAGAAGTCGATGCTCTCGGGCATCGCGCCGGACTTGAACACGTCGTCGCTGTAGGGCAGCCGGATGGTGTTGTAGCCCAGTGACCTCATCTGGTCGATCATGCTCTTGTAGTCGCGCGACCAGAGGCCGTGCACCACGTGGTTGCCGGTCTCGAACCCGAACCAGTTGATCCCCGCGATGCGCACCGGCTGTCCGGCCGCGTCCAGGATCTGCCGGCCGCTCGTGTGCCAGTAGCCGGCTCCGGGGGCGGCGGCCGCGTGCGCCTGGTGTGCGCCCGCCAGGGACAGCAGGAGCGCGGCGGCGGCAGCACACAACGCTCTTCGCAAGCTGCGGAACATGTGCCTCGGTTCCTCTCGGGAGGCGCGGCCCCGGAACAGAATGGGAGCGCTCCCATATACCGCGCACCACCAGGAAACTGGGACGCCATGACCACGTCAAGACATACGGCGGGCCGGCTCCGCCCGAGCGGCGGCGCTCAGCCGCGCCGGCGCAGCAGCCGCAGCCCGAGCAGGACGACCGCGCCCACACCGACGACGGCGGCCCCGACCTTGAGGCGCCCACCGCTGCCACCGGCCCCGTCGGACGCCGAACCACCGTTCCCTGAAGGGGACTGGGCCGAGTGGTCGCCCGGCGCGTCCTGCGCCTGGACCGAGCTGCCGGCGCCCTCGCTGCCGTACATCAGCCTGGTCCCGTCGGTGGAGTACGTCAGCGACTCGCCCTGACCCTGCAGGGGCACGTCGAGCCGGCCCTCGCGCTTGATCCGCCCGCCGTTCCAGTCGTAGTAGATCCCACCGAAGTACCCGCGCACCGCGAGCTGCTTGCCGTCCGGGGAGAAGGCGGCGTCGGTGGCCCACAGGTCGACCGGGGCGACGGGCCGGAATACGTTCGCCCCCGAGGTGGAGAGCGTCGCGGGCCCCTCGAACAGGTGCCCGCCGTCCTCCTTCTTGTCGATGATGTACACGCGCCCGGTCTTCGGGTGGACCAGCAGCGACTCGGCGTCGCGCGGCCCGTCGGAGTACTTCACCACGTACTGCCTGGCCGTGACCGTCTGGTCCTTGAGCACCTTCGGCTCGGGCAGCCGGTAGATCCACACGTACGGCCATCTGCCGTCGAAGTTGTCCCCGATGTCACCGACGTAGATCTCGTTGTGCGGGCCGATGGAGATGGACTCCACATCGCGCGGGGAGCCGATGCCGCGCAGCGTCACGGTCGCGACGGTGTTCCCGGTCGCGCTGTCCACGGCGTAGAGGTAGGGCCCGTCGTCGCTGTCGTTGTGCGTCCAGTAGATGCCGGGGTGCAGCCGGGAGGCGGCCAGGCCGCTGGACTCGGTGATCCTCGGGTCCTTGATGGTGAAACCCTGATCACCGTCGGCGGCGTGGGCGGGCAGCGCGCAGGCACCCGCGAGCAGGGCCCCGGCAAGCAGGGCGAACGGTCGACGCATGCCCCAAGCCTGCCATTCGCCCCGGGGGTCCGGTGGACGTGTCGGGCCTCACATCCCGTCGGCCTCGGTGATCGTCCATCATGAGCGGGTGCTCAGGTTCATGCCCGTGGGGGACTCGATGACCATCGGGAGCGCGGGCGAACACACGTGGCGTTACCGTCTGTGGCAGCACCTGCGCGATTCGTACGGCGGCCCGTTCACCCTCGTGGGCCCGCGCGAGGAGCTGTACGACAAGGCGGCCGAGGCGCCGGTGTCGTCCGCCTACGCGGAACCGGACTTCCCCCGGGCCCATCTGGCCGGCTGGGGCGAGGGCTGGCTGCACATGGCGCCGCTCATCGGTGAGGCGGTGCGCGGGCACCGGGCCGACGTGCTGCTGGTCTCCCTGGGCCTGATCGACCTCGGCTTCTACACCAACGCCGAGCAGACGGCGGAGAACGTCCGGGCGTTCGTCACCGGCGCCCGCGAGGCCCGGCCGGGCATCCGCATGGTGATCCTGCCGGTGATACCGAACATCCGCGCCGAGGCGGACGAGGCCTTCGCGGCCCAGGTCGACCAGTTCAACGTGCTGCTCGCCAAGACGGTGGCCGACCTGGACGAGCCCCGCTCCCCGCTGCTGCTGGCCTCGCCGCCCGAGGCGTACGACATCCACGCGGACACCTACGACGGGACGCACCCCAACGCGAGCGGCGAGCACCGGATCGCGGAGACGTTCGCCGCCGCGATGTGGGAGGCCTGGGGAATCGGACAGGCGTACGCGGCTGGAACAGGTTGACCTGATTCCGTCGTCTCCCCGTCACCGTGCGTAGCCTTGAACCGCGCGGCTGCACCTGTCCGTGGTGCAGCCGGGGAGGAGCGCCACGATGACCGTCCTCGAAGACAGGATCGCGATGGCCGGCGCCGACGCCAAGGACGGCGACTAGGCCGAGCCGAGAAAGGTGGGCTTCGGCACCGACGTCGACCTTGACCGGCACGGTGGTCGACCTCGTCCTGAGGACGGACGCCTTCCCCCGCGACCAGCCGGCCGGCCGCCCTTGCTTCGAGCGCACTCCAGGCCGTTGGCTAGGGCACCATGAAGTACACGCAGCTAGGACGCACGGGACTCAAAGTCAGCCGACTCGTCCTCGGCACCATGAACTTCGGCCCGCAGACCGACGAGGCCGACAGCCACGCGATCATGGACGCGGCACTGGACGCGGGCATCAACTTCGTCGACACGGCCAACGTCTACGGCTGGGGCGAGAACAAGGGCCGTACGGAATCGATCATCGGCAACTGGTTCGCCAAGGGCGGCGAGCGCCGGGACAAGGTCGTTCTCGCCACCAAGGTGTACGGCAACATGGGCGCCGACGGCGCGGCCTGGCCCAACCACGACAAGCTCTCCGCGGTCAACATCCGGCGCGCCGTGGACGCCAGCCTGAAGCGGCTGCGGACCGACTACATAGACCTCTACCAGTTCCACCACGTCGACCGGAACACTCCCTTCGAGGAGATCTGGCAGGCGATCGACGTGCTGGTCCAGCAGGGCAAGATCGTCTACGCCGGCTCGTCCAACTTCCCCGGCTACAAGGTCGCCCAGGCCAACGAGATCGCCGCCCGGCGCGGTGGCACCATCGGCCTGGTCAGCGAGCAGTGCCTGTACAACCTCGCCGAGCGCCGCGCCGAGATGGAGGTCATCCCGGCCGCGCAGGAGTACGGCCTCGGCGTCATCCCCTGGTCGCCGCTGCACGGCGGTCTGCTGGGCGGGGTCATCAAGAAGGAGGTGCAGGGCGGGCGCCGTGCCTCCGGACGGGCCGCCGACGCCCTCGCCGACCCCACCGCCCGCGTACAGATCCAGTCCTACGAGGACCTGCTCGACAAGCACGGCCTGGAGCCCGGCGAGGCCGCGCTGGCCTGGCTGCTGACCCGGCCCGGCGTCACCGGCCCGATCGTCGGACCACGCACCGCCGAGCAGCTGGAGTCGGCGATCAGGGCCGTGGAGCTGGAGCTGAGCGAGGAGCTGCTGACCGGCCTCGACGAGGTCTTCCCGGGCCCGGGCCCGTCCCCGGAGGCCTTCGCCTGGTGAGCGACGCCCGCCGCTGATCGCCGCCGCGGCCGCGCCCGGCCCTCACCTGCCGAGCGCGGCCGCCAGGGCGACGACGGCGAACATCAGCACGAGCACAAAGGCCATGATCCGGTTACGGGTCTTCGGGTCCACGTATCGAGGTTAACCGGCCGCGCCGAGTGCCCAGCGGGCGACCGGCTCGTAGCGGGGCTGCTCGCCGGGCACGCCGGACTTCGGCAGGTTGCTGCGGACGAGGACCAGCTCGTCCACCGTCCAGGTACGGCTGCCGAAGTCGTGCAGCGCCGTCACGTACGGCCGTACGTCCACCGTCGACCGGCTGCGGGCCACCGTCAGGTGTGCCTGGTAGCGGCGGTGCTCCCCCATCTCGATGCCGCTCCTGCGCGCCGCCGCCTCCGTGCGCCCGGCCAGCAGTCCCAAGGTGCGCAGATCGCCGTCCGCGCCCGTCCACAGCGCCTTCCCGCGCCCGAACTGGCCTCCGCCACGCAGTGCCAGCGGAAAGGCGGGCGTACGGCCCGCCGCGCGCTCCAGGCGGTCCCGCAGTTCCGGTACCAGCTCCTCGTCGACCTCGCCGTAGAAGGCGAGCGTGAAGTGCCAGCCGGGACGCCCGGTCCAGCGCAGCCCGTCGGCACCGGGCAGCTCGCGCAGCGCCGCCACCTCCCGGGCGAGCGCTTCGGCGACGTCGTCCGGGGGCAGCAGGGCGGCGAAGAGTCTCATGCCGCCAGTCTCCCGCGCACGCCCCGGCGTGTCCGGATGACCGTGCGTATCGTTGTACCGCGCGGCTGCGTTCGCCCGTGAGGCAGCCGGGGAGGAGCGCCACGATGACCGTCCTCGAAGACAGGATCGCGATGGCCGAGGAGAGCGGCGAGCTGACTCTGGACGTCATGTTCGAGTGGCTCGAGAAGATGCCCATCCCCGAGGGAACGAAGGTCGAGATCGTCGGGGGAAACATCTTCACGTCACCGCAGCGGCAGACCCACTGGGAGATCATCTTCGACATCGCGGAGCAGTTGCGCGCGAAGTACCCGCGCAAGCGCTTGGCGTCGGACGTGCGGATCGACTTCCCCGGGCATCTGAACGGCTTCGCCTGTGATGTGGCGGCCATGGCCGAGCGGTCGGTGAAGGACAGCAAGGGCCGCTGGCGCTACCAGGACGTCGAATTCGTGGCCGAGATCATCTCCGCGGACACCGCGGCCAACGACTACGGCCGAAAGAAGCTCGCCTACGCCCTCGCGGAGGTGCCCGTCTATCTCATCGCCGACCCCTACCGGGGTGAGTGCCGCGTCCTCACCCGTCCCAGGGACGGCAAGTACGCGCTGGAGGTGAAGGCCGACTTCGGGGAGGAGCTGGACCTCACGGACACCCCCGTCGGCCTCGTCCTCAAGACCGACGAGTTCCCCCGCGACTGAGTCCCGCTCCTCCCGCCCGTCAGGCCGCCGGGGCCAGCTGTTCCCTGGGGACGAAGCGGACCTGGGGGTGGCCGCGGTGCCAGCCGACCGAGAGGCGCAGGCCGCCTATGCGGGCCAGGATCAGGCCGATCGTGGCGGCGGCCACGGCCGAGATCACCCCGCCCAGGGCGAAGCCGACCCGGGCGCCGTAGGTGTCCGTGATCCAGCCGACGACCGGTGCGCCCAGCGGCGTGCCGCCCATGAAGACCATCATGAACAGGGCCATCACCCGCCCGCGCATGGCCGGGTCGGTGGCCATCTGGACCGCCGTGTTCGCGGTGACGTTGACCGTCAGGCCGAAGACCCCGATCGGGACCATGAGCAGCGCGAACAGCCAGTAGGACGGGGCCAGCGCGGCCACCGTCTCCAGCGTGCCGAAGGCCAGCGCGGCGGCGATCAGCAGCCGCAGCCGGGCCGTGCCGCGGCGGGCGGCCAGCAGGGCGCCGCCGAGGGAGCCCACGGCCATCAGGGTGTTGAAGAGGCTGTAGGCGCCGGCGCCGGAGTGGAAGACGTCGTCGGCGTAGGCCGACAGCCACACCGGGAAGTTGAAGCCGAAGGTGCCGATGAAGCCGACGAGGACGATCGGCCAGATCAGCTCAGGGCGCCCGGCGACGTAGCGCAGGCCCTCCCGGAGCTGGCCCTTGCCGCGCGGCGCGCGCTCGACGACGTGCAGCTCGCGGGAGCGCATCAGCAGCAGACCGGCGATGGGCGCGGCGAAGGACAGGCCGTTGGCGAGGAACGCCCAGCCGGTGCCCACGCCGGTGATCATCAGGCCGGCGACGGCGGGGCCGACCAGCCGGGCGGACTGGAAGTTCGCGGAGTTCAGGCTGACCGCGTTCTGGAGCTGGCCGGGGCCGACCATCTCGGAGACGAAGGACTGCCGGGCCGGGTTGTCGACCACCGTGGCGAGTCCGACGGCGAAGGCGGCGACGTAGACGTGCCAGACCTGGACGTGCCCGGAGAGGGTCAGGAAGGCGAGCGCGAGGCCGGTCATGGCCATGGCCGTCTGGGTGACCAGGAGGGCGGGCCGCTTGGGCAGCCGGTCGACCAGGACGCCGCCGTACAGGCCGAACAGCAGCATCGGCAGGAACTGAAGGGCCGTGGTGATGCCGACGGCCGCGGAGGAACCGGTGAGGCTGAGCACCAGCCAGTCCTGGGCGATGCGCTGCATCCAGGTGCCCGTGTTGGAGACGACCTGGCCGGCGAAGAACAGGCGGTAGTTCCGGATCTTCAGCGAGCTGAACATCGAGGACTTGCGGGCGGTGGGGGTAGTAGTGATCGGTGCGGGGGCGGAAGCTGCTCCGGATCCCGTACTCAAACGAGTTCGCCTCCTTGCGATGGCTGCTGCGGCTGATTCACGGACGCGCGGGCTACAGATGCGCGAGCTTCTCCAGCACCGGCGCGGCGGCGCGGAGCTTGGCCCACTCGTCCTCGTCGAGGGCGTCGACCAGGCCGGCCAGGAACGCGTTGCGCTTGCGGCGGCTCTCCTCGAGCATCGACTCGGCCTGCTCGGTTCTGGTGACGACCTTCTGGCGACGGTCCTCGGGGTGCGGTTCGAGCCGGACCAGCCCCTTGGCCTCCAGCAGCGCGACGATGCGGGTCATGGACGGCGGCTGCACGTGCTCTTTGCGGGCGAGTTCGCCCGGGGTGGCGGTGCCACAGCGGGAGAGGGTGCCCAGCACCGACATCTCGGTGGGGCTCAGCGACTCGTCGACCCGCTGGTGCTTGAGCCGACGGGACAGCCGCATCACGGCGGAGCGCAGGGAGTTCACGGCGGCGGCGTCGTCGCCATGGTTGAGGTCCGGCATGTTCATTAGCGTAACTCATTACTCTCGCTAAGGACCACCGGAGAGGGGACGCGGGCCCGTGACGCCCGCCACTCACCCCATTGATCACCCATAAGAGTGAGACGTTTCCGGAATGTGACCCATGGAACGGCCGGATGTGGCGACCCTCGTACTCATGGGGACCACTGTGCTCAGCCTGCGGATAGACGGGGAGCTGCTCGAACGGCTCCGGCACCACGCGGCGAGAAGAGGAATGAGCGTGCAGGACTATGTGGTCCGCACGCTCATTCGGGACGACTTCGACGAACGGTTCCAGACCGCCGTCGAGGAGACGGAGAAGTTCTACGGCGTCACCTGACGCCCGCGCCTCAGGTGAGACCCAGGGCCGGCATCAGGTAGTAGAAGGCGAACACCGCGGCGACGACGTACATCGCGACCGGCACCTCGCGGGGCCGGCCGGCGGCCAGGCGCAGCACCACGAAGGTGATGAAGCCCATACCGATGCCGTTGGTGATCGAGTAGGTGAACGGCATCATCATCATGGTCACGAAGGCCGGGATGGCGATGGTGTAGTCCGCCCAGTCGATCTCCTTGATGGAGTTCGAGAGGATCAGGAAGCCCACCGCGACCAGGGCCGGCGTGGCCGCCTGGGACGGGACCATGGTGGCGACCGGGGTGAGGAAGAGGGCCACCGCGAAGAGGGCGCCCGTGACGACGTTCGCGAAACCGGTGCGCGCGCCCTCGCCGACACCCGCCGTGGACTCCACGAACGCGGTGGTGGCCGAGGAGGAGCTGGCGCCGCCCGCCGCGACCGCGATGCCGTCGACGAAGAGGACCTTGTTGATGCCCGGCATGTAGCCCTGGGCGTCGGTCAGCTTCGCCTCGTCGCCGATGCCCATGATCGTGCCCATCGCGTCGAAGAAGCACGACAGCAGGACCGTGAAGACGAAGAGGATGCCGGTCAGCACGCCGACCTTGGAGAAGCCGCCGAAGAGGCTGAACTGGCCGACCAGGCCGAAGTCGGGCGTGGCCACCGGGTTGCCGGGCCACTTCGGGACCGTCAGGCCCCAGGTGGTGACGTGCGCGACCGAGTTGATGATCAGCGCGAGGACGGTCATCCCGACGATGGAGATCAGGATCGCGCCCGGCACCTTGCGGACGATCAGCGCGAAGGTGAGCAGCGCGCCCAGGATGAAGACCAGCACCGGCCAGCCGTTGAGGTGGCCACCGACGCCGAGCTGGAGCGGGACGGTGGTCTGCACGGCATCCGGCATTCGGGTGACGAAGCCGGCGTCGACCAGACCGATCAGCATGATGAACAGGCCGATACCGATCGAGATCGCCTTGCGCAGGCCGAACGGCACGGCGTTCATCACACGCTCGCGCAGTCCGGTGGCGACGAGCAGCATCACCACGAAGCCGGCCAGCACGACCATGCCCATGGCGTCCGGCCAGGACATCCGGGGCGCGAGCTGGAGCGCGACGACGGAGTTCACACCGAGACCGGCGGCGAGCGCGATCGGCACGTTGCCGATGACACCCATCAGCAGCGTGGTGAACGCGGCCGTCAGCGCGGTCGCGGTCACCAGCTGGCCGTTGTCCAGGTGGTGCCCGTACATGTCCTTCGCGCTGCCCAGGATGATCGGGTTCAGCACGATGATGTACGCCATCGCGAAGAAGGTGGCGAGACCACCCCGGATCTCGCGGCCGAGCGTGCTGCCGCGCTCGGAGATGCGGAAGTAGCGGTCGAGAGCGCCGTAGGCGGGAGTACCGCCCGGCTGCTCGGGGGCGGGGACCTTGGCAGGTGCCGAGGTGGACATGAGGACCTCATCACCAGCGGGGTTCCCCCGAGCCCCGTTGGAGTTTCATACGAACAGAAGCGGCCAAAGACAAACGGTTTCAGTATGAACGTATGAGCGGTAAATCGCTATCTCCGCGCGTAGACCTGATCGCCTCGTAAGCTGTCCCCATGACGAAGTGGACCCCGAAGCACGAAGCGCCGGAGCCCCTGGAGGGGCCCGTGGTCGCCACCATCACCGGCGGCACGATCGTGTGGTTCGTCCTCTTCCTGGTCCAGCTCCCCTTCTACGGCTGGTTCGACGACCACGGCCACCTGTGGTGGCTGTGGACCTGCCTGGCCGGCGGCGGTCTCGGCCTGATCGGCGTCTGGTACGTCCGCAGGCGGGACGCGGCGATCAAGCGGGACGCGGCGCTGAAGGCGGCCACCGCGGGCAGGTAGCGGCCGGTTTCTCCAACCGGCGCAGGACGTCTCTCCTCCCCAGGTCGGATCTTCCGCCCACTCGGCAGGTGAAGCCGCGGGTCCGCACGTACCGTCGAATGCATGACGCACATCGACGCGGGGGCCGAACTCGACCCGGTGCACCCGGTGGGTCTGCCAGGGGTCCGGTCGGCGGGCCTGACCCGGGCCGAGGTCGCCGAGCGCGTCGCGCGGGGCGAGGTCAACGACGTCCCGGTGCGCAGCAGCCGCTCGATGGGCGAGATCGTCCGCGCGAACGTCTTCACCCGCTTCAACGCGATCATCGGTGTGCTGTGGCTGCTCATGCTGTTCGTCGCGCCGATCCAGGACAGCCTCTTCGGCTTCGTGATCCTCGCCAACACCGGTATCGGGATCGTGCAGGAGTGGCGGGCCAAGCAGACCCTGGACTCGCTCGCCGTGATCGGCGAGGCCCGGCCCACCGTCCGCCGCGAAGGGGCCGCCGTCGAAGTGGCCACGAACGAGATCGTCCTCGACGACCTCGTGGAGACGGGCCCCGGCGACAAGATCGTCGTGGACGGGGTGTGCGCGGAGGCCGACGGCCTCGAGATCGACGAGTCGCTGCTCACCGGCGAGGCCGACCCGGTGCTCAAACGGCCCGGCGACCAGGTCATGTCCGGCAGCTTCGTCGTGGCCGGCGGTGGCGCGTTCCGGGCGACCAAGGTGGGCCGGGAGGCGTATGCCGCACAGCTCGCCGAGGAGGCGTCCCGGTTCACACTCGTCCACTCCGAGCTGCGCACCGGCATCTCCACGATCCTGAAGTACGTGACCTGGATGATGGTCCCGGCCGCGATCGGCCTGGTCATCACCCAGTTGGTGGTGAAGAACGACAACCTCAAGGACGCGGTCGCCCGCACGGTCGGCGGCATCGTCCCGATGGTCCCGGAGGGGCTGGTGCTGCTCACCTCCGTGGCCTTCGCCATCGGGGTCATACGGCTCGGGCGCAAGCAGTGCCTGGTGCAGGAGCTGCCCGCGATCGAGGGGCTGGCCCGCGTGGACACCGTCTGCCTGGACAAGACCGGCACGCTGACCGAGGGCGGCATGGACGTCACCGAGGTGCGGGCGCTGAACGGGGCCGACGAACCGTATGTGCGCAAGGTTCTCGGCGCCCTCGGCGAGTCCGACCCGCACCCCAACGCCTCCCTCCAGGCGATCATCGACGCCTATCCCGACAGCGAGGAGTGGCGCTGCGTCGAGTCGCTGCCCTTCTCCTCCGCCCGCAAGTACAGCGGCGCCGCGTTCAGCGAGGGCGACGGCGAGGCCAGCACCTGGCTGCTGGGCGCCCCCGACGTACTGCTCCCCCAGGACGACCCCGCCCTGGCCGTGACCGAGCGCCTGAACGAACAGGGCCTGCGGGTCCTGCTGCTGGCCCGCACCACCCGCGACCTCGACGACCCCGAGCCGGCCCACGGCGCCCACCCCACCGCGCTGGTCGTGCTGGAGCAGCGGCTGCGCCCCGACGCCGGCGACACCCTGCGCTACTTCGCCGACCAGCGGGTCCACGCGAAGGTCATCTCCGGTGACAACGCGGTGTCCGTCGGCGCGGTCGCGGCCAAGCTGGGCCTGTCCGGTACGGCGGTGGACGCGCGCCGGCTGCCGGCCGACCCGCGGGACATGGCGAAGGCACTGGACGAGGGGACCGTCTTCGGCCGGGTCACCCCGCAGCAGAAGCGGGACATGGTCGGCGCGCTCCAGTCGGGCGGGCACACGGTCGCGATGACCGGGGACGGCGTGAACGACGTGCTGGCCCTGAAGGACGCGGACATCGGCGTCTCCATGGGCTCGGGCTCGGAGGCGACCCGGGCGGTGGCGCAGATCGTGCTGCTGAACAACAGCTTCGCCACGCTGCCGTCGGTGGTCGCCGAGGGCCGCCGGGTGATCGGCAACATCACGCGCGTGGCGACGCTGTTCCTGGTCAAGACGGTGTACTCGGTGCTGCTGGCGCTGCTGGTGGTGTGCTGGCAGGTGGAGTACCCGTTCCTGCCGCGTCACCTGACCCTGCTGTCCACCCTCACCATCGGCGTCCCGGCCTTCTTCCTGGCCCTGGCCCCCAACAAGGAGCGGGCCCACCCCCACTTCGTCCGCAGGGTGATGCGGTACGCGGTGCCCGGCGGGGTGGTGGCGGGGGCGGCGACCTTCGCGACGTACCTGCTGGCACGGCACTACTACACGGGCCCCGGTTCCCTTGAGGCGGAGACCAGCGCGGCCACCCTGACGCTGTTCCTGATCTCCATGTGGGTCCTGGCGATCATCGCCCGCCCGTACACCTGGTGGCGGATCGCCCTGGTGGCCGCGATGGGCGCGGCCTTCCTGCTGGTCCTCGTCGTACCTGCGCTGCAGCACTTCTTCGCCCTCAAGCTGGTGGGCGCCACCATGCCGTGGACGGCGGTGGCCATCGCGGCGGTGGCGGCGGCCGCCCTGGAGTTCCTCTGGAAATGGGTCGGCCGCCGCTTTCCGGCGTGAGGGGTCAGACCGAGGGCCACATGGTCCGGCCGGCCGCGAGCCCGCCCCTGCCGTCACCGGCGTACAGGCGCAGGTCGCCGGCGGAGGTGAGGGCGGCGAGGTCGTCCTTGCCGTCGCCGTCGAAGTCGCCGCCGAGCACCTGGCGCGCAGAACCCCAGGTCTTGTCGGGCCACATGGAGCGCCCCTTGTCGAAGGTGCCGTCGGCCTTGGCCGGGTAGAGGCTCAGGGCGCCGTCCACGGCGACGGCGGCGATGTCGTCACGTCCGTCGCCGTTGAAGTCGCCCGTGGCGATGAGCTTCTTCTTCCAGGTCTTGTCCGGCCACATCGACTTCTTCTGGTTCACGAGATCGCCGTCGGCATCCCTCTTGTACGTGTAGAGGGAGCCGTCGGGCCACTGGAACAGCAGGGTGTCACGCCCCGGGGTCGCGCTGTGCAGGGCCGCGACGGGCAGGCCGTCCTTCCACGCGGCGTCGGTCCACAGCCTGGTCCGGGTCCACACTGACGGGATCAAGGAGTGCTTCGAAGCGAGGAAGAGATCGCCGCCCTCTTCCACGCTGATCATCTCCAGCCCGGTTCCGGCCTGGAAGTCGCCCGCGACGAGTTGCTTCTCGCTGTTGCGGCCCAGGGACTTGAGCGGACTGCCGTACTCCAGCGTGCCGTCGGGGCGGCTGGTGAAGTAGTGCGCGGTGTCGTTGACCAGGCGGGCCGCGATGTCGACACGCCCGTCGCCGTTGAAGTCAGCCGCCGTGACGGCGTCGCTGACGAACTGCCGGTAGGTCTTCAGGCGCACCTGCTGGACCCAGCCGGCGATGTCGTCGACCCGGGTGGCGACGGCTCCCGTACGGGTTTCCTCCGACCCGAAGCACCCACCGCTCCAGGACCGGCTGACCACGGCCACCAGCCCGCCCCGGCCGTTGAGTACCGGGCCACCGGCGTCTCCCGGACACAGGGCTCCGCCGTCGGAGCCGGGGGACATCGCCAGGGTCGACGCGTCCACGGCGTCCACGCCGAAGTTCGCAACGTGCGCCTTGGCGGGGACCCACTCGTCCTTGGTACGCCCGTACCCGACGGCCCTGAGCCGCTCCCCCGGTGCGGGGGCGGTGGTGCCCGTGGAGGGCGGGGCGATGTCGGGGAACGGTCCGTCGAGCGGGTTGTCGAGGGTGGCCGGGTTGTCGATACGCGCCATGACCAGGTCGCGGTCGGGGTGCGGGACGAGTTCCAGGACCTTCTGCCTGAAGGTCTCCGTCGCGTCGGGTTCGTAGCCGTCGACGGTCACCACGGACGTGTGCGCAGGCGCGCCGGCCGGGACCCGGTCCCCCTGCTGGGGGTCGGTGGCGAAGCAACTGGCTGCGGTGAGCACCCACTGGGCGTCCACCAGGGTGCCGGTGCAGCCTCGCTCGTCGTCACGCCCGACGTTGACGTGCAACTTGACTGTGTACTCTTCCGCTCTGTCCGCGACCTGCTCACCGCCGACGGACTGGGCGGGGGGCGCGAGCAGGACTCCGGTCGTGAGGCCTGCTGTCAGGACCCCGGCCGTCCACACCGTGCGCTTCCCGCGGGAACGGGGCTGTGTCACGCTTTCCTCGAATCACAAGGCCTGTGCTGCGGATGCAGAAGGCATGTCTGACCCGTGCACGCGTCGCGCACGGACTTGGACAGTGGCTGATCAGCCGGTGACGCGCAGTTCGACGAGCACCGACCTGGCGCCGCCGACGGTGCCTTCGCCGACGGACTCGAAGCCGCCCTGGGGCACATCGACCGTCGTCGTCCGGCCATTGGCGGTGAGATCCGCGCTCACCGGGTGGTCGGCCGCCTCCACCGCGAACACGCGCGGAAGTTCGAGCGTGAGACGGCCCGTCTTCGCCGTCGCCTTGAAGCAGTAGGTGCCCTGGCGGCCGACGGAGTCGTCCTTGACGGTCTGCACGCGGATCTGCTGGGCGGCCAGATCGCAGACGGCGAGCAGGATGTGGCCGTCGCCCCTCTTCAGCTTGATCCCCTTCTCGGCCAGGATCCGGTCGGCTCCTGGATAGCCGTAGTCCTCAACCGCTGTCGGTGGGGTCGACGGGGGTGAAGAGGGGGGCGGGTCGTCGGCCGCGGCCACGGAGATGCCGGCCAATGTGGCGACCGAGGCCACTACGACGGACACAACTAGTTTTCGGGCAGGGAAATGCACTAGAAAGCCTCCTCGAAAGAAGGTTGAAGGTGACGATTACCTCATGAAGAGACTAGGGAAGACACCACAAAGAAACCCCCGATAAACAAGAGAAAAAGTGGGCAGGAAGGGCCCAGGAGAGAACGCGCTGCTGGTCAGGCAGCGACAAAGTCGGGTCATAGGCTAGTCAATGGATGCGCAACCGTCAACGCGGGACCCTCACGGACCCTCCAGGCAACACCCATGACATGCAAGGTAGATACCGCTCAGTAACAACTAAACAGCGCATTACGCCCCCACGCTTCAAACCAATGACCGGCGGGAGTTACGCTGCCTTCTCCTAATTCGGCGACTCGCATTCGGGGGTGTCGTCGATGACCGAGACAGGTGTTTCGTGAATCGAAGAACTGACCAGCTCGATCACGCTGGAAAAATGGCGCGTTTAACGCGCCGGACGGCATTGACTCTGCTCCCCTTCGCTCTCGCCGCCGGATTGCTGGGCGCGACGCCCGGTGCGAACGCCGCGCCGGCCGGGGGCAATGTCCTGGCGGCTGCGCAGTCTGCGACCACCGCCGAACAGCGCGGACTCGTCGTGGACTACTGGAAGGAGGGCGGTCCCGGCGTCAAGGCGGCCGCCGAGGCGGCACTCACCGGCAGTGACGCCGACGTTCAGGCTTTCCTGGCCGCGGCCGGCGATCTCTCGTTCCAAGACGAACGGGTGACCGCCGCCCAACTCGCCTCCCTCGGCGGTCCGGAACTGCTGACGGCAGCCCGTCAGGCGCTGGCCGGAACGCCGGACCAGCTCCACGACTTCCTGGACGACGGCTGGGAAGACCCCATGGATCAGGACAACCGCGTCCGGGTCGCACAAATCATCGACACCGCCGGCCCCAACGTGCAGACCGCCGGCCGGGCCGCGCTCGCCGGCAGCGCCGAGGACGTCGGGAAGTTCCTCGACGAAGGCCGGTACACCCAGCAGGAAGAGGACGAGCGGGTACAGCTTGTCCAGATCATCGGCGTGGGCGGCACCAATGTGAAGGCCGCCGGGCGCCTGGCGCTGAGCGGCAACGCCGAGGACATCCGCGAGTTCCTGCAGACCGGCCAGTTCGTCGCCAGGAACAAGGACGAGGAGCACGCCTCGGTCGCCGAACTGGCCGAGCAGGCGAAGGAAGCGGGCCGGCAGGCCGCCAAGGAGACCGCGGCCGCCAAGACCGAGTCCGCCAAGGCGGTCGAGGCCGCCGGGC
>NZ_JBEYRK010000007.1:0-281708 GCF_040704065.1 Streptomyces sp. NPDC047869
GGTGAGCTCGCGGCCCAGCACGACCTGTTGATGGCGAACTTCTTCGCCCAGACCCAGGCCCTCGCCTTCGGCAAGACCGCCGACGAGGTCCGCGCCGAGGGCGTGCCGGACGAACTCGTCCCGCACAAGACCTTCCCCGGCGACCGGCCGACGACCACCATCCTCGCGCGCGAGCTGACCCCGTCCGTGCTCGGCCAGCTCGTCGCCCTCTACGAGCACAAGGTGTTCGTGCAGGGCGCGGTGTGGAACATCGACTCCTTCGACCAGTGGGGCGTGGAGCTGGGCAAGGTCCTCGCCAAGCGCATCGAGCCCGCCCTGACCGAGGGCGCCGCCGTGCCCGGTCTGGACCCGTCCACCACGGCCCTCGTCGCCGCCTACCGTTCTCTCAGGAAGTGAATAGATCATGCAGCTCGGTCTCATCGGTCTCGGCAAGATGGGCGGCAACATGCGCGAGCGGATCCGCCGCGCAGGCCACACCGTCATCGGCTACGACCGCAACCCCGAAGTCTCCGACGTGAAGAGCCTCGAAGAGCTGGTCGAGAAGCTGGACGCGCCGCGCACGGTCTGGGTGATGGTCCCGGCCGGCACCGCCACCCAGGGCGTCGTCGACGAACTCAAGGACCTGCTGTCCGAGGGCGACACGGTGGTCGACGGCGGCAACTCCCGCTGGACGGACGACGAGAAGCACGCGGCCGAACTGGGCGTCAGGGGCATCGGCTTCGTCGACGCCGGTGTCTCCGGCGGTGTGTGGGGCCTGGAGAACGGCTACGCCCTGATGGTCGGCGGCGACAAGGAGCACGTGGAACGGCTCGGGCCGATCTTCGAGGCGCTCAAGCCCGAGGGCCCCTACGGCTACGTCCACGCGGGCCGGGTCGGCGCCGGGCACTTCTCCAAGATGGTCCACAACGGCATCGAGTACGCCATGATGCAGGCCTATGCCGAGGGCTGGGAGCTGCTGGAGAAGGTCAAGTCGGTGGACAACGTCCGCGAGGTGTTCCGCTCCTGGCAGGAGGGCACCGTCATCCGCTCCTGGCTGCTGGACCTCGCGGTGAACGCCCTGGACGAGGACGAGCACCTGGGCAAGCTGCGCGGATACGCGGAGGACTCCGGCGAGGGCCGCTGGACCGTCGAGGCCGCCATCGACAACGCGGTGCCGCTGCCGGCGATCACCGCCTCGCTGTTCGCGCGGTTCGCCTCCCGGCAGGAGGACTCGCCGCAGATGAAGATGATCGCCGCGCTGCGCAACCAGTTCGGCGGCCACGCCGTGGAGGCGGCGAAGAAGGACTGACCTCGGGGGCGACGGCGGCGCCGTCCCCCGTGAGCGGCCCGGGTCGTCCATGGCGACCCGGACCGCGGTGCGTTCAGTGCGGGGTGTGCTGCGCGGCCAGCCGCACCGGGGCGTTCGCGGCGCCGTAGCCCTGGTAGCCCGCGTCGCGCTGGACCAGCTCGAAGAAGACCCGGCCGACGGTCACGGTGTAGCAGTGCCGGAACGCGCCGCCCGCGTCCCGGTCGTAGAGGATGCCGAGGTCCCGGTACGTCTCCAGCTCGCCGGCCTCGAACTCGTACCGCGCGGCCAGGTCGTCGTGGTAGTTGGCGGGCACGGGCAGCAGCCGACCGCCCGCCGCGCGGAAGGCGCGGGCCGCGGCCACCACGTCGTCGGTGGCGAGCGCGATGTGCTGGGCGTGCGCGGTGTCGTCGGTGGGCGCCGCGCCGACGGACAGGGCGATCCGCACACTGCCGTCGGCGTTGCTGACGGCGCGGCTGCGGAGCAGGCCGTAGGGGTCGGCGAGGTCGACGCTCCGCTCGGCGTCGAGACCGAGGACGCTGCGGTGGAAGAGGGCCGCCTCGTCGAAGTGGTGCCAGGGCTGGGTGAGGGCGAGATGGTCGACCCGGATGGCGCTGGGCGCGGGGGATCCGTGGTCCGGCAGGTCCTCGAAGTCGGCCCGCCAGTCGGGGAGTTGATCCCCTCCGGTGGCACAGAAGAACAACTCGGTGCCGTCGGGGGCGGACACCGCTTCCAGCGGGGCGTCCCCGGGATCGCGGCGGCGGGGCAGGACGGGCGCGAGCAGGGTCTCGGCGCGGCGCGCGGCGGCGGCCGGGTCCGGGGACTCCAGGCCGATCGCGGCGAGCCGGGTGCCGTCCCGGCGGGCGGCCGGGCCGGTGTTGACGAGGACCCGGGCCCGGCCCGACTGCCACAAGTCGACGGGCTTGCCGCGGTGACGGGCGACGCGGGTGAAGCCGAGGGCGGCGAGGACGGCGGTGACCGGTTCGGCGTCCGCGGTGAGCAGTTCGGTGAAGGCGACCCCGGTGGGTACCACGGGCGCGGGCAGCTCCGCCACGCCGGCGGCCTCCTGCAGGAGCAGCAGGGAACGGTGGGCGTCCACGGCGGTCGGGCCGGCGTCGGCCTGCCGGAAGACGTCGTTGAAGACCTCCAGCGAGAGCGGTCCGGCGTATCCGGTGCGCAACACGTGCCCGAGCAGGTTCGCCAGGTCGAAGCCGCCCTGACCGGGGAAACACCGGTAGTGCCGGCTCCACTGCAGGACGTCCATGGCGAGCAGCGGGGCGTCGGCCAGCTGGAGGAAGAAGATCTTCTCGCCGGGGATGTCCGCGATGCCTTCGAGGCTCTTGGGGCCGGAGCCGCGGGAGAGGATATGGAAGCTGTCCAGGCAGGTGCCGAGCGCCGGGTGTCCGGCCGTCTCGACGATGCGCCACGCGTGCTCGTAGGTGTTGACGTGCCGCCCCCAGGCCAGCGCCTCGTAGGCGACCCGGATGCCGAACTCCCGCGCCAGGTCGGCGAGCCGGCTGAGCTGACCGGCGGCGTGTGAGTCGTCGTCCACGGCGTGCGGGGAGACGCTGGAGCAGACCAGGACGGTGTCCGCGCCGAGCCGGTTCATCAGCTCGAACTTGTGCCGGGCACGGCGCAGGTTCCGGCCGAACTCGGCCTCCGGCACCGCCTCGACGTCGCGCATCGGCTGGTAGAGGTCGATGGTGAGGCCGAGGTCGGCGCAGCGGGCCCGGATCTCCTCGGGGCTGAGCGGGCTGGCGAGCAGGTCGTTCTCGAAGATCTCCACCCCGTCGAAACCGGCCCGGGCGGCGGCGGTGAGCTTCTCGGTGAGCGAGCCGCTCAGTGAGACGGTGGCGATGGACGTACGCATCCGGGTGCCTCTCTGCGTCGGAGCTGCGTTCGGGCGCCGCGCCGGGCGGCGACGGGATCGTTCGGCGCTACTTCGGCGTGGTCACGGCGCCGGCCAGCTCGGTGAGGTCCGCGAGCATCCGCGCTCTGTCGGGTTCCCGGCCGGTGAAGAGCCGGAACGCGTCGGCGGCCTGGAAGGCGGCCATGCCACCGCCGTCGAGGGTGGCGCAGCCCGCCGCCCGGGCGGCACGCAGCAGCTCGGTCTCCAGCGGGCGGTAGACGACCTCCGCGACCCACAGCCGCGGACGCAGCAGCTCGGCGGGGAGCGGCAGGCCCGGGTGGGCGGCCATGCCGGTGGGGGTGGCGTGCACGATGCCGTCGGCGCCGGTCAGCAGGTGTGCCAGGCGGTCGGGGGTGGCCGGGGCCGCCCGGCCGTCGCCGAAGTGCCGGTTCAGGGAGCCGGCGAGGGCGGCGGCCCGCTCCGGCAGGGCGTCGACGACGGTGACCCGCCCGGCGCCGAGGGTGAGGGTGGCATGGGCGACCGCCGCGCCCGCGCCGCCCGCGCCGAGCTGCACGACGCGCTCCAGCGACACGTCCGGGAGGCCGCGCGCGAAGGCGGCGGCGAACCCGGTGACGTCGGTGTTGTGGCCGACCGCGCGCCCGTCCTCGCCGAAGACGACCGTGTTGACCGCGCCGAGGGCCCGGGCCTGCGGGGCGAGCCCGTCCAGGTGCGGGACGACGAGCTGCTTGCACGGGTGGGTGATGTTGAGCCCGTCGTACCCCAGGTCGCGGGCGGCCCGGACGAGGTCGCCCACCGCCTCCGGCGGGACGCCGAGGGTGTCGATGCCGATGGTCCGGTAGAGGTAGCGCAGCCCCTGGCGGTCGGCCTCCCGTTCGTGCAGGGCCGGACTGAGCGACGGGCCGATGCCGGAACCGATCAGCCCGACGAGATACGAGTCCTTGGCCACGAAGCCCTCCCGGCACGCTCACTAATGTACGAACTAGTACGTTAGCTATATCAGCAGTGGCCGTCTTCGGGAAGACCCCTACGGCCCGCCCCACCCCTGCTTCTACAATCACCGGCACTGGCCCTACGCCCGAAGGAACCCGATGACCAGCGTCGACGAACCGGTACGACCCGGCGGGCGGACACGGGACGCCGCCCGCACCCAGGCCGAGATCCTCGACGTGGCGACCCAGGAGTTCGCCCGGGCCGGCTACGACGGCGCCCGGGTGGACGAGATCGCGGCCCGCACCCGCACCACGAAGCGGATGATCTACTACTACTTCGGCGGCAAGGAACAGCTCTTCACGGCCGTGCTGGAACGGGCCTACGGCGTGATCCGCGAGGCCGAGCAGCAACTCGACGTCGAGCACCTGGACCCGGTCGCGGCGATCCGGCGGCTGGCCGAGGTGACCTTCGACCACCACGAACTGCACCCGGACTTCATCCGTCTGGTCAGCATCGAGAACATCCACGGCGCCGAGCACATCGCCGCCTCGGAGAAGCTCGGACGGATCGGCTCCCCGGCCCTCGAGGTGATCCGCCGGATCCTGGCCGCCGGGCAGGAGTCGGGGTTGTTCACGGCCGATGTGGACGCCGTCGACCTGCACGCGATGATCAGCTCGTTCTGCTTCTTCCGGGTCGCCAACAGGCACACCTTCGGCGCGCTGTTCGGCCGCGACCTCGTCGACCCGGCACAGCGCGAGCACTACCGCGCCATGCTCGGCGACATGGTGATCGCCTACCTCACGGCGGAGCGGGCCGCGGACTGAGCCGCGGCCCCGGGCGGCGACCGCGAGTCGCGCCCGCCCCCGGCCGCGCCGGCCGGAGCCGCGCACGGGCCCTTGACAGCAGGGATACGCGGGCGCAACATCCCACCCACCACGACTAACTATCCAGTGGGTTAATTAGCAGCCGTGATCCGGCCCTTCGCCCCGCCGCTCACTCCCCCTGCCGTCCGGAGGGTGGAGTCCTCCCGAAGGAGCACCGCCGTGTCCGTGCCCGCCCCAGTCCCGGCCGAGGCCCCGCCCGGCCAGCCCAGGAAGGCCGCCCTGGCCGCCTGGATCGGCAGCGCGCTCGAGTACTACGACTTCTTCATCTACGGCAGCGCCGCCGCGCTGATCTTCCCGAAGGTGTTCTTCGACGCCTCCGACCCGGCCACCGCGACCCTGCTGTCGCTGGCCACGTTCGGCGTCGCCTACGCCGCTCGGCCCGTCGGCGCGCTGTTCCTCGGGCACTTCGGCGACCGCCTCGGCCGCAAGAAGATCATGGTCTTCACGCTGCTCCTGATGGGCCTGTCGACGTTCCTGATCGGCTGTCTGCCCACCCGCGCCCAGGCCGGCGGACTCGCCCCGATCCTGCTGGTGCTGTGCCGGATCCTGCAGGGGATCTCGGCGGCGGGCGAACAGGCCAGCGCCAGTTCCATGAGCCTCGAACACGCGCCGCCGGGCAGGCGGGGCTTCTTCACCAGTTTCACGCTCAGCGGCACGCAGGGCGGCCAGCTCATCGCCACCCTGGTCTTCATCCCGGTCGCCCAGCTCCCCGAGGACCAGCTGCTGTCCTGGGGCTGGCGGGTTCCGTTCTGGCTGAGCGTGGCGGTCGCGGTCGTCGGCTACGGCATCCGGCGCCGGCTGGAGGAGACCCCGGCCTTCGCCCGGCAGGCGGCGACCGAGGGCGTGGTCCGGCTGCCGCTGGCGGTGCTGCTGCGCGAGCACTGGGCGGACGTGCTGCGGGTGATCGCGGGCGCGCTGGTCGCCTCGGTGAGCACGATCTTCACGGTGTGGGCGCTGGCGTACGCGACCAGCGACGCGGTCGGCATGTCCCGTACGTCGATGCTGTGGGTGGGGGCGCTGGCCAACGTCGTGGCCCTGGCCGCGATCCCGCTGTGGGCGACGCTGTCCGACCGGATCGGACGCCGTCCGGTGTACCTGATCGGCACGGTGGGCAGCGCGGCGGCGATGACCGGCTACCTGTGGGCGATCTCCACCGGCTCCTATCCGCTGACCCTCGTCCTCGGGATCGTCGCGTTCGGCATCGTCTACAGCGCCGCGAACGGGGTGTGGCCCGCTTTCTACGGCGAGATGTTCGCGACCCGGGTCCGGCTCTCCGGCATGGCCATCGGCACCCAGATCGGCTTCGCGGTGGCCGGTTTCGCGGTCACCTTCGCCGCGGAGATCGCCGGTCCGGGCGGTGACGACTGGTCGGCGGTGGCCCTGTTCACCGCGCTGCTGTGCGTCCCGCCGACCCTCGCGGCGCTTTCCGCCCGCGAGACCCACAAGGTCCCGTCGGACCTGCTGGGCGAGCGAACGGCCCGCAAGGAGCCGCACCCGGAGACGGTGTCGGCCTGAGTCCCGCCGGCCAGGGCTCCGGACGCCGACGGGCTCCGGGGCCCTGCGGCGCGCTGCACCCCGCTGTCACGAGGAAGGGGGGCGGGCTTATGAGAGCGGAGGGCCGCCGCTTCGCGAAGGCGGAGGGCTGGCGCCCCACACGTGCGGGCGGGCGGACTGCGGGCGGGCGGACTCGCCGGGACGAAAGAGCTCATGGCCTCGCGAGAGCGGAGTGCTGACGCGCCACGAGCGCGAGCAATCAGACTCACCAGGGCGAAGGACCGCAAGGCCTTACGAAGGCGAAGGACCGCAAGGCCTTACGACTGCGGGCACGCCGACTCGCCGGGGCGAAGGACCTCATGGCCCCAACAAGGCGAAGGCCCGGCGCCCCACGACTGCGAGCACCCGGACTCACCAGAGCGAGAGCCCGCAGCGCTCGCGAGGGCGAAGGGCTGATGCCCCATGACGACCGGGGGCCGTGGCCTCACTGAGAGCGGCTCGCCGCCGCGTCGAGCAGGGGGCCCAGTTCGCGCACCGCCGTCTCCAGCGGACGGACGTCCCGCTCGGCCCGAGCGATCAGGATCGCGCCCTCCAGGGTGCTGATCATCAAGGTGGCCAGGGAGTCCGCGCGTGCCGCCGGGACGCCCATGCCGGTCAGCGCCTCGGCCACCGGGCCGCGCCAGGCCGCGAACGCGCTCGCCGCCGCCTCACGAATGGAGCTGCCCGACGAGGCGCGGTCCACGGTCGCGGCGGCGACCGGGCAGCCGGCGGCGAAGCCGTCCACCCGGTACTCCTCCGTCCACTGCGCGGCCATCGCCGTGAACAGCGCGCTGGGCGCGGGCTCTTCGAGGGCCGCGACGAAGCGGGCGACACGTTTGCCGGCGTACCGGCCGGCCCATGCCACGGCCTCGTTGACCAGTTGCTCCTTGCCACCCGGGAAGTAGTGCTGGAGCGAGCCGCGCGGTGCCCCGGCGAGGGCGGCGACGTCCCGCATACCGGTCGCGGCGACCCCGTCCCGCCGGATCAGCTGGGCCGCGCTGAACACCATCCGCTCGCGCGGTCCGTACCGCGACTCCGCCATGACGGACCTCCGATCACCCTCACCCCTCACTCTATGACCGGCGTCATAACGGCCGCTACTATGACGACGGTCATAGCCGATCCGGAGGTCCCGCGCGGAACTCCGCCGGAGTGAGGGGCGCCCCGTGAACGTCGCGAACGTCGGTTTCATCGGTCTCGGAGTGATGGGCCGGCCCATGGCGCTGCGGCTGGCGGCATCCGGCACGCCGCTGGTGGTGTGGAACCGGACGCCGGGGCGAGCCGAGCCGCTGCGTGCGGCGGGCGCCGAGGTCGCGGTGAACGCCGCCGGGGTGTTCGCGCGGGCCGAGGTGGTGCTGCTGATGCTCGCCGACGAGGTCGCGACCGACGCCGTCCTCGGCCGCGGCACCCCCGGCTTCGCCACGCGGGTCGCCGGGCGCGTCGTCGTCCACATGGGCACGACCTCTCCCGAGTACTCCCACACCCTGGAGACCGACGTCCGGGCGGCCGGCGGCCGGTATGTCGAGGCGCCCGTCTCGGGGTCCCGCGTCCCGGCGGAACAGGGCCGGCTGGTGGCCATGCTGGCGGGCGAGGAGTCCGCCGTCGACGCCGTACGACCGTTGCTCGCACCCCTGTGCCGGGAGACGTTCGTGTGCGGTGCGGCACCGAACGCGCTGGTGATGAAGCTGTCCGTGAACCTCTTCCTGATCACTCTGGCGACGGGGCTGACCGAGGCGTTCCATTTCGCCGAGCGGCAGGGGCTCGACCCGGGCCTGTTCCTGGACGTGGTGGACGCCGGCCCCATGGCCAGCGGGGTGTCGCGAATGAAGGCACCGAAGCTGCGCGAGCGGGACTTCGCGGTGCAGGCGGCCGCCCTGGACGTGCTGAAGAACAACCGGCTCATCGCCGAGGCGGCCCGCGGGGCACACCTGGCCTCGCCGCTGCTGGACGCCTGTCACGCCCTGTTCGAGGAGACGGTGTCACTGGGACACGGCGGCGAGGACATGGTGGCGGTGCTGCGGGCGATCGAGGCGCGGACCGCCGCGGCGACGCCGTAGCTCAGCGCTTCGGGATGCCGTACACCCGCTCGACGCGCAGCCGCAGCACGAGCCGGCGGTCGCGGACCATGGCGGCCCGGTAGTCGTCCCAGTCCGGATGCTCACCGGAGACGTCCCGGTACAGCCGGACCAGTTCCTCGACGGTCTCGTCGTGCGGGTCCCGGGCGACCGGCGAGAGCTCGGCGGTGCCCTCGGCGACCGCGTAGGCCCACCGGTCGGCGGTGGTGACGTGGTAGGACGCGCGGGGGTCGCGCCGCAGGTTGCGGGTCTTGGCGCGGTCGTCGGTGAGCGAGACCCGGATGATCCGCTCGTCCGGACGGTAGACGTGGGTGACGTTGGACAGCTGGGGCCGGCCGTCCTTCTTGAGGGTGACCAGCACCCCGCCGTGTCCCTCACCGAGCAGCTTGAGCAGTGCGTCGTCCTGCGTGGCGTCCTGAGTCATACCTGGGTCAACTCACCGGGGCGGGCCGCGCATTCCCGCTCGCGGCACGGAACGGAAGACGAGTAGACACTGTCTACGAGCACCTGGTAGACAGTGTCTATGACAGCTGATCCCGACTCGGGCCTGCGGGCCCGCCTGGTCGACGCCGGCGTGGCGCTGGTGGCCGCCGAAGGGGCACAGGCACTGACGCTGCGGGAGATCGCCCGCCGGGCCGGGGTGTCGCACGGGGCGCCCCGGCGCTACTTCCCCACTCATCTCGAACTGCTGTCGGCGATCGCCCGCCGCGGCTTCGCCGACCTGGCCGACCGGGTACGGGCGGCCCTCGACGGAGCCGGGCCCGATCCGCGCGAGCGGGCGACGGCACTCGCCCGGACCTATCTGGCGTTCGCCCTGGACAACGCCGCCATGTACGAGCTGATGTTCCGTCACGATCTGCTGGAGAGCGGCCACTTGGGTCTTCGGGACACCAGCCTGCCCCTCTTCGGGCTGCTCACGGAGCTGACCGGCCTGATCAGGCCGGATGCCGACGCCCGGCGGGTGGCCGGTGCCCTTTGGGCGAACCTGCACGGCATCGCCCAGCTGTGGCGCTGGGGAAGTCTGCAACTCGCCACGGGCGCCGACGACTTCGCTCCCCTGCTGGACGCGGCCGTGCTCGCCCATCTGGGCCCGGCGGCCGCCCGGTGAACCGCCGGACGACGCTGGCGAGCAGTGTGGCGGGCGCCGTGCTCGTCGCCCTGGACGGCACGGTCCTCACCGTCGCACAGCCCTCCCTGCAGCGGGCGCTGCACGCGTCGTACACGCAGGTGCAGTGGACCAGTACCGCGTATCTCGTGGCGGTGGCGAGCCTGCTGGTGTTCGCGGGGCGGCTCGGTGACCGGTACGGACAGCGGCGGATGTTCGCCGTCGGCATGCTGGGGTTCGGCGGGGTGTCGGCGGGCATCGGACTTGCGCCCGGGATCGGCTGGGTGATCGGACTGCGCGCCGCGCAGGGGATGTTCGGGGCGCTGCTGCAGCCCGCCACGCTCGGCATGCTGCGCGCCGCCTTCCCGCCGGACCGGCTCGCGATGCCGCTCGCCGTGCGCACCAGCGCGATCGGACTGGCGGCAGCCGTCGGCCCGCTGCTGGGCGGGGCGCTGGTGAGCGGCCTCGGCTGGCGGGCGGTGTTCTTCCTGGGCGTGCTGCCGGCGGTGGGCTTCGGGCTGACGGCCCTGGTCCGGACGGGACCGGAACGGCCGCCGGTGAGCCGGGCCCCGCTCGACGTACCGGGCGCCCTGCTCCTGGCCGTGTCCCTGGCCTGTCTCGTGCACACCCTGGTCGCGCTGCCCGCCACGACGACCGCCACGGCGGCCGGGCTGGGGGGCGCCGTGCTCGCCGGTGCCGCGTTCGTCCGGCACGAACGGCGGGCGGCGGGTCCGCTGATGCCGCCCCAGGTGATCAGCTCGCCGGCGGCCGGCGCTGCGCTCGGTGTTCTCGTCGCCGTGTCGGCCTCCATGTTCGGCACCCTGTTCGTCGAGACGTACGTCCTGCAGCGCCGGCTCGGTCTCGATCCGTTCGACAGCGCGCTGCGCGGTGTACCGCTGGCGGTGCTGATGGTGGTGTCCGCACCGCTGTGCCCGCCGCTGCTGCGCCGGGTGGGCGCGCGGTGCGCGGTGGCGACGGCGACGGCGGTGCTCGCGGTGGGCGTGCTCGTCCTGTCCCGGGCCACCGGAGCGCTCGCCCAGGGGGTCGCCTTCGCGCTGCTGGGCGCCGGGTTCGGCACGGTGATGGTGGCGGCCACCCATGTCGTCGTACGGCGTGCGGACGTGGCGGTGGCCGGGGTGGCGGGCGGGCTGCAGCAGACGGCGCTGAACGTCGGGCCCGTGGTGGGGGTGGCGGCGGGCACCGCGCTGATGGACGCGGGAGCGGGGACCGCGCTGCTGGCGCTCGCCGGGATGGCCGCGGCCGCCGTGCCGATGGCCCGCGCGTTGCCGGGGCGGGACGTCGTGTCGATCACACCCACCACGGCGGACGGGGTCCCTCCCGGCGTTCCTGCGCGACGATGAGACCGTGCGGCCGGTCCGGCGGGAATGCCGGTCGTGCCGCGCGGGTACGACGCGACCGGAGGAGAGCGATGGCAGAGCTGCGGCAGGAAGCCGACCCGGGTGAGGCCGGTCTGGACCCGGAGGCGCTCGACCGCCTGGACCGGCACTTCGCCCGCCTCGTCGACGAGGGGCGGCTGCCCGGTTACCTGGTCTCCGTGGCGCGCGGCGGCCGCGTCGCCCACCTCACCGTCTACGGCCACCGGGACCGCGCCGCCGGGCTCCCGGTCGGGGCGGACACCCTGTGGCGGATCTACTCCATGACCAAGCCGGTCACCGCCGTCGCGGTGCTGCTGCTGGTCGAGGAGGGCCGTCTGTCCCTCGACGACCCGCTCGAACGGCATCTGCCCGCGTTCGCGGCCCCTCGGGTCCACGAGGGCGGCTCGGGCGCGGACCTGCGCACCCGCCCGGCCGGTGGCCCCATCCTGATCCGGCATCTGCTCACCCACACGGCGGGCCTGACCTTCGGGTTCTACTACAAGCACCCCGTCGACGCGCTGTACCGCGAGGCGGGCCTGGAGTACTCGGTGCCGCCGGGCAAGGACCTCGCCGAGACCGTCGAGGTGTACGCGCGCATGCCGCTGCAGTTCGAGCCGGGCACCCGGTGGAACTACTCCGTCGCCTCCAATGTGCTGGGCCGGGTGATCGAGGTCGTCTCCGGGCAGCCGCTGGACGAGTTCTTCGCCGAGCGGATCCTCCGTCCGCTCGGCATGACGGACACCGGGTTCCACATCACCGACGAACAGTCCGGCAGACTGGCCGAGTTGTACGGCGAGACGGAGGACGGCGGCATCACACCGGTCCCGGGGCTGCCGGTACGGGGCCGGCCGCTGTTCCTGTCCGGCAGCGGCGGCCTGGTCGCGTCCGCCGGGGACTTCCACCGGTTCATGGAGATGCTGCGCCGGGGCGGCGAGCTGGACGGCATCCGCCTGCTGTCGCCCGAGTCGGTCGCCCGCATGACCGCCAACCAACTGCCCGGCGGCGCCCAACTCGACTCCTTCGGCGCCCCCGTCCACCAGGAGCGCTCCAACGCGGGCCTCGGCTTCGGCTTCAACGTCTCCGTCGTCGTCGACCCGACCCGCACCCTCGCCCCGACCAGCCAGGGCACCTACGGCTGGACCGGCGTCGCCACCACCGCCTTCTGGATCGCCCCGGCCCACGACCTGACCGTCCAGTTCATGACCCAGGTCCGCCCGAAGAACCTGAAGGTCTTCCCGGACCTGCGCCGCCTGGTGCACGAGGCCCTGCTCGACTGACACCCTGCCGCGGCCCTGCGCCATGCTCTTCCATGTCGTCGGATCCCCACCGGGCGCACTGCCGCCCTGACCAGATTTCTGTGACGCAGGTCACTTTCAAGCTTGGAACTCGTAAACGGCCATCGGCGAACAGCGGGTGACCCTACTCCGAGCCCGAAGGACGCGACATGAACCACAGAGGTGGAACGTGACCCTCCTGCCCGCCACCGGTGCCGCGTTCGCCCTGGCGGCGAACGCGAGCGGCACCTCCGACGGCTCGGTCATCGAACGGTCGTGGGAGACACCCGACGCGTTCGCCGTGATCTTCGACCGGTACGCCGACGACATCCACCGCTACATCGCGCGGCGCCTGGGCTCCGACATCGCCGACGACCTGATGGCGGAGACCTTCGTGATCGCCTTCCAGCGCCGGCGGCGCTACGACCTCTCCCGCCCGCACGCACGGCCCTGGCTGTACGGAATCGCCACCAACCTGATCGGCCGTCACCGCCGGGACGAGGCCCGCCGGCTGCGGGCGCTGTCGCGGATGGCGTCGCTCCCGGAGGAGCGAGAGAAGCAGGCCGGCCCGGAGGACGAGGTCACCGGCGCCGCGGAGACACACGGCCCCCTGGCCGGCGCCCTAGCCGAACTGCCCGCCCGGTACCGGGACGTGCTCCTGGTCATCGCCTGGGGAGAGCTCGACTACGCGGAGGCCGCACAGGCGTTGGGCCTGCCCGTCGGCACGGTGCGCTCCCGCCTCCACAGGGCCCGCGCCAAGCTGCGCCGGGCGCTGGGCGGCCCGGAGCCGACCATCTCTACCGCACCTCAGAAGGGGACCGATCATGGATGAACTGACGACGGTGCGCGCGTGGGACACCGGCCGGCAGGGGCCGTCCGACCAGGCCCGTAGCGCCGCCCGGGCCCGCCTGGAGGCGGCCATGGCAAAGGAGTTGAACGGCGCCCCGCCCCTTGCGAACCGGCTGAGCCGGCGGATCGTGCTCCGCACCGCGTTCGCCGGTGCGACGGCGGCCGCCGCGGGCGCCGTCGTCGTGGCGCTCGAAGGCGGAGACGACCGCCCGCCGCGGCTGGACCCGGTCAGTGCGGCGGACGTGCTGCGCAGGGCCGCCGACAGATCACGCGCAGCGGGCGGCGACCTGCCCGTGCCGCGCGACGACCAGTACTTCTACACCCGGACCTTCGTCACCCGGGTACCGGTGAAGGGCGGGCGGACCAGGACGTGGACCGACGAGAGCTGGATGTCGGTGGACGGCTCGAAGCCGTCTCTGCGCCAGGAGCACGGAAAGGTTCACCACGACCCTCCGCTCGGCAAGCACGAGGTGCGGTGGCCTCCGACCGTCTACTCCGAGCTCCAGAAGATGCCGACGGACCCCGACAAGCTGCTGGCCCTGTTCGGGGGCAATGAAGGCGCGCCCGGCACCGACGTGATGGCCTTCTTCGAGGGATGCATGCTGCTGATGGGACCGCGTGTCATGCCCCCCGGTCTTCAGGCTGGCGCCTTCGAGGCACTGTCGAAGCTTCCGCACATCCGGCTCGACTACGACGACGCGGACGTCGCCGGCCGCAAAGCCGTCGGAGTCTCGCACCCGAAGGCGTCGTTCACCTTCCTGTTCGACCGCAGGACGTACGACTATCTGGGCCTGCGCACCAAGGGGAGTTCGCCGAAGAAGATCCACGGCGAGTGGAAGCAGGTCAACTACTACTACGAGACCAGGACCCTGAAGGACATCCAGGTGGTCGACCGCATCGGGCAGCACGGCTGACCAGCGGGACCCGGACAAGGCTGGGGGGCGGGTCGTCGTCACCGGCTGCCCGCCCCCGTCCCGGCGGCTCAGGACCCGTGGGCGACCGCGTCCAGGTGGGGCAGGATGTGGTCCAGGCGCTCGCGCTTGGTCCGCAGGTAGGTGATGTTGCTCTCGCACGGCTCGATCAGCAGCGGCACCTGCTCGGCGACCTGGATGCCGTGCCGTACCAGCGCCTCCCGCTTGCGCGGGTTGTTGGACATCAGCCGGACCGACCGCACCCCGAGGTCGCGCAGGATCTCGGCGGCGACGCCGTAGTCCCGGGCGTCGACGGGCAGGCCGAGCGCCAGGTTCGCCTCGACCGTGTCCAGGCCCTCCGCCTGCAGCGCCATCGCGCGCAGCTTGCCCAGCAGGCCGATGCCCCGGCCCTCGTGTCCCCTCAAGTAGACGACGATGCCGCTGCCTTCGGCGACCACCGCGCGCAGCGCCGAGGCCAGCTGGTCGCCGCACTCGCAGTGCCGGGAGCCGAACGCGTCCCCGGTGAGGCACTCCGAGTGCAGCCGGGTCAGCACGTTCTCGGTCCCGATCTCCCCGTACACGAGGGCGACCTGTTCGTCACCGCGGTCGTGGTCCAGGTAGCCGATCGCCTGGAACTGCCCGTACACGGTGGGCAGCGGCGCGCTGACGACGCGTTCCGCGCCCGAGCGCCGCGAGGACTTCTCGCCGAGGACACCGAGGTTTTCTGTCATGATCTGATTCCTAAGCAGAGACGAAGGGCCGGGAAAGATGAGTGGTTCGGGCGCGCGTACGGCCGGCTTCGGGGTGGTACCGGCGGACACTACGGAAGACGTACGGATGCGGGGGGCGGGCGTTTCAACACAGGTCGCCGTCCTTCCCGTCGGCAGCTTCGAACAGCATGGCCCCTTCCTTCCGCTGGCGACCGACACACTCGTCGCCTGTGCCGTGGCCCGGGAGATCGCCGGCGCGTATCCGGTGCATCTCCTTCCGCCCGTGACGATCGGCTGTTCGCACGAGCACGCGGACTGGCCCGGAACCGTCAGCATCTCCTCGGTGACCCTGCACGCGGTGGTCCGGGACATCGCCGACTCGCTGCGCCGCTCGGGTGTCGAGACGCTGGTCGTGGTGAACGGCCACGGCGGCAACTACGTTCTGGGCAACGTCGTCCAGGAGGCCTCGGCGCGCGGGGAGCGGATGGCGCTGTTCCCGGCCGCCGAGGACTGGGAGGCGGCGCGGCAGCGCTCCGGAGTGCTCACCTCCCTGCTCACCGACATGCACGCGGGCGAGATCGAGACGTCCATTCTGCTGCACGCTCATCCCGAATTCGTCCGCCCTGGTTACGAGTCCGCCGATTTCACCGCTGACGACCGTCGTCATCTCCTCACCGTGGGAATGTCCGCCTACACCGAATCGGGCGTCATCGGCCGCCCTTCCCTGGGTTCCGCGGAGAAGGGAAAGGAACTGCTGGCCGGGCTGGTGGAGTCGTTCGGCGCGCTTTTCGAGCTGCTCACCTCGGACTCCGGCCCGGCGCCGGTACGGGGGTAGCCGCGCAGCCCGGCGTACCAGCGGGCGACGAGTACGGCCGCGCCGGGCAGGCTCGCGACGAAGCTCAGCACTCCGTACACCACGGCGACCGCCACCCCGCTGCTCGCGCCGAGCCCGGCGGCACCGAACGCCCAGGCGGTGACGCCTTCGCGCGGGCCGAAACCGCCGACGTTCAGCGGGAGTCCCATCGCGACCAGGGCGAGCACCGCGATCGGCAGCAGCACCGGTACGGACGCGGCCGATCCGGCGATCCGGGCCGCGACGACGAACATCGCCACGTGCCCGGCCAGTACGACGGCGGAGGACAGCGCGACCCCGGGACCGGCCTCGCGCGACAGCAGCCCCCGGCGGGCCCCGCCGAGCGCGGAGCGCAGCGCCCCGCCACGGCGGGCGGGCGGGCGGTTCAGCCGGACGGCCAGTACGACGGCGAGCGCGCCGACCCCGGCCAGCGCCACCGGCGCCGCGAGCGCCCGTACTTCGTCCCGGACCGGCGACGGCAGGACCACCAGGACGACCGCGCCGAACACGGCCAGCGCGACCTGCCCCGCGACCCGCTCGAGCACGACCGCCTTCACCCCGCGCCGGATGTCACCGGCGCTCTGCCCGTGCCGGACCGCCCGGTGCACATCGCCCAGCACCCCGCCGGGCAGGGCCGCGTTGAGGAACAGCGCCCGGTAGTAGTCGGCCACGGCCGGTCCGAACGGCAGCCGGATGCGCAGGCCCCGGGCCACCAACTGCCAGCGCCATGCGCTGAACACGGTGGTGACCACCCCGATTCCCAGGGCCAGCAGCAGCGACACCGAGTCGATCCGCCGCAGCCCGTCGAGGAGCACACCGGTGCCGAGCCGCCACAGCAGCCCGGCGACAATGGCCACACCGGCGACCGTGCCGAAGTGGGTGCGGACAACACGGGAGTCGAGCCTGCGGAACAGGCGGTGGCGGGCGTCGCGCCGCGCGGTCCCGGGGGCGGGCGGCTGCCGCGGTGCCGGCACCGCGCTCACCGCGTGAGCCGTGGCACCGCCCCGCACCGCCCGGATCCGCGCGTGCGGGATCACCCGCTCCAGGCGGGGTTTCACCGCCCTTTCCCGGCGCGGCCTCGCGCCGGTCTCCACCGCCTGTCCGCTCATGACGACGCCCCGCCCGCCGGCTCGGGCAGCGCGAGCAGATCGCTGTGGTGGACCACGACCCGCAACTCACCGGCCTCGCAGGCGGCCAGCCGCTCGCGCAGATAGCGCTCGGCGCGCTCGGACAGCTCGGGCCGCTGCTCGACGGCCGCGCCCACCCAGCCCCGCAGCCACTCGGCGGTCAGCGCGGACTCCTCGGGGCCCAGCCGCCACGGGCTCGAGTGCACCCGTACGGTCGCCCCGCGTTCGGCGAACGCCTCGCAGGCCACGGTGACCGCGTCCGGCCCGAGCAGCCCGTCACGCCGCTGGTGGGCGTTGAACGCCTCGGCGATCTCGGCGTCCAGCGGGTCCGACGGGGTGAGTTCGACCCGGCCCGCGACGGACAGGGTGAGCAACGCCGGGCAGCCGGCACCGGCGCAGGCCGTGGCGAGGGTGTCGATCTCCTCGCGGGTGAGGACGTCCAGCAGCGCGGAGGCGGTCACCAGTCCGGCCCCGTTCAGCGCGTCCGGGGTGAGCCGGCCCACGTCACCGCGCCGGGTCTCGACCGTGACCCGGCTGCCGTCGGCGGCGGCGCGCGGGGAGCCCACGGCCGCGAAGTGCAGCAGGTACGGGTCGCGGTCGTGCAGGACCCAGTGCTGGGCGCCGTCCAGCCGCGGCGCCAGCCAACGGCCCATCGAGCCCGTGCCGCAACCCAGGTCGTGCACGGCCGAACCGCCCTCCCTGCCGGACCGGTCGGCCAGTCGGATCCGCACCGGGTCCAGCAACTCCTGGGCGCGCGCCGCCGCGTCGGCCGGTTCCCGCAGCCGCAGCCACTCGGGCGCGTACCGCGGCGGCTCCTGCGGCTCACCGTCCCGCAGCCGTACGGTGGCCCGTTCGCCGGGGCCGGTGACGGGCCCGGCACCGGCGATCACACCGGCCGGGTCGCTCTCGCGTGCACCGGTACCCATCGCGGCCTCCTCACCGTCCGGCACGAACTCCGTTGCCTCAGGACCTGGTTGGGCCGGGATGCCCCCGGTCACCGTCCGTGTGTCCGTCATGCCGCCCTCCTCGGTGCCTCGGGGAGCCGGCCGAGGACTCCGGCCAGGCTGCGGGCGGTCGTCGCCCAGCCGCCGAGTGCCGCACGGCGGCCGCGGGCCGCGGCCTTCAGCCGGCGGCGCACGTCGGGTTCCCCGAACCAGCCACGCAGTTCGGCGGCGAGCGCCGCCGGGTCCTCCGGGGGGACGAGGATGCCGGGGACGCCGCCGTCGGGGGCGCGGCCGACCGCCTCGGACACCCCGCCGACGTCGGTCGCCAGCACCGGGACCCCGCGGGCGAGCGCCTCGGTGATGGCCATGCCGTAGGTCTCCGCGTACGAGGTGAGGACCATCAGGTCGGCCGACGCGTACGCCGCGTCGAGTTCGGCGCCGGCCCGGGGCCCGGCGAGCAGCAGCCGGTCGTCGAGGCCCCGTTCGCGGATCAGGCCGCGCAACCGGTCGACGTACTCCGGGTCCTGGGTGAGCCCGCCGACGCACACACAGCTCCACGGCAGATCGGTCACCGCGGCGAGCGCCTCCACCAGCCGGTGCTGGCCCTTGCGCGGGGTGACGGCGGCGACGCAGAGCAGCCGGGAGACGCCGTCGGTGCCGGGGGCGAGGGGGGCGATGTCGGCGCCGGGGGCGGCGACGTGCACCCGCTGCGGGGCGAGGCCGTGGTGGGAGACGATGCGGCGGACGGCCCAGTCGCTGGTCGCGATCACCGCGCCCGCCGCCCGCAGCACCACGCGTTCGCGGGCGTCCAGGGCAGCGGCCACGGCCGGGTCCAGGCCGGTCTCGTCGCCGAGCGGCAGGTGCACCAGCACCGCGAGGCGCAGCCGCTCCGCCTCGGGGACGACGATCTCCGGCACACCGCAGGCGACCAGGCCGTCGAGCAGGACGACGGTGTCGTCCGGGAGTTCCCGCAGGGTGCGGGCGAGCACGTCACGGTCGGCGCGGCCGGGGCGCGGCCAGCTGCCGGGCACGGCGTGCCGCACGGCCTGCCAGCCGAAGCCCGGCAGGTCCAGGCAGACCCGGCGGTCGTAGGCGTTGCCGCCGCTCGGCGCGGCCGGGTCGTCGACACCGCCCGGCATGACGAAGTGCACGGTGCGCAGGGACATGGGGATGATCCCGACGTTCTCGAGGGCGGTGGGCTGCGCGGGCACGTAGGCGAGCCGCGCCTTCCGCGTGGTCTCCACGGTCGTCGCGTTGGTCTTCACGGTTGTCCCGTTGGTTTTCACCGCCGTACCGGCGGTCTCCACGGTCGTCCGGGTGGTCTCCACGGTCGTCTCCGTCACAGGGCACGCTCGTAACTCGCCCAGGCGATGTGCGACTCGTGCAGGGTGACGGTGAGTCCCGCCAGGCCCTTGGCCCCTTCGCCGAGGGCGCCCTTGTGGACGCGTTCGGCGAGCCGGTCGGCGATGACCTTGGCCAGGAACTCGGTGGACGTGTTGATCCCGGCGAACTCCGGCTCGTTGTCGAGGTTGCGGTAGTTCAGCTCGGCGACGACGGCGCCCAGTTCCTGGGTGGCCAGACCGATGTCGACAACGATGTTGTCCTCGTCCAGCTGTTCACGGCGGAACGTGGCGTCCACCAGGAACGTGGCGCCGTGCAGGCGCTGCGCGGGCCCGAACACCTCGCCGCGGAAGCTGTGGGCGATCATGATGTGATCGCGGACGGTGATGCTGAACAACGGACGACCCTCCAGGTGCGGCGCGTCTGATGCCCCCGGCGGTCACCTGCCGGGGGATTGCCGAGTAGTACGGCTCCTCGCTTCCCCGTGTTCAGCCTCCTCTCACTCTTTTCTCAGGTCAGGCCGCTGCTGTCCTGATCGGGCCGCCCGCTGCCGGGGTAGGTGATGCGGTGGCACAGGGCCGGGATCTCCCCGGAGGCGAGCCGGGGCATCAGCTCCGGCAGTTCCTCGAAGGCGCTCTCGCCGGTGATGAGGGCGTCGAGGGCCGGGTCGGCGAGCAGGTCGAGGGCGAGCGCCAGCCGTTCGGCGTAGCCGCGGCCCGCGCGGGCGGCCGGCGAGACGGTGCCGACCTGGCTGCTGCGCACGGTGAGCCGGCGGGAGTGGAAGGCCTCGCCCAGCGGCAGGGCGACGCGCCGGTCGCCGTACCAGCTCAGTTCGACGACCGTGCCCTCGGGGGCGAGGAGTTCCAGGGAACGGGTGAGGCCCTGTTCGGTGGCGCTGGCGTGCACCACGAGGTCGCAGTCGCCGAGGGCGGTGTCGGGGGTGGCGAACTCGGCGCCGAGCGCCTCGGCGGTCCTGGCGCGGGCCGGGTCGGCGTCGACGAGCTGCAGCCGCACGCCGGGGAAGCGGGCGAGCAGCGCGGCGACCGAGCAGCCGACCATGCCGCCGCCGACCACCGCGATCCGGTCGCCGATCAGGGGCGCCGCGTCCCACAGGGCGTTCACGGCGGTCTCCACGGTCCCGGCGAGCACGGCCCGCTCGGCAGGCACCCGGTCGGGCACCACGGTCACGGCGTTCACCGGAACGACGTAACGGGACTGGTGCGGATACAGACAGAAGACCGTACGGCCGGTCAGCTCCCGCGGGCCCTCCTCGACGACGCCGACGTTCAGGTAGCCGTACTTCACCGGCGCGGGGAAGTCGCCCTCCTGGAACGGCGCCCGCATGACGGCGTGTTGGGACTCCGGCACCCCGCCGCGGAAGACCAGTGTCTCCGTGCCGCGGCTCACTCCGGAGTACAGCGTGCGGACCAGGACCTCGCCCTCGCCCGGCTCCGTGAGGGCGACGTCGCGCAGCTCGCCGGTGCCCGGGGAGCTCAGCCAGAACGCGCGGGCCGACCGGTTCATCGGCATCCTCCTGAACGATCGGGAAGTTGTTCACGTACCGAGATGTGCACAGGCCGCGCACAGTACGCGGCGTTGATCGACTCTGTCACTCGGCCGGAGGATGTGCGGTGGCCCTGAACAACACGTATGACGCGAGGCTCCAGCAGGAGACCGCTGTCGGAGCGGGCATACAGCTCCTGCTGCTCGCCCTGCTCGGCTCGGCGATCGGCATGGGGCCCGCCGGCTGGCTGACGGGGCTGGTCTTCGCGTTCGCCACCTGGGCGGTCCTCTCCCGCGCCCTGCACCGCTCCCGGCTCAGCTCGTTCGGCCCCGCCAACCGGGTGACCCTCGGCCGGGCCACCCTGGTCGGCGGGGTGACCGCGCTGGTCGCGGACTCCTTCGAGAGCGCGCCGCCGGTGACGCTGCTGGTCGGCCTGACCGCCGTGGCGCTGCTGCTGGACGGCGTGGACGGCAAGGTGGCCCGCCGCACCGGCACCTCCACCGCGCTCGGCGCCCGCTTCGACATGGAGGTCGACGCGTTCCTGATCCTGGTGCTGAGCGTGTACGTGGCGACGCAGCAGGGGCCTTGGGTCCTGCTGATCGGCGGCATGCGGTACGCGTTCGTCGCGGCGGCCCGCGTCGCCCCCTGGCTGAACGCCCCGCTGCCGGCGTCCTTCGCCCGCAAGACGGTCGCCGCGCTCCAGGGCATCTGCCTGCTGCTGGCCGGCGCCGAGTTGCTGCCGCACCCGGCGAACCTGGCGATCGTGGTGCTGTCACTGGGCTCGCTGGTGTGGTCGTTCGGCCGGGACGTGCTGTGGCTGTGGCGCGACTCCCGTACGGACGACGGGCGGGCCTTCACCGAAGGCGCGGTCGGCGAGGGCGCGGTCGGCAAGCCGCTGGTACGGGAGCTGGAGCTGGCGACGCGCTGAGGGCGCCGTGACGCCATCGCGCCTCCGTCGTTTCGCGGCGCCGTCAGCCGGTCGGTGCGGGGCGGCGGAGGCGCCCGTCGTGGACCTCGGCGATCCGGTCGGCGGCGGTCAGGTGGGTGCGGTCGTGGGTGACAAGGACCGTGGCGGTGGCCCGCTCGTGGGTGAGCCGGGTGATCAGCTCGATGACGGCGGCGCCGCGTTCGTGGTCGAGGGCGCTGGTGGGTTCGTCGACCAGCAGGACGGTGGGGTCGTTCATCAGGGCGCGCGCGATGTTGACGCGCTGGCGCTGGCCGCCGGAGAGCTGGTGGGGCCGTCGGTGGGCCTGGTCCGCGAGGCCGACCCCGTCGAGGAGTTCGAGGGCACGGCCGCGGGCCCGGCCGGGGCGCCGGCCGTCGATCCGGGCCATGACCTGGAGCTGTTCGGCGGCGGTGAGGGAGGGCAGCAGGTTGGGCTGCTGGAAGACGATGCCGATCCGGTGGCGGCGCAGCTCGGTGAGCTCGCCCCGGCTCAGACCGGTGGTGGCGGTGCCGTCGATGGTGACGGTCCCGGCGTCGGGGGTGATCAGGGTGGCGGCGACGGCCAGCAGGCTGGACTTGCCGGAGCCCGAGGGGCCGACGACCGCGGTGAGCCTCCCCTTGGGGACCTGGAGCGTGACTCGGTCGAGGGCGGTCAGCCGGGTGTCGCCGTCCGCGTAGGTGAGGGTGATGTCGGTCAGCTCGAGGCTCATCGGGCGCTCCCCAGGGCGGTCAGCGGGTCGACGGAGGTGATGCGGCGGATGGACAGACCGGCGCCGAGGGTGCCGAGCAGGACCATCACCGCGGCGGGCAGCAGCACGGTGCCGGGGCTGAGCAGGAACGGCACGTCCGACCCGGCCACGAGGGCACCGACGGCGGCGGCGATGCCGGTGCCCGCCAGGGTGCCGCCGACGAGCAGGACGACGGCCTGGCCGAGGGCGTCCTTGAGCAGGCCGGCCGTGGAGGCGCCGAGCGCCTTGAGGACGGCGACGTCGCCGCCGCGCTGGATGGTCCACACGGTGAAGAAGGCGCCGATGACCAGCGCCGAGATGGCGAAGAGGAATCCGCGCATGAGCTGCAGGGAGCCGTTCTCCGAGGTGTAGGAGCCGATCGCGGAGAGCGATTCCCCGGTGGCGACCGTCCTGGTGCCGGTTCGCCGGTCGGTGGCCGTGATCTCGGCCTCCGAGGTGGTGCGCAGCGCGATGACGGTGGCGGTGGGACCGTGGGCCGTGTCCGTGGGCGGCGCGGCCCGCCGCCAGGTGTCCAGACTGGTCCAGATCACCGGGGTGTGGCTGAAGGAGGCGTCGCCCCGGACGGCGGCGACGGTCAGCCGGTGCCCGGCCAGGACGAGGGAGCCGCCGGGAGCGAGACCGAGGTCGCCCGCGGCCGTGGTGGACAGTACCGCGGACCGGTCGTCGATCCGTCCGCCGTCCGGGGCGAGCGAGGAGCCGGGCTCGACGCCGAACGCGGAGACCGCGGTGCTCCGGTCCCCGGCGGTGGCCCTGGTCGTGGTGATCCCCAGCGGTTCGGCACGCTCGACGCCGGGCGCCTCGGCCCACTGCCGCCATTGGCGCGCGGTGACGGTGGAGCCGGAGTAGGACAGACCCTGTCCGCCGGTGGGGGCCTGGAAGGCGATCCGGTCCGCCGGCAGCCCGGTGATCGCGGAGACGTTCTGCCTGCCGAGCCCGGCCGTCAGCCCGGACAGCAGCCCGACCAGCAGGGTGATCAGCACGATGACGGTTCCCATCAGGGCGAACCGCCCCTTGGCGAACCTCAGGTCTCTCCAGGCGACGAACACGGGTGGCCTGTCCTCTCGAAGTCGGAAGTGGTGGTCGAATCGATACGACCCCACCGTCTCCGAAGCCCCCCGCCCCGGGCTTCTGGCAAGGGACCGCACTTCACCCGCCGGAAAGGCGGCGTCCGGGTTGTAACTTTCGATGGAGGCCCCTCGGGGGTCCGCCTCCGTAGCCTGGACGCACTGTGAACTCTTCCGCCGCCGCCACCGCCACCCCGGTCCCGACCAGCCGGGTCCTGGCCTGGTGCCTGCACCTGCTGATCGCCGGCCTGCTCGCGCTGGCCGCCGGGCGGGCGCTGACCGACGGCGGGCCGCACCCCGGGGCGACCGTCGCCGCCGCCCTCGCCTGCGGTCTGGTGTACGCGGCCGGCCCGCTGTTGCCCGGCGTACGCGCGTCACGCCGGTCGGCGACGGTATGGCTGGCCTGCCTGGGCGCCGTCTGGCTGGTACTGCTGGCCCTGTCCGCCGACGGCGTCTGGCTGGCCTTCCCCCTGTACTTCCTCCAGCTCCACCTGCTGCCGCGCCGGAGGGCGCTGGCCGCGGTCGTGGCGACCGCGTTCGCGGCGATCACGGCCTTCGCCGCCCACCAGCACGCCTTCAGCGTCGCCATGGCGATCGGCCCGGCTCTGGGCGCCGCCGTGGCCGTCGCCGTGGTGTGGGGGTACCAGGCCCTGTACCGGGAGAGCGAGCAGCGCCGCCGGCTGATCGAGGAACTGACCGCCACGCGCGCCGACCTGGCCCGGGCCCAGCACACCGCCGGGGTGCTCGCCGAACGCGAACGCCTGGCCCGCGAGATCCACGACACCCTCGCCCAGGGCCTGTCCAGCATCCAGCTCCTGCTGCGCGCCGCGGAACGCGCGCTGCCGGAACGGCCCGAGGCCGCCGCCCGACATGTGGACCAGGCTCGTCAGGCGGCCGTGGACAACCTCGCCGAGGCCCGCCGATTCGTCGCCGCCCTCACCCCGCCGGCCCTGGAGGGCACCACACTGGCCGACGCGCTGGAGCGCCTGTGCGCCACGACCTCCGCCCGCCACCCCCTCACCGTCAGCTTCCACCTCACCGGCACCCCAGTCGCCCTGCCCACGGCACACGAGGTCGCCCTCCTGCGGCTCACCCAGTCCGCACTCGGCAACACCGTCCGCCACGCCGGCGCCGGTACGGCGGACGTCACCCTCACCCACCTCGACGACCATGTGGCCGTGGACATCGCCGACGACGGCACCGGATTCGCCCCCGCGCTGCTGCCGCCGCCCGACCCGGACGACGGCGGCTTCGGCCTCGCCGCGATGCGGGCCCGCATGCGCGCGCTGGGCGGCACCCTCACCATCGGCTCCTCCCCCGGCCAAGGCACATCCCTGTCCGCCCGGCTCCCTCTGAACCCACGCGCGCACGCGCCCGAAGCCGGCGAACCCGAGGCCCACTCATGACCGACAGCCCCAGCCCGGCCGCACCCCGCGATCCTGGCCGAGACGTACCCGGCACGCCCCGCTCAGACGTAACCGGCGCCCCCACCCGCGCCAGGTCCGGCGGCCCCATCCGCCTGCTGCTGGCCGACGACCACCCGGTGGTACGGGCGGGGCTGCGCGCCGTGCTGGAGACCGAGCCCGGCATCGCCGTCAAGGCCGAGGCGGCCACCGCCGAGGACGCGGTCACTCGTGCCGCCGAGGGCGACATCGACGTCGTCCTGATGGACCTGCAGTTCGGCGGGGGCATGGGCGGCGCCGAGGCCACCGCCCTCATCACCGCCCGCCCCGGCGCACCGCGGGTCCTGATCGTCACCACCTACGACTCCGACGCGGACACGCTGCCCGCCATCGAGGCCGGCGCCACCGGCTACCTCCTCAAGGACGCCCACCCCGAGGAACTGACGGCGGCGGTACGCACGGCCGCCGCCGGGCGCACCGCGCTGGCCCCGGCCGTCGCCGACCGCCTGATGAACCGCCTCCGCGCCCCCGCCGTAGCCCTGACCCGGCGCGAGACGGAGGTCCTGACCCTGGTCGCGCAGGGCCTCTCCAACCAGGCGATCGGCGGGCGGCTCCACCTCACCGAAGGCACCGTCAAGTCCCACCTGGCCCGCACCTACACCAAACTCGGCGTCGACTCCCGCACGGCCGCGGTGGCCACGGCGACGGACCTGGGCCTGATCCGCCGCTGAGCCTGTCCGGGCTACGCGTCCGTCTTCGCAGACCGCCCCCGCACGATGGCGAAGGCGGCAGCGGCCAGCCCCAGCACTCCTACGACGAGTCCACCGATGCCCAGCCCCCGAGCGGTGCCATCACTCCCATCGGCCGCCTTCACACTGCCGCTGTCCCCGCTCTTCGCAGCCGCGGGGGCGGCGGCCTCTCCGCCGCCCTCCGTGCCACCCTCCGTCAGCTTGAGCGTGGGCGCCGGATCGTCCGCCTCCTCCCCACCACTGGGCGCCTCGATCCACCGGACCACCTTGCCGTCGGAGTAGGTCTGCAGCGTCTTGAAAGTCAACTGCCCCGTGTCGTGCGGCAGTTCCCCGAAGGCGACGTCGAAGTCCTCGTACTCCCCCGCCCCGATCTTCCCGCCCGTCCAGGTGATCTGGGAGACGGCCTCGGTGATGGTCCCGTCGTCGGTCTTCACCGGTGTTTTCAGCTTGGTGGTGGTCACCTTCGGCGTCCACCCGTCCCGCGGACGAACGAGGACCCCGAGGACAGGATGGTCGGTCGGCAGAAAAACCTGCACCTTGCTGGTGGAGGCGCCGTCCTCCTCATTGGGCACCCGGAACGTCAGCACACCGTCCGTGGCTCCCTTGGCGTAGCTCTCAGGGTGGACGGTGACGTGCGCGGACGCGACACCGGTTGCGGCCAGAACACCGACAGCGCTGAGGGCGACGAGGGCTCCGGCCCGACGCAGGGCGGTCCGGCGTAGGCCGGCCCGGTGCAGGACGGCCGGACGCCGGACAGGGCGGCTCGCGGACATGGCGGACATGACTGGATGAATCTCCGTAGCGCTCACAGTGAGCGATCCTTCCACGCCGGAGGTACGCGCGGCATCGGAATCCGGTTCAGTCGGCGGACGGCCGGCGACACGGCTGCCGGAAGCCCGTCGGGCGTGTGGACCTCGTGACGGAACGGCGAACCGCGCGTGAACACGGCACCATTTCGGGTGGCGTTCACCACAGCACCGATGCAAAGCGAAGGAAGTCAGCAACGACCGTACGGCCCATGATCACGGCACTTCCCGGCGATCCAGCGCACCAGGCAACCACTCCATGCATCGGCCTCGATGACGAGCGACCTCACACCATCTGCCTATGATCGTTGAATAGTTGACATCGTCGCGCCTGCAACCATCCCCAGGCGCATCTTGGCGACCGCGGGGCGCCGGCTCAGGCGCGGGGCTCCCGGTCGTGACACGTGCGAGGAAAGGTGAACAGCATGGCCCTCGGACTGCTCCGGCGTCGGCGTTCCCGCGACGCTTCCGGCGCCGCGCCGGGCCTGGCGGTGCCCCTGCCGGCCGGCGCGGGCGCGTACGGCTGCGAGGTCGTAGATCCCATGGGGCAGCCCATGCCCGGCGCCGAGATCACGGTGACCGCGCTGGACAGCCACCGCGTCGTCGCCCGCGGCACCACCGACCCGTACGGCCTCTTCATGGCGGCGCTGCCGCCCGGCACCTACAGCGTGATGGCTTCGGCCGAGGGCCTCACCCCGGCCCGCAGCAACGTCGACATAGTCGCCGACGCCACCCTTCCCCTGGTCCGCATCGCGCTGCTGCCCGCCCGTCAGCTGGAACTCCCACCGCCCGGCACCTGGTTGTTCGACCCGCCGCACACCGCGATCCGGTTCATCGCCAAGCACGTGGGCATGGCCCACGTCCACGGCCGCTTCACCCGCTTCACCGGCGGCATCCGCGTCACCCCGGACGTGACCGACTCCCAGGTCTCGGTACGCATCGACGCATCCAGCATCGCCACGGGCAACAAGACACGCGACAACCACCTGCGCTCCGCCGACTTCCTGGACGTCGAGCGCTACCCGTACATCGACTTCACCAGCAACCGGTTCGTCTACCGGGGCGGCTCCAGGTGGACGCTGAACGGCACGCTCACCATGCACGGCACCAGCCGCTCCGTGGGCCTGGACACGACGTACCTCGGTACGGTGAACGGCGGTTACGAGCAGGAGCTGCGCTGCGCGGCCCTGGCGAAGGCGGAGCTGCACCGCGAGGACTTCACCCTCAACTGGCGCTCCATGCTGGCCCGCGGCATCGCGGTCGTCGGCCCGACCGTACAACTGGAGCTGGACGTCCAGGCGATGTACCGCACGGCCGAGACGCCTACGCCACCGGAGTAGAAAGGCGCGGGTCGCCGTTCGATGCTGGGCGGGGCGTGCGCCCCTCATCGACGAGATGACAGCGGGCGACGACGCACGGACCCAGTCGATCAGGCTCTCGGAGGCCGCCGACCAACAGGAACGAACGGCCGTCAGGCAGCCGGCACCGGCGAAGCCGATCCTCACCCCACGGCAGCACCCCGCCATCGGGGGATGACCGTTGTCGCTGTCACCGCAGTGCTCGTGGCGCGAGTCGCCGTGACGGCACGGCCTCGGAACACCGCGCGGCGGCCCTGTCCGCCGTCGCGGAGATCATTCGCGCGATCCGGGGGAAGAGATGAGCGTGCGCACGATCAGTGGCCGTCGTAGCGGCAGCATGGTTCGGCGAAAGAAGTGGTTCACTTACTGCCGGTTACCGAGTTGGCGTTGTCTCTGCGTATATCGACGGAAGTTGTTTCGACGACTGCCTCTGCTCCGATACCACCTCCTCCCTCTACCTCGCCGACTCCAGTCACAGGCCGTCGTGCTCCCTCCCAGTGGATCGCGCCGTTGGCTGCCGCCGTCGTCGCCGCCGGTGCGGGCATCGGCATCGGCTGGCTCGTGTGGGCCGGCCCGGACAGCGCGGCGTCCGGGACCGGCGTTGACAGCGCGGCGGCGGATGCGGCGGCCGCCTGCCAGGCGTGGGAACGGGTTCCGGCGTTGAGCAAGGTGTACAGCGACGACGACACCTCCAGGGCCTACTTCGCCCGCGCCGGCGGTGCTGCCGCTCCGGCCCAGTCCGCGGCCCAACTGGACCACCGTTACGAGGCTCTGGACAAGGCCTTTCAGGACATCACCAGGCGTCTGCAGACCTTCGACGTGAAGGGCGCCGGGGCAGGGGCGGCCCATGACAAGGTGAGCGCCCTCTGCGCTGATCTGCCCGGCTGAGAAGCCAACGCCCGGACCCCGCCCCGTCGGTGCCTGCCCGCGCCATGGCTAACCTGCGCCGCTTGTCTACTTGCCGCGTCGCCGACTGCGAGCGTACAGGCCGAACATGACAATTCCGGCCAGGACGAAAAGGCCAACGGCCAGATACGGGGACCAGGAAGGTCCGTCGGGCCGGTCATTGGCGAGTTGGAGAAGTTCCTGCACGTGAGTGCCTCCTGTTTCCCTCAATTGGCCCCGTCATGGCCCGCGTTCACGCCGCTGATCACGGGGGTTCGGAGGTGCCTCGTTTACGCTGAGTGAGGACCACGCCGACCACGCCGCACAGGGCCCCTACGACGCCGGCCACGATCAGTATCGTCAGCATCTTGGCGTCATCCTCACGTGGCGGTGCGAGAGATTATCGGTCCGAGATTGCGCGGCCAGGAAGATACTTGGTGTAAGTGACCGTCTACTTCCGCTGAAGGAAGTAGACGGCACAGACGACGGCGACCGCCACGAAAAATGCCGTGATAATGACGCCCGTAGGCGCATTCAGCGAGGGTACGGTCAAGCCGGATTCTGTCCACACCTACCTTGTGCCTCCACTCGCGCGATCACGACTTCCTCGAATGCCGTGCGGCATTCCACTGTTGCCCGCTCGCCTTGATTCGCATCGCCACGAAAACGAATGCGGTGTACACCACAGCCAGCCCTACGCAGATCCAACCTTTTTGCGATGCCTCTCAAGACCATCATGGTGCCAAGGAGTAGGAGAACGGCGGAGAGCACGCAGGTCATTACTGCATTCCTCGTCTGACCGTCATTCGACAGCGACAAGGCCTGTGGCTGCGAGGACGCCGACGATGATCATGAAGACTCCGATGATCATTGGGCCCATTCGCACGCCCGCCTTTCCCGCAGACGCATTCGCCCTGCCGAACACGTTGTCCTGGCTCACCGCTGCGCGCGCAAACCTCTTGCTGTAAAGAATGAGACCCAGCCCGGCAAGAATAGCGAAAACGGACAGGAACATCCTCATCTAAGCCTCCTGTTTCTGGACAGCGCCTGTGCCCGCCCCGTCATGGGGCGAGCACAGGCCGCGGGTACTCGGGCCGGACGTCAGAATTGGATCTGCAACCCGCCACTGCATGTGGGAGTCGAGGCGTACGTTCCCAGCCCACCACTGCCGCTGAGCGTGGGAGATCCACCCTGTCCCCCGATCTGGGCTCCTACCGTCCCGTATCCAGCGGCGCAGCCTCCATAGGCGGACGGCCCGGCGTCCGCTCCGCCTGTGAACCCTTCGAAGCCTCCTCCTACACCTGGAAGTCCCACTCCGATCTTCAGATAGGGCCCGCTGTTTCCTGAGTCGTCCTTGGAATATCCACCACCCAGGCAGACCCAGAAGCACACGTCTCCACCGACCGACCAACTCCACAGCCCGTTGGGGTCGATGTGGTTGACGGGGTCGCCCTCGGCGTAGAGGTAGGGGTTCTGCTCCTGGCCGGAGGGGTCGGTCTGGGTGAAGCGGCCGACGTTGGCGTCGTAGTAGCGGGCCTTCAGGTGGTAAAGACCGGTGGGGTCCTGGTAGTTGCCGGCGAACCGGTAGGGCTGGGCGACCGGTTCGGAGGACTGGGCCAGGATGCGCACGCCGCGGGGGCTGTAGGTGTAGGTGTCGACCTTGTTGCCGTCGACGTCCGCCAGACCGGTCACCGAACCGATGGCGTCGGTGAGGTAGTAGTAGCTCTTGCCCCCGGCGGTCATGGAGTTCAGGGTGCCCCTGGGCTCGCGGTTGAAGCCCATGTCCACACCGGCGGTCGACTTGGCGGACAGGCCCAGGGGGCCGTTGTGGAAGTAGGTGCACCGAGGCGGATGCGTTCGCTCTGGTCGGTGGAACCGTACTGCCCGGCGTACGTCTTGCCGTTCACCGTGATCGACGACGTCTGGGAGTAGTCGGTCCAGGTCTCGCCGGTGCGGGTGTAGTCGTCGGTGGAGGCGCCGGCGGTCTCGTTGCCGATGGCGTCGTAGGACCAACTGCCACTCGTGCTGGACTTGGCGGTGGGCTCCTGGGCGTCGTTGTAGGTGTAGGTGGTGCCGCGCGGGCAGCCCTGGTCGGTGCCCTGGGAGGTGAGGTTGCCGGCCAGGTCGTAGCAGTACTGCCAGGAGTCGGCGATCGTGCCGTTCTTCTCCTCCTTGGCGTAGGAAAAGCGGCCCGCGCCGTCGTAGGAGTAGGTGCGCTTCAGCCCGGTGACGCCGTCCGTGCTGGTGCGGACCTTGGCGCCGTCGGTGGCAGCGTTCGTGCCGTAGCCGTAGGTGTAGCCGAGGTCAACCAGGGTGCCCTGGTCGGAGGTCACCTTGATGGACTTCGGGCGGCTGGAGTCGTCGACGTCGACCTTCTGCACCGTGCCGCCGGGGTAGGTGGTGGAGGTGCGGACGTCGTTGTTGTTGTACCCGTACTTGGTCACCGCGCCCTGCGGGTCCTTCAGCTCGGTGAGCTTGTTGACCTCGTTCCAGGTGTAGTCGATCGTCCCTGCCGGGTCCTGGTAGTAGTCCACGTTGCCGGCCGCCGTGTAGGCGAGCAGGGTCTGGGAGCCGTCCTGGAGGTGGCGAACCGTCTCTCGCTGCAGCGGGTCGAACCCGCCGTCGCGGCCGGCAGAACGGCCGCCGCTAGGGCCGCCACCGTCACCGCCGCCACCGCGGCAGCCGATCCTGATCTCTTCCCGGCATGGCGAAGAGACGTGCCGAAGGCACGTGTGCGCATGGCTTTCCCCCACAAGAAGACAAGCGCCGGGAGCCCCAACGGCCACGGGGCTCGCACAAGTTGTCAGAGCAAGCGGGCAAAGATCGACACGGTTCCCGTCGATTTCCTTCACATGCGGGCAGGAATTAGCCTCTCCGGTTCAGCTACCCAAATAGGGCGAACCGGGTAGAACCACATCACGCCGGTGACCCGTGGAATCCGACAGTGCATTCGGCTCCCGACACCAATGGCGGAAAACGACTACTCCCGCGTACGTGACGCCGAGCAGACCACATCCACGCAGTGAACCGTTCGCCAGAGGCACGCAGCTTGTGAGAGAGCCCATATAGCGGGCAGGACGCGACGAGGAGCTCAGTGGCACCTGTTGGCCCCGGCCGCACAGCCCGAAGGCGGCCAGCCGTCCGGCACACGGTCCGGGCCGACGCGCGCCTACGAGTCTCAAGCCTTGAGCCGCAACCGGTCCGGCTGGCGTGGCCATCACATGATCAGCGGTGGCGCCAGAGCTGGTGGAGCCGGAAGACGTCCATGCGCCAGTGCATCTCGAGGGACACGTCCGGTACGCGCTCTCGGCCCAGACTGTGGCGGAGGTGCCGGTAGAGGCCGTGCGGCGACAGATCGGCGCCGGCGACCAGCGCGGACAGCAACGGCTCGTTCGCGGGTGTGTCACCGTCGACCATCACGAGGATCTCTCCCTGGTCGTCCGGATGAAGGTGGGGCAGCTCCCCGCCCAGGCGACGGCGCAAGTCTCCCCAAGTGACGGTGGTTCCGGCACGTGCCACGTCCTGAAGAACGGCGCGTACCCGGACGGCGAGAGGACGAAGGACGTCCATGGGTAGTTTTCCAGGCGCTCTGTCTCCGCCATCGGCGGGGTGCGTCACCCTGTCGATCGGCAAGCCGGCATCACCGCTCCCCTCCACCTGCCGCCGATGCCGGAGGTTGTTATGCCAGCGAACCAGCGCTTGCCTTTCCGACTTCGGCAGGTCTTTGGAGCGGCGGCGACGCAGTCGGTCAATCTCCTCAAGGGCAGACGCGAGTTCGGCCGTGGTCAGTGCACGTCTGCGCGTTCCGAGGTCCTGGATGATGGCCCGGATGGCCTGCAGCGAGGGATCAGCCGGAGACTTCCGCTCCTGGTCGCGCACCCATTGCTTGAAGTCACGCATCAGGCCCGTGACCGCCTCGCGGTCTTTGAGTGAGAGACGCAGGGCGTAGACGGGTCCCATGTCGCTGCGGACCTGCTTCGCCCGCATGAGATCACCGGCCTCGCGGGCGGCACGGAACTCGTCGGCCATCCGATCGAAGACCACACGCGCCGCTATGTCGGAAGCCTTGGCCGGTTCCGCCCCTTCCTGGTTCTCCCGGCTCCGATCGGACGGTGCTCCTCTGCGCCCGCGGAAGACGGTGCGCCAGTGGTGCAGTCGCTCCTTGCTCGTGCCCGGCAGGAAGGGCTCCCCGATCCGCGACACCAGGCGGTCCGCCTCTTCCAGAAGCCGGTAGAGGTCCACGAACGAGAGTTCGTCGCCTACCGCGTCGAGGTGCCGGAGGATGGCGAGGAGACGTGCCTGGGGTCTCTCTCCTTCTCGTGCCGTTGGCAGGCCGGAGGACTCGGGCCTGCCCTCCGACGCCGCGTGCCGTCCGGGGAGCGCGCGGTGTGCGCGATGAAGACGTTGCCGGTGCTCCCTCCAGATGTCGGCCGCTCGTGCCGCGTCGGTCCAGTGAGGCCAGCCGAGAGCCAGGAGTACCTGGCGGAAGAAGGGAGGCGGCACATCATTCGGCTGTGCCTGTCTGGAGAAGGTGATCAGACTGGACAGCAACGGCCTGCGCGCTTTGGCGTGCGGCGCGTCGACTGCGGTGAGGAGGCGCATCTGACGTGCCTGACTGACACTTTGGGCGTTCACCCCGGCCTGCTCGAGCAGTTCGTGCCAGGTGATGGTGGAGCCTTCGCGGGCCGTCTTCAGCAGGGCGCGGCTCAGCCCGCCGACGAGACGGCCGTCCGGGGAGGAGACGGGCGCCATGGGTGCGGCAACGGGTGCTGCCGGTGCCTCGTCGGTGGCCGCCTCCGGCGCCGGTGCGGCATTCCGCTTCGGGACAGCGGTCGCCGCCCCGGCGGGGGAAGCGTCCTGTGCGGCGATGTGACTGGATGGATCGAGCAGCTCCCATTCCGCCGCCTTCGTGGCGGGGATGCGAACGAACCCCTCGGCACGCAGGGCCCACGGCGACGCGGGACCGGTGCCCTGCGGCCCGCTGAGCACGGCCGCTCGTTCGGTCAACGCATACACGTGGTCGGGCCTCGGAGCCATGGCCGAGGTCGGCAAAGAGATCCGGGCACGGAACATGGCTGATCCGATGGGCTGTGCGTCCGCGTCGTAGATACGGCGGCCGTTTTCCTCGGACACCAGCGCGGCGCCTGTGAAGGCGACCTTTCCCGGCATGAGAGGAAGAACCGGACCGGCCGGGGCGGCTGCTGTGACGCTCGGGACCGGTTTCCGCTCTCCAGTGCCGGGTCCCGTGGCAGTGCCCGGCGCCGCCACGTCCTTGGGTTGCACCCCGTACGGGCTCTCCTTCAGCCACGGAGTGACGATCCCGGCGTGGACGAGCCGGCACTGGTCAAGAGTCGTCCATTCGACCCGGTGGCCGGGAAGGTGCGTCCCGATGTGCACGACGCGGGTGCCGTTCGCGGTCTCGCACCGGAAGCGCAGGGCATGCCCAGTGGCCTCGAGTTCGTACGGGGCGAGCTGGCTGTCCGGCCCGTACATGCGGACGGTGGGCGGTTTACCGGCCGGAGCGGCGAGCAGTTCCCCGTCGCTCTGCCACTCCTTGAACGCGCGCCGGGCCATCTGGACATGAATCAGACGGCGCTTCTTCTTCGATCCGAAGCGGATCTCGATCGCGTCGCTGCGGGCGTTCCCCTGCTTGACGTACTGCACGCTGACGTTCGGCTGGCCCTGTTTGCGGAGCCACCTGCTGATGGCCTCACCGATATAGAGGTGGTCGGCGCTGCTCTCGCCCCGCGCGGTGCGGTTGCAGCGCACGGGCGGACGGTGCGCGAAGTGTGACTTCTTGTCGTCACAGGCACGCAGGGTCAGCAGTTTGCCGCACCCTCCGAGGAGGACACCGCAGCTGAAGGCGTTGGAGCCGTACTCTTCGCGCAGCCGGCTTGCGGCTTGTTTCTCGTAGGGGAGGAACTGAGGGATCCCGCTGTCAGGACCGCCCCGTACGGCGGTCTGAACCTTGCGGGTGTCCTCTTCGTCGAACCCAAAGGTGGCCGGGGTCATCGAAGACCGTCTCCTTGCTACGCGCGCGAAGCCTCTCACCTGCGGCGATGCCGCCTGAGGCCACTCGAGGCGCGGTGTCGCACCTGCCTGGGGATCATGTCGATGGTCCGTCAGGGACGACTTGTCCGTGAATTGGCAGCGTACAAGGGAAGCACGACGCTGCCCCCTGTTCACACGGTATCGTCCGGTTCAGCCGCCGTGCTGAAAACGTACAGGTTCGCCGAGCACCAAGCGGGTTCCTGCGAAGTCCGCGAGCCGGGCCGCGACCGTTGCGACGGCGAGGCGTTCCGGGAGGGCAGCGGAGAATTTCAGGCCGCGTACCGCCCGAGGGTCCACGTCGGGCAGGACCAGGCTCTCGCCTGCGTTCTCGCGGGCCGTGCGCCAGTCGGCCGGAGTGAGGTCCTCGCGTAGGCGCAGCCAGCAGTCGGCGGGGCGCTGCAACGGGTCGACGACCGACTCGAGGGTGGCGGCGAGGGTGGCGTTGGCGCGGTAGCCGGCCCAGGTCCACCAGCGCACGTCTCTGCCGACGCGCGTGATCAGTGTGCCGCCCGGGTGCACGGTGTCGGGTCCGTCATTCTCGCGCTGTTCGGCGAGGCATGTCTCGGCGCGGCGGGTGAGCGACACGGGTGGGTCCTCACCGAGCAGGACCTCGCGCATGGCGCGTGTGAGGGTGTAGGTAAGCCCAGCGATGCCACCGTTCATCCACTTCGCGATGCCGCCGCCGTCTGCGGGTTCGACGAAGACCCGTTTGCGCAGCCAGTCGATGTAGGTGACCTGCCAGCTGCGTCCGCCGAGCAGTAGGCGCCGCGGTCCGGGGCGTTCTTCAGTCAGCACGCTCGGGTCAGTGCGACCGATCTCGGTTCGTCCGGATAGCACGGTGAACTGCGGAGGTGCCGTGAACGACGCCGTGAGCTCGATGAAGTGCCGCTTACCGAAACGGCGTTCTGCCTCTGGTCCAACGAACAGCAGGCCGCCGTCGCTGTCGAGGAAGCCCTTTTCGGTGAGGAAGCGCAGTATCGGGGCGGCGGACCGGTCGAAGGGAGGAAGGCCGTTCCACTGCCGGTCCCACATCTGGTCGCCGAGCTTGTGCTGTTGCAGGGTGACGGCGAGGAGCTGCTGCGCCACGAGGTGGCGAGGCTCAGGCGGTGGGACGACCGGTTCGACCCAACCGCGTGACCACAGCAACAGCAGCCCGGCCGCTTGGAGCAGGGTGTCCTTGCGGGTGGTGAGGAACAGGCAGTTGCGTACGGTGCCGGCGCGCCTGCCGGTGCGCCCGATGCGCTGCAGGAAGGAGGCAACGGAGGACGGTGAGTCGATTTGGATGACGCGGTCCAGGTCGCCTACGTCGATGCCGAGTTCAAGGGTGGACGTGGAGACGATGACGCAGTCGCGCGCTTCGGCGAACGCCTGCTCGGAGCGGGTGCGTTCGTCGACGGAGAGGGAGGCGTGGGACAGGAAGACGCTCACCTCGCGGGCCCGCAGCGCAGCGCCCAGTTCCTCGACCTGGCGGCGCGAGTCGCAGAAGACGAGGCGTTTCTCGCCCCGGTGCAGGGCGGCGATGAGCTTGGCGGCGTTGTCGAGGGAGCCCACGTAGTCCAGCTCCACCTCGCCCGCGGGACGGGGAAGCTGCTCAGCAGCGGTCTTCTGGGCGTCGCCCATCCCACCTGAAGCGGGCAGCATCACCCCCGGGGCGACGACGCGTCCGGTTCGGCTTCCCGCGCTGGCTCCCTGCAGCCAGCGCAGCAACTGCTCCGGGTTGCCGACCGTCGCGGACAGGCCGATGCGCTGGATGGGTCGGCCGGTGACCCGTTCGAGCCGTTCCAGTACGGCCAGCAGATGCCAGCCGCGGTCGTCGCCGGCGAAGGCGTGCACCTCGTCGACGACGACGGCCCGCACACTGCCCAGCAGCCGTGCGTGGTCGGTCTTGACGCCGATCAGCATCGCCTCGAGCGACTCGGGCGTGGTCAGCAGGATGTCCGGCGCCTCAGTGCGGATGCGCTGCCGCTGCGACTCCTTGGTGTCACCGTGCCAGAGCGCTGCGCGCCGCCCCAGCCACTGGGCGTAGGTGTCGACGCGACCGACCAGGTTGTTGAGGAGCGCCTTGAGGGGGCACAGGTACAGCACCGAGGTGCCGGTCCACCGCTGTTCGGCCATCGCGGACAGCAGCGGGAAGCAGGCCGCCTCGGTCTTGCCGCCGGCCGTCGGTGCCAGGAGAACAGTGTCCTCGCCCTCCATGAGCGGAGTGATCGCCGCCCGCTGGAGAGGGCGCAGGTCGCGCCAGCCGAGGGTGTTGACGATGTGGTGCAGGACGACGGGGTCGAGCCGGTCCAATACGTCGGCCCCTCCTTCGGCCGAGTCTGCCCCGGTCGAGCTATCGGCGTCCGCCATCACAACTCCAGATCGATGTCATCGGCGGACGCGGAACCGCCGGTGACCGTGGCGGCCAGGTTCCGCTCCACGTCGGTGAGCTCGCTGCTCGCGACGGTCAGCTTGTAATGCTTTCGGGGGTCGAAGTCGTCGAACTGGTCCACGCGGTCGAGGACATCCCCGACGAGCTTCTTCAGGAACAGCCTGGGCGCCACTCCGACCTTCCCGCCCAGCGCTCCCCCGACGGCCCGCGCGAGGTCCGCGACGTAGGAGTCGTCGACGACGGTCCGCACACGCTCGGACGACGATGCGGCGTCCGTGTACAGGTCCCTGATGGTGACGCCGAGGCCGACCAGGGACTCCTGAGTGAAGCCGGGCAGCCGGATCTGTACCGCGCGGGGGTTGTCGAAACGAGTGTCGGTGGTGAAGTCGGTGGCGAGCCGCTGGGCGAGCGGGGCCAGGCGCTGGACGCCCTGCTGGCCGTCGTAGAAGGCCGGCGTGCCGGTGATGACGAGGTACAGACCGGGGAAGCGCCCGGAGTGAACCTCGTCGATGAGTTGCCGCAGCGCGTTGAGCGCCTTGTCGCGGGCGTCGGAGCGGACCCTCTGGAGGGTCTCCACCTCGTCGAGGACGACGAAGAGGCCGGTGTGCCCGGAGTCGCGGAGCACGGTGAGTAGGCCCTGCAGGAAGCCGAGCGCGCCGAAGTGGTCGAGGTCGCCGCGCACTCCCGCCGACCGGCGTGCCGCGGCGGCCACGTGCGGCTGGCCGCCCAGCCAGGCGAGCACGGCGGCGGCGGTGGCCTCGTCTCCCTCGGCGAGCGCCGCCCGGTAGCCGCGCAGCGCGGTGGCGAAGGACGGCGCGTGCCGGGACACCTCGGCGAGCCGGGCGACGAGGAGCTTCTCGACCTCTTCCGGCAGCTCCTCCTCGGTCGCGCCGGCGGCGAGGGTGTCCTCCTCCAGCGCGTAGAACCAGGCGTCCACGACCGGCCGCAGCGCGCTGGGCGGGAAGCTGGGCGTGGTGAGCCGCTCGGTGAGCCGCCGGTAGACGGTCTCCAGCTTGTGCAGCGGGGTCTCGTTCTCGGAGATCTGGATCTCGGCCACGGCGAAGTTGCGCCGCTTGGCCCGCTCCCCCAGCCACCGGGTCAAGAACGTCTTGCCGGACCCATACTCACCGCGCACTGCCTTGAATACAGACCCGCCGGAGGCGACCGCGTCCAGTTCCCCGTCGAGCGCCGTCTCGAACCGGTCCAGCCCGGTGGCGAGCAGGTCCAGCCCGCTCTCGGGTACGGCGCCACGGCGCAGGGCGTCGATGACGGTACGGCGGCGGGCGGCGCTGACCTGGGCGGGGCGCCTTGATCCGGTGGTGCTCACGGGGACCAGTGTTCCATCTCCCTGCACATCAGGGCCTCGGCGAGGAATCATGATGTCCGGTTAATGATCATAAGTCAGAGTGTGTTGCCGTCCGCGCTGCCACCCTCACCGTTCGGGACGATCACGTGCAGGCCGACGCCGCAGCCGTGTCGTGCTGCCAAGCAGCGTGCGGAGCACCGTAGTACGGCGTGCCATCAGGCGACCTGCCTGTGAGTTCGACCTGCAGGGAGGTTACGATCCGGCTCAACGCAGTCGGCGGGTCTCAGGAACCCATCCCTTGCGATGGGCCCTCCGGTCTGGGGCACCTGGTGCTGATCACACCGGGTGCTGGGGATCGGTCCCTGTGCTTGCACAGGGCGGCGGAGGGATACAGCGGACCGCCCGCCTGTCGGGCTTGGAAAAACCACACTCAAGGTGAGGCTCGCCGACTGCGTCTCACAGGCAGGGACGAGACGGTTCGGTGACGACGACAGACGACTTCGCGGATCTCACCCCGGACCAGTTCCTTGAGGCGGTGGTACGCGGCTCGATCTACCCCTACACCGAGCACCGAATACCCAAGCGCCGCGGCGGACTGCGGACCCTGCACGCTCCGGTCCCGCGGTTGTCCGAGATGCAGCAGGAAATCCTGGCCCGCCTGGAGACTCTGCCAGCCGGCTTTCAGCCGCACCCTGCAGCGTTCGCCTACCGACGCGGCCGCTCGGTCGTGGACTGCGCCGCCGTCCATCTGCGAGCCCACACCGTGATCCGCCTGGACATCGCCGACTTCTTCGCGAGTATCCGAGAACGGCACGTCCACGCCGCTCTGAAGGACGCCTGGGCTCACCCGACGGAGCGCGGATACCGGATCGATCTTGCGGAGAACGACGAGGGCCACCGGGAAATCGTCCTGCGTCGTACCGGCCGCACCCTGGGCACGTACACTACGGCCCGGCTGGTCACCGTGTCGCCGCCTGAGCCGAACCACACCTGGACGAACCGTGGCACGGGGCATCGCATCGTGCGCCTGGAGGCCACCGGACAGAACTTCTCCGTCCGCCGGCCCAACCTAATCCACAAGCACACCCGCGAGGGGTTCCTTCCACAGGGCGCCCCCACAAGCGGGTACCTGTCGAACATCGTCATGCGCGACGTCGACGAGGTCGTCACCCACCAAGCTGAGTCCTTGGGGTTCCGCTACACCCGATACAGCGACGACCTGTACTTCTCGAGCCGTGCGCTCGTTCACCACGACGACGTCGACCGTCTCGTGGCCGGGGTGAAGAAGGCCCTGGAACCGCTCGGCATGAAGCTCAACACGAAGAAGACCTATGTGGCCCGTCCCGGTGCGCGCCGCAGCGTGCTGGGCATCCTCGTCGAAGGTTCAGCTCCTCGCCTGACACGCGAGCACAAGCGCCGCATCACCAAGCATGTGCGAGGGGCCGCGGCGTTCGGTATCGAGCAGCACCGCCGTCACCAGAAGTTCAAGGATTTGGCCGAGCTGGACGCCCATGTGACCGGGCTGCTGTCGTTCGCGCACATGGTCGAGCCCGGCTGGGCCGATGGACAACTCGCGGACTGGAAGCGGCTGCGCGAGATTCCCCTCGACCCCGAGGAACCGGTGAGTGTGCAGCATGGACTCGATCTGCCCTGGGACGAGGAGGTCGAGGTCTTCCAGGCAGACCTGGCCAAGGCCTCGATCGACGACCTCGTCCGCGGCGCCCAGCGCTATCGCTCGTCCTCGGACTACCTGCAGATGCTGGAATTCGTCGGTCGGTTCAAGCGGTACGCGCCGTTCAACGCGATGGTGGTCCATATCCAGAAGCCGGGGGCACGCTACGTCCTGTCCTCCTCGGAGTGGTTGTCGAAGTACCGGAGGGTGCTCAAGCCCGGTGCCCAGCCTCTGCTGATCTTCCAGCCCCGTGGGCCCTACGTGCTCGTGTACGACGTCGGGGACACCGAAGCCCTGCCCGGGGCCCTGCCTCTGCCCAAGAGGATCACCGCCCCGGTATCGGTGTCCTCCAGAGCCGGGGAAAAGGAAGTCGCCGAGGTCTGGCACCACACCGAGACGAACCTCGCACCCCTGGGGATCCGGCTCACCCTGGTCGACCACGGGGCCTCCTCATGCGGACGCACGTACCGCAGCAGGTCCGGCAGTTCCGTCGAGCGTCCCGGCAGCAGGACTGGGGACCGACCGGAGACATACCCGACGTTGTTCGAGATCGAGGTCAACCGGAACCTGCCTCTGCTGGACCGCTACGCCACGCTCGCCCACGAGCTCGGCCATCTGTTCTGCGGACACCTCGGCGCAGGCCCCGGGGAAACCTGGCCCGACCGGTACGTGCGGCCTCTCTTGGACGAGGATGCCGTGAAGGTCCGTGCACGCAACGAGGTCGAGGCCGAGTCCATCGCCTACATGGTCCTCAAACGCCTGGACCCGGATGTCCGGATGGGCGACTACATCACCGGACATCTCGGCCCCGACCAGCAGGTCCCCGAGACAGTCGCCCTCAACCTCACGTTCAAGGCCGCCGGCTTGATCATCGAGATGGGCAAGAAGCGCATCCCCGCCGCCAGACTCCAGAAGTCCAAGAAGTGATCAGGGCCCTCGTCCTTGCACGACGGCGCGGGAAGACTGGCCGATCAGCGTCCTGATTCTCGTCGACGCCCGCCGATGATCCGGTGAGCCGAGCGCGAGCGGACGCAAGATCTGCGGCCCGTCTTCACGACCGGTGAAGTCGACCGCCTGATGCGCGCGGCGAACCGGCTCCACAGGCTGGGCGACGGCGTGATGGCCAACGGCTCCACGACGGACGTGGCGATCGAGATCGCCCGCGACAAGGACGGCTCGGTGGTCTTGTTCCCCGCGCTGCCCGCGTAGGTGCAGGCGTGCTCGCACTCACGTGGTGTCAGCACCGTGGCCGACGGCAGGGCGGTTGCAAGTCTCGGGACCGCGTAGATTGCCTGTGTTCAGTAGGAGTTGGTGCGGCAAGGCGCAGGCGCGAGCCCAGTGATCACCAGGGTGTCTACGTCAACTAGTCACATTGCGGTCCCGTGCCTACCACTCCGATCCCCCGGATCCCTGCCGTCCTGGTGAAACTGGCCCCCGACCAGCAGGATGACGGCCGTCTGCATGTCCACCTCCAGCGCGTACCGACCCGCGTTCGCGTCGCGGGCGGTGGTAACCCCTGGTCGGCTTGCTGCTGATCTGCGCCTGCGCAGTCGTCTCCGGCGACCGGCCGAGTCTTCAGCGCCGCCTGCCTACACGGCGCCGCCGCCCCGCTCACAGCCAACCCCCCGCCCCCCTGCCTCGCATGATCCAAAAAGGCAGGGCCGGGCTACGCCGACACTCTGCTTTGAGCGCTGCCGTACGGTGCCGGATACAGACCTACGAGTTTCCGCGGCCGAGTCACCGCTCAAGTGGAGGCCGCAGTCGGACAACACACCGGTGGTATTCGGCCATACCTCCGGAACTGTCCGCGCAGTAACACTGGGGGCGGCACAATTGCTCCGCAGACCGACACCGCGTTCCCGGGGGACTCATTGACTCGCTCTTCATGCGCGCACATATCAGCAACCTGCTGGTTGCGGGCTCCGTAGAGCTCGTACGCGCATCGCTGGGAAGGACCACTCACCTCGGTGAGTCGTGCCCTCTTCCCGCAAGCGAGCCAACAAGTCAATGGAGGAACGGTGTCGACCAACTCGACCCATCAGGCGTGCCACCACCCGGCGCGTGACATCACCATCGTCACTCTCGTCTCCGGTGTGGTCTCTCTCGGCACTGCCGTCACGACGATGGCGTTCGATGTCAGCCCGTTGGCGACTCTCACGAGCAGCGGTGGTGCGTTCATCGCCGTCCTCAGCGCGGGGATGAACGTGCTCAACCACGTGAAGCGCAACGCGTAGCGCCTTCAAGGGCGGCCTGCTGGAAAGCGGGCCGCCCCTCTTCGCAGCATTCGCCACTGGCTGCAGCGAGCCCGCTGCCGCTCTCTTCGAAGCCCTGAGCTCGAAACCTCAGCTGGACGGTGCTCGCGATGATCTCGTTCTTCGGCGAACAGGTTGACGGTCACCGCAGAGCGCTGCTGGAATCACTCTCCGTACGTGCGGCAGGGTGAGAAGAGAGACACATGGCGGCACTGGACAATCTAAAGCTCAGGGACGTACTCGCGGATGTCGCCTCCGGGGCGTTACAACTGCCCGACTTCCAGCGGAACTGGAAGTGGGACGACGACCGGATCAGGGCGATCATCGCAACAGTGACGCTGGACTACCCGCTCGGTGTGGTGATGACGCTGCAGACCGGTGGTGCCACCCGCTTCCGTTCCCGCACGCTCACGGGGGCCCGCCCCGAGGGCGATCCGAAGGCGGATCTCCTGCTGCTGGACGGACAGCAGCGCCTCACCTCCCTCTTCCAGGCACTGTGGCTGGACGCCCCGGTGGAGACGTCCGACTCCCGCGGCAAGCCCATCGAGCGCTGGTACTACGTCGACATCGAGAAGGCCGTCGGACCGTCCGCCGACCGCGACGAGGCGATCCTGTCCGTCCCGGCGGACAAGGTGTTGCGCACCGACTTCAACCGCACGGTGGTACTGGATCTGCGAACCGAGGAGGCCGAGTGCGCGGCGGGCCTCTTCCCGCTGCACCTCGTCTTCGATGCCCAGCGCGTCAACCAGTGGAAGAAGGGCTACATCAAGGCGGACGAGGACCGGAACTGGGACCGCTGGGGCCAGTTCGACGAGCTGGTCCTCCAGCAGGTCCGCGCCTTCCAGGTCCCGATGATCCGGCTGGGCGCCTCCACCTCCATGGACGCCGTCTGCGCGGTGTTCGAGCGCGTCAACACCGGCGGCGTGCCCCTGAACGTCTTCGAACTGCTCACCGCCACCTACGCGGGCGACCCCGAGTACGTGGAACGGACCGGGGATTACTACCAACTTCCCGAGGTGTGGCGGGACATCAAGCAGACGCTGGCGTCGAAGTACCCGGTCTTCGGCCGGCTGGAGAGCGGGCTCGAGAATGGCCTGAGCAGCATCGACTTCCTGCAGGCCATCGCCCTGGTACGCACCTGGGAGCGCAAGGAGGCGGGTGTCGGGGCCGCGGTCTCATGCAAGCGGCGCGACCTGCTGGACCTTCCGCTGGCCGACTTCGTCCGCCTGGCGCCCGAACTGGCCGAGGCCTTCGCCTGGGTGGGTGACTTCCTGGAGCGGCAGTGCATCGTCCGGCACAACGACCTTCCGTACAAGACGCAGCTTGTCCCGCTCGCGGCCGTCCGCGCCATTCTCGGCGACAAAACGGAGGGCCTGGGCCCGGAGGAGAAGATCGAGCAGTGGTACTGGTGCGGAGTACTGGGTGAGATGTACGGCGGGTCGACCGAGACGCGCTTCACCCGGGACGTCGAGCAGCTCGTCGGCTGGATCCGGCAGGAGGACCACGCACCCGACACGGTCACGGACGCCTTCTTCTTCACCGAGCGGCTCGACACCCTGACCACCCGCAACAGCGCCGCCTACAAGGGGATCTACGCCCTGCTGATCAAACAGGGTGCGGTCGACTGGCACTACACCGACGCCCCGCTCAGCCCAGGTCGGCTCGACGAGTACAGCGTGGACGTCCGGCAGATCTTCCCCAAGGCCTGGTTCCGCCGGGGCAACAGCCAGGGCCTGCCGACGAGCTCGATCGTGAACAAGACCCCGCTGTCCTACCGCGCCACGATGGACATGCTGGGGGCACCGTCGTCCTACCTCTCCACTCTGATCGCCGCCTCCGACATGCGCCCCGAGTGGTTCGACGACGTGATCGCCACCCACCTGGTCGATCCGGAGGCGCTGCGCGAGAGCGACTACAAGCGCTTCTACACCGACCGCTCCCGGCAGTTGCAGGACCTGGTGCAGTCCGCCATGGGCAAGCGCACCATGCTCCGCGACTCCTCGGAGGGCGACGCCCGATGACCACCAGGCCCAGCGAGAAGGAACTCGCAGCGCTCAAGGGCAGCACCGTGCCCGTGCAGGGGATCCTCGACCTGTTCCAGGTACGGGTCCGCGACCACCGTACGGTGCACCTGATCTCGCAGGCGCTGGCGGACTCGGGACTGACGACACTGCCGGACTTCGCGGTCTGCGGACTGCGCAGCAGTGTCGACGTGGTCCCCATCGCCTCCGTCCCCGCGCAGGCAGGGCCCGTCGGGAGCGACGCCGGGGATGAGGCGGACGAGGCGCTCCCCTCGCTTCCCCAGCGGCTGCTGCTCGGTGACATCCCGTCGGCCAAGCGGGGCGTGCGCGGCGTCACCCTCGGGAACTCCCTGGCTCACGCCACCTTCCTGATGCGTACCGAGAGTTTCTCCCAGGTGCCGGTGACCACCGGCCTGGCGCAGATCCACGGCGTGATCACCTGGGGTTCGGTGGCCAGGATGTACGAGGCGGGCAAGCCCGCCACGCTGGAGAACGCCATGGAGAAGGACTCCCTGCCGGTCGCGGACGCGCGCCAGGAGCTCTTCGCGGCCCTCCCGGTGGTCAAGGAGCACGGTTACCTGCTCGTGCGCGGCGACGACGGCTGTCTGTCGGGCATCGTCACCGCCGCGGACGTCACGGAGCGCTTCGAAGGGTCGGCGCGGCCCTTCTTCATCGTCGGGGAGATCGAGTCCCTGCTGCGCCGCTGTCTGGGCGCGGCCCTGGACGAGGAGTCCGTCAAAGCCGTCCAGACGAACAAGAAGCCCGAGCACCGCACCGGCCAGGTGTCGGACCTGATGTTCGGCGACTACCTGAGGCTCCTGGACGGAGACCAGACGAAGCAGTCGCTCGCCGAGCGGGCCGATCTCAACTGGGAGGCCCTGAAGTGGCCGAACATGCCCCGGGAGCAGTTCATCGGCCGCTTGGAGCGGGTGAAGGACATCCGTAACCGGATCGCCCACTTCGACGAGAAGCCGCTCCCGAAGCAGATGATCGAGGAGCTGACCGCCTTCGCCGCGCTGCTGCGGGCGTTCGTCTCCTGATCGCGCGGTGCCCGCCGGACCGTCCGGTCACGATGAATGCGTGATCTCCGCCCACACGGTTTCCGTGTGGGCGTCTCGCGTCTGGCAGCCCCACGTGTCGGCGTACGCGGCGACGAGGAGCAGGCCCCGACTCGTCTCCGACTTCAGTGCGTCGGGGGCGGTGGGCGTGGCTGCCGTCTTCGGGAGGCGGTCCGGGCGGGTGTCCGTGACCTCGGTACGAACGCCGTCCGGGAGTCGTACCAGTGACAGCCTGAAGTCCCGGCCGGGCAGCCGGCCGTGCGTGACCGCGTTCGCCGCCAGTTCCGCCGTGACGGCCACGGCGGCGTGCGATGCCTCCGAGCCGTACGGGATTCCCCGGGCGGCGAGTGCCGCACTCACCTTCTCCGCAGAGCAGTGGAGCGCCTTCGCCGCCTATGTCAGGCAGGCATAAGCGAGCGAACCGCCCCACCTCTACCTCAGCTCGAACTGGTCCTTCAGCAGGGCCGTGTGCAGCCGAAGTGTGCGGCCGTCGGGGAGGGTTTCCAGGACCTGGACCCCGTCGTAGTTGAGAAGTTGCCGTAGGACGGCCGCGAAGCCGTCGCCCCGTGTGGGTGGCAGGCCGACGCGCTGGGCAAGGGCGGTGACCGGGAGGGTGCCCGTGTCGACGAGGGTCGCGAGCGCCTTCCTGATCTGTTCCTGCGGCGGCTTGCGGGCCAGGAGTCCGAGCTGGGCCTGGTAGGTCTCCGAGGCGAGGAGGCCGTTGACCAGGGTCTCGTCCGGGGAGACCAGCGTGGCAGTGACGAGCGTGTCGTCGCCCCCCGCCGTGACGGCCACGTCGAAGAGGGCGTCGTGGGTCTTCGCGAGCTCGGCCTGTTCCTTCTTCGGCTTGGCCGCCGTCCTCTTCGCCGGGACAGCGGCCGGGGCCACCGGACGGGCCGCGACAGGATCAGCGGTCCGCGTGACGGTGGACCACCACTCCGGCCGCTGCTCCCCCAACTCCCGCCATCCCTCGGGCGGTTCCGCACCGAACGGCAGGAACGCGAGCACCGGAATGGTGAACTCGGCGAGCGACGCGCCGCCGTGGTAGCCGGCCTTGAGGGCGGTGTAGCGGGAGTCCGCGTCCCACAGGGCGACGATCGTCGCGCCGGGCTCGGGCCAGACGACCCGGTGACCGGACAGCGTGATCTCCTGCTCGGCGAGCGGACCGCCGCCGGGCAGGCGATGCCGGGCGGACGGCGGTTCCGCCACCTCCACCCTCACGCCATGCCGGTCGACCACGTGCCCGTGATCGCTGGTGAGGACGACCGCCATGCCCTGGGCGGCAGCCACCCGCAACAAGTCACGAAGCCCGGCGACATGATCGACGTGCCAGGCGCCGTCGCCGAGCTTCTGCTCCTTGGCGAGCCGGTCGTCGATGGTGTTGAGGACGACCGCGACGTGCGTCTTGCCGTCGGTGAGCGCCTCAGTCAGTGCGGGACCGAAGGTGTCCCCGGCCTGCTCGGCGCGCAGGTCGTCCTTGTGGAAAACGGCGGCCGGAGCACCGCCCCACAGCTTGTGTGCGGGGAACAACCGCTTCTCGTCGGCCTGGGTGCCCTTCATCAGCCGACCCGCGAACAGGGAGGTGCGGGAGACGGCGGTCAGGGTGGGCAGTGCGGCAGCCATGGCGCGACGCTGCGGCCCGCCATGGGGCAGCGGGTCGAACTCGGCCCAGGTACGGCGCAGTTCCTCGGCGAGTTCGTTGCCGATGGCGGCGCTCATGCCGTCGAGGACGAGGAGCAGCACGCGCCGTCCCTCGCCGTGGTGGACGACGGGCTTCACGACCTGGTCGAGGAAGGTCTCCACGGCCAGCATCGAGCCGGGCTGGGTGCCGGACTCGGTCCAGACGGCGAGTGCACGGGCGAAGGAGGCGTCGATCGCGCGGCGCCGCTCACGGACCCGCGTGCCGAGAGCGTCGTAGGCCGCCTTGAGCACCAGGTCGGGGTCGCCGCCGGCCTCGATGTGTTCGAGGGCCAGGTCGACCCAGCCGGTCTCGGCGACGTGCCGTTTTATGGCGTCGCCCACGGTGCGTGACTCGACGGGCGGTTCGGTGGCCAGCCAGCGGGCGAGCCGCTGGCCCATCCGGGCCCGTTCGATACGGGCGGACTCCCCCGGGTCACCGGCGAGTTCATGATTCGCCAGGTGCCGCACGGCGTCCGCCACCACGCCCGTGTCCGTGTCGGTGGCAACGGCGAGAGCATGTCCTACGGCGGTGAACCGCGCCTCCAGCCCACCGGTCATCACCGGGCTGGACTCGACGGCCTTCTCCGCGCCGAACTGCCGGGCCAGGGCCGCCGCCCGGTCGAGGACGATGCCGGTCAGGCGGCGGGCCTCGCGCGCCCGGTCCGGATCCGTCGTGCCGACGGTCCGGTGGCCGGTGGCGAGCAGGGCGACGACGTACTTCTCGGCGGCCCGGCCGAAGACGGACACCAGCGTGTCGAGCTGGTCACCGATGGCCGGCGGCCGGTCTCCGAAGTAGCGCTCGGCCCGGCCGCGGGCCTGATATGTCTCGGGGGCGGGCTCGGCGTGCTCCCACAGGGCCGCGCACACCAGGCCGAAGGCGACCGCGTCGGCTCCGCGTTCGGCGTCGACGAGTGCGAGCAGGGCGCGCCCGGCGAGTCCGGCCTGGTCGTCCTCGGCGAGGAAGGCGGCGAGCCCGGTCCGTTCGGGGCCACGCAGCCCGAGGAGCCGTTCGGGGCCGCCCGCGCGCGTGGACCAGTCCAGCAGGGCCTGCGCGTCGAGCCGTTCGTCACCGGGCCGCTGCGCGGGGGCGACCGCGCTGTCGGTGTCGTAGCGGCCCAGGCGCAGGCGGCGCTGGGCGAGCGCGGTGAGGGCGTACTGGCGGGACAGCCAGCCGCCGGGCACGGCCGACCAGCCGCCGGGCGGGGTGGCGTCGAGCAGTGCCTCGGCGGCCCAGTTGACGTCCTTGAGCCGGGGGTCTATCTGCCGGGCGCCGAAAGCCTCGCGGACGACGTCCCAGCTGTCGACCGTGTCGATGCGCAGCTTGTGCACGCGGGCGAGGATCGCCGGGTCGAGTTCGTGCTGCTCGCGGTCGGTGAGGACGACCAGGACGGCGGGGCCGGGGCGGCGGCCCGCCAGGTGGTCGAGGACGAGTTCGTGGACGGCGAGCGGGGACGGCGCCACCGCGACACCGGCCGTACGGCCGTCGCCCCAGGCAAGTTCAGCGGGCCCGTCCCACTGGGGTGCGGACCGCAGCAGGACGGCCCGGCGCCTGCCCCCGCCGTCCCCCGTCAGGGAGGCGGCGAGGGAGGACTGCGAGGACAGGTACTGGGTGACGGTCGCGGTGTTCAGCCGGACCGCGCCCGGAGCGGCGGTGGCGGTGTCCGTCATTCGATGACCTGCCAGGTGATCTCGATGGTTGCGTTCGGGTGCCGGGCGGCCAGCTCGGCCAGCTCGGCCTGGAGATCGGCCGCGGCCCGGGACACGGTCGTGCTGCGGCGTCCGGACTTCCGCGCGGTGCCGCCACCGCTCGCCGGGGAAGGCATCTCCTGCGGGTCGTAGGGGATCCGCGGGTCGCTCGTCACCGTGTTCAGGGAGTGGTCGTCGGCCCTGTCCCGGGGCGTGACGGACGCGGGCGGCGGAGTGATCGCGGGCTGGCTGCGCTTGATCAGGGCGACGACCTCGCGTTGGGTGCGGGCGAGGGCGTCGCGCAGGTCGGCGGTGCGCTGGTCGTCGCGGGCCACGTTGCGCAGCGAGTCGAGCAGCGCCTCGCCCTCGGGGCCGAGTCCGGCGGCGAGATCCAGGGTGGACCAGGGGGCGGAGGCGATGGCCTCCGCGACCACGCGGGCCTTCTTGATGGAGGTGCCGTACCGGTCGGCGCTGCTCTCGCCCAGGTCGAAGGAGGCGAGGGCCTCCACGGTCTTCTTCGCTCCGGCAGCGCCCTTGCCGGCCTCCGCCGTGACCGCGTCCAGCAGTTGCAGGGAGCGGCGGGCGAGGGCGAGCCGTCCGGTGTCGGCGGTCTGGTCGAGGCCGAGGAAGGAGGCGTGGGCCTCCAGCTGGTGCACGAGGTCGGCCACGTGGTCCCGGTGGGCGCGGGCGGCCTCGATGATCTGGCGGGCGAACTGGTTGACCATACGGCCGCGCCGCAGCGCGGGCGGCTTCGCCCCGAAAATCGTCTCGAAGCGCTGTCGTGCGGTTTCCCAGTCGGACTCGGCGGGCAGCGGCTGGCTGCGCAGGGCGTCATGGTCCTTGATCGCGGTCAGTTCGGGCGCGGGGTCGAGGACGGTCCCACCGCGCACCCACACCCGGTCGTCCATCTCCGCGAAGGCGGCGACGACGAGCCGGGCGAGGAAGTCGGGCAGGCCGCGCGGGTCGGGCTTGTCGGTCCAGTCGGTGAGCGTGATCAGGGACAGGTCCCCGGTGACACCCTGGGAGCGGGCGAGCTGCCGGAAGTGGTCGGCCCAGTAGCGGGACAGCTCGAAGTACGCCTCCTTCTGCTGTCCGAGGCGCAGGGGGCCTGCGATCCGCTGCATGAGCTTGCGGTCGGCGGCCGGGACCTCCACCCGCCCGTCACGGGCCTCGGCGGCGGCCCGGACGTGGGTGAACACCTTCTTGGTGTCGGCGGGCTTGACGGCGGTGCCGGTGGCGTCGGGGTCGAGGTCGGGGTGGGCCGGGTACTGGTGGGCGAGCAGCCTGCCCGCGACGTGCCGGATGCCGTCGTGCAGGCTCTGGCCGAAGGACAGGGTGAGGCTGTCGACGTCGGGCAGTGCGACGAGGTGGTCGTCGAAGTCGGGCACGACGTCGGCGGGCTGCTTCTGGGCGAGGCCGTACGCCTGCTTGAAGGCACCCTTGACCTGCTTGAGCAGGGCCTCGCGCTGGGTTTCGAGGAGGCCCTTGGCGCGGCTTCGGTTGTCGGCGTTGAGGTGGCCGGCGTACTGGGTGTCGAAGCGGTGCTCGTCGGCGAGGGCCTTGTCGATGACGACGAGGCGCCGGAAGTCCTGGAAGCGCTGCGCGGACAGGTGCGCGGGAAGCCAGGCGACGGTGCGGGACCGCTCGCCCTGCTGGCGCTCGCGCAGCCGCTGGATGCGGTTGACGTCCTCGACCGGGCCCCACTCGCCCTCGTCGAAGGGGAGGTCTATGGCGATGCGCCAGCGGCCCTCCTCCTGCGGCATCAGGTCGTGGTCGGGAAGCTCGTCCTCGTCGGCGACGTTGCCGAAGACGATCTCGGCGGTGCGGGCGGTGCCGCGCCAGGTGAAGCTGAGCTGGTCGTTCAACTGGCCGTGCTCGACGCCCAGTTCCTCGGACAGCAGGCGGCGGGCGAGCGCGACGCGGTTGCCGGGGTTGTCGTTGACCTGGGCGTTGGCGATGACGGAGTCCACGTCGACGCCGGACAGCTCCAGCCGCACGCCGGGATTGGCGTCGGTGCCCGTCTCCTTGATCTCGGGGAACCTCGCCGCCCACTCGGCGACCTTGTTCTTGATGATGCCGACCTCGGCGCCCGGGATCGGCGCGAGGACCGACCCGTGGTTGAGCGCGCCGAGCCGCCGGATGGTCAGCTCGGACAGCGCGGGCACGCTAGGCGCGAGTGCGGACAGCAGCAGGGTGCACACGAGCCGGTTGTCGCCGACGAACATGCGGCAGCCGCCCAGCCGCTTCGGGTCGGTGAGGGACTCGGGCCGGTTGCGGTACTGCTCGACGTCGTCCTCGGTGATGTCGTACGCGCTGAGCAGGTAGGGCCGCAGCTTGGTCTTGTAGAGCTTGTCGGCGGCCTCGAAGACGACCTTCAGGCTGTCGGTGAACGGCTTGTCGCCACCCGCCGTGATCACCGGGTAGAGATCGCCGACGGGGACGAGCTGGCCGAGGCGGAGCTCGTCGCGGTGGTCGGCGAGGAGCTGGCCCATCAGCTTCAGACCGGTACGGGAGCGCTGCAGCGCGGACGAGATGTGGACGAGGGTGTCCATGAACGCCGGCGAGAACGGGTACGTCAGCCGGAACGACTCCGCGTCCGCGCCGGTCGTGCCCTTCTCCGAGCCGAGCAGGGTGTCCCACACCTGCGGGCCGACCCGCTTGGTCTGCTCGAAGGCCGCGTCGACCTGCTTGGCCGCCTCGGCGTCCTTGGGCTTGAGGAGACGGGCGTGGGCGATCTGCGGGAGGTTGCGGTCCTCCAGAGTGATCTTGTCGAACCGGCCGGAGGCCAGGTTCAGGGTGTCCTGGATGGACGACTCCGCGGCGCCGGACACCTCCTCGCCGACCAGCTCGCGCAGGTCGCGCTGGCGGGCGATGAACGACACGACGGGGATGGCGCGGCGGGCGTCGCCGCCCTCCACGAAATTCGTGATCTTGCTGGCCTCGCGCGCCACGAACTTCTGGTCGTGGATGAGGGTGGCCAGCCACAGGATCAGCTCGTCCATGAACAGGATCAGGCCGTCGTAGCCGAGCGACTTGGCGTGCTCGGCGATGACGGACAGACCGGCGTCCAGGGAGACGAAGCCGTGCTCGTCCTCGGCGGCGTTCTTGGTGAAGCCGGGGAGGAGGTTGGTGCCGGCGTCGTTGACCAGCTTGGCCCGCAGCTCGGACGGGGTGGAGGGGTTGAGGAGATTCAGCGATACGCCCGCCTCGTGGTTCTCCTCGGCGGCGAGCGCGGTGTCGAGGAGCTGCGGGGTCCAGGCGAAGCCCTCGCCCCACTCGTCCTCCTCGCCGTCGTCCGCGCCGGTGGTGCCCAGGCCGCGGATGACGGCCTCGTCGCCCATGTTGGCGCGCATGGCGCGGATGTCGGCGAAGAGGGAGTCGGTCCGGTACACCTGCGGGGTCGGGGCGTCCGGGTGCAGCTTCTTGACGTGCGTGACGTACCCGCCGAGCACCCGCTGCTCGAGGGCCTTCGCGCCGAGCATGTGGTACGGCACGAGCAGGAACTTCTTGCCGTCCGTGCTCAGCCATTCGTGCCTGGTCAGCACCGGGTCGAACTCGGTCCGGGCACGGGCGGCCGGGTTGCCGCTGAGCAGCGCGTACAGCACGGCCATGAAGTGCGACTTACCGGAACCGAACGAGCCGTGCAGGTACGCGGCCTTGGAGCGGTGCCCGTCGAGCGAGGACTTGATGAGCTTCAGCGCCTCGTCGAAGTTCTCCAGCAGCCGCTCGGTGACGACGTAGTCCTTGAGCGCGTGCTCGGCGCCCTCGGGTGTCGTCGCCTCGGCGAGGGACAGCACGAAGTCCGAGGTGGAGATGGACTCCTTGATCTCGATGACATCGCGGAGAAGGGGCGGCTGCTGGGCCATTACCGGTCACGCTCTCCATCTGGTGGCCTCCGCCACCGCCTGTACTTGATCGTTCGGGTGCCTGGTTGTCGCTTGACTGCCCGATCGGCCCCTCGGTGGTCAACGGTATGGCAACCAGGAAGTACACCGTGACGCTTCCCGAGGAGCCCACCGAGGCCGTCCGGGCCGAGGCCGCCCCGGCGGCTTCAGCCGTTACGTGCCGCACGCCATGGAGCGCCGGCGGGAGCAGGATCGTCCGGGGGAACTCGCCGACTGGCTGGAGGCCGGATACGGCCCCGTCACCGAGGAGTAGCCGGCGCAGGCCGAAGCCGGGCGCCGGGAGATCGAGCGCGAGCACGTCGAGCTCACCCGCGCCCACCGGGCCGCCGCCGAGAACGCGCCTGAGCGGCCTCGCGAGGCTGTGTGACGGGCGAGGGGGCATACCCGCTCGGCAGCGAGGGCCTCTCCCGGACGGTCCGAGGGGAGGCCGACATGAAGAGGCGCCTCAAGGTGGCCAAAGCGTCCCCAACCCGGATCATGACCGCGCCGATGACCCTCATCGAGGCATACCGTCCGACGCGCTGCCCGCCGGCCTGGCACTGATGGCCCTCCTTGCCCCGTACCGCGCCGGTGACCGAGGAGATCGCCGAGGAGACGACCAGCCTTCTCAAGGAGACGGGCCTGCACGGGCACGAGTACGCCATCGACGCGGCCCTCGCCTCCGTCGCCGTGCGGCAGCCCGGCCCGATCACCGTGTTCACGTCGGACGAGGCCGGCATGCGCAAGCTGTGCGCCGACGGCGTGGTCGTCGTGTTCTGAGCCGGACACGGCCCCCCTCTCACTGTCTGCCCTGGTCACCGCCTCCGGACGGCGACGACAGGCCGCCTTCCGTGCCCGGAACGTCCAGCCGCCGGACGGGCGCCCGCTGCCCCTTCCGCTGTATACCCCCTCGGTAAGGATCGATCAACCGACGGCGTCCGCACCCTGAACGGCCGGAACCCCGATCAGGACCGTCGGACCAGTGCCGGGGACGGTAGGGCAGCCGAAGGTTCACGCGCGGTGGAAGACGTCGAGTGGGCCGTAAGCAGTCGGCTTGCTGTCGGCCAGCTCAGGGTGGTGGCCCACGCGGTCCCGGAGGATGCCGACGGTGTCGGGCCACACGGTGAAGTGCCCTCCGTCGCCGACGAGGATGCGGTCCCAGTCCTGGGAAGCCGAAACGCCGGCGCGGTCGATGACGAACCCGCGGCAGTCGGCCGCATCCTGATCGAGCGTGCGCACCAGTGCCGCGACCACCTCCTCGCGGTCGGACACGGGGACGTCGGTGAGGCGCAGCGTGATGCTCTGCGTCGTCTCGTCCGTGCGTCGTGCGATGCCGGTCAGGGACTGGTCGTAGCCCTTCCAGCAGGTGAACTCGGCCTTCGAGTATCGATCGTCGGCCAAGGCGGCGGCCAGGGCCGCGCCATCACCCATCAGCGGCTCACGGTTTCCGACCGGCGTCTCACGGAACCCGAAGAGAGCATGGGCCAGCGGGTGCACGGCGGAGAGCCCGGCGTCCTCCAGATGCGTGAGGAGCTGATGGGCGCGCGCGCTGTCCAGTTTCGGCACGTACCAGGTGAAGAAGCCCGCAGCCTTGGACCGGGCCGCAGCGGGGGCGTGGTCCGGGAACTCCTCCTGGAAAATGTGCCTGGCCCGTTCGTCGGGCACGACAGGAACCGTGTAGTTGTTGGTCCGGATGTGGTCCAGGAACTCCTGTGGCAGGGCAGCGTGGTGACGACGTACGTAGTGCGTGAGATCGACGGGCCAGAGCCAGGTGCCATCCGTCATCAGGGATCCGGAGCCCACGATCCACTCTTCGCCGGTGAGGACGTCGCGCTCGGCGCCCATCGTGGAGTAGATCTCCAGGGCCGATTCCAGGTAGGCGAGGATACGGTCCTCGTCCCAGGGCCCACTGTCCTGTACGGCATCTCGCAGCGACGGCGCATCGTCTGCCGTGGTGGCCCGGCCGCCGATCTCCCGGTAGAAGCCCGCTCGCTTGATCATTTCCACTCCTGTGAGCCTGCCGCTAGTGGGCCATGGGCAGGTAGGTGCGCCAGTAGCCATTGTTGCCGATGGTGGGGGTCTGGTTGAGGCCGAGCTGGGGGGACGTTCCCACCTTGCTCGTGGGCGCCGTCACGGGCACGCCGAGCTCGTTGGCGACGGACTGCGCGAGGGGCAGCTCGGGCGGTCTCGCGTCGGCGCCGGAGTAGCAGGAGATGAGGCGCACCGGTTCACCGTGGTAGTTGGGGTTGCTGCGGATCGCGTCCGCGATGTGGTTGGGATGCACTTCGAAGTCTGTAAGGGTCTTCCCCGCGGCGTTGATGCGGCCGGGGACGAAAACCCCCTCGTCCGTGCCGTGGACGACCACGTCGTGTACGCCGGGGACACGGGCGACCCGTTGCAGGTTGTTCAGGGTGCGCTCGTCGTAACCGACCGTGGTGGTGTTCTTGCCGAAGTAGACCGGATCGCCCGAGACCAGCTCGTAGTCGCCGGCCCGCGCCGGTGCGGCGGGAATCTTCGAGTCGGGGGACTGGATCAGCTTCCACGTACGGGACTTGCCCATCTCGTCGAGGGCCGCGCTGTTCAGCCGGAAGCCGTTGAACAGGCCCACCGTCCCGCCGTTCTCGGCGACGATGCGGGCTGTGCTTCCGCCTGCTCCGAACGCGCCGCCGAACTCCATGCCGTAGCGGGCGGAGTCGCTCACCTCGTCGAGGCTGAAGCCCTGGCTCTCACCGGTGGCGATGGCGACGGGCTGGGTGACGGCGAGGTCGACGGTGATCGACTCGAGTCCGCCGATGGCGGCCGTGGCCAGGGTGGTGCCGGCGATGGTGGCGATCTCGGTGGACACGGTGACGCCGAGCGTGGCGGACAGCTCCAGGATCGAGGCGGTGGCTGCTGCCGCGGCGCCTTCGGAGATGCCGAGCGTGAAGACCGCGAGGGCGGTGCCGGCGACGATGGTGGCGCCGACGATCTCCAGCTCGTGTTCCAGATGCTTGACGGCCTTGTGGACGACGTCGGCGTACTGGTCGAGGGCCTTGGCCATGTCGCGGGCGCCATCGATCATGTCCTGGAGCCAGCCGTGGCCGTCGTGGTAGTAGCGGCGCCAGAACGGGTCGTCGAAGGCGGATATCGCCTCGCCCTTGTTGTGCTCGATGATGCCGTGCGCCGACTTGTTCGCGGCGGCCGTCACGTCTTCCAGGTCGTCGGCGAAGTCCCGCCAGGCTTTGGCCGCGTCCCGCAGCCCCCCTTCGTCGGCATCCGGCCACCACATGCCGGTCAGGTCCTGGACGATCTCTTTGGCCTTGTCGGCCGCGCTCACCGCGCGTTCCCGTGGCCGTCGTGCGGGGCGGTCTGGATCTTGCTGAACATCGAGCGGATCAGCAGTTCATTGTCGATGTGACTGTCGGCCATGTCGGTCATGGCCGCTTCGATGCTGGCCAGGCCGAGCGCGAGAATCCCGGCGGCGGTCTCCATCCTCTTGACGTGCGGGCCGTAGGACTCGTGGAACTTCCGTCCCTGTTCGTCGTCACCCCACGGCGAACCGGCCGCCGCCAGAGCGGTCTTGAGCTTGGTCAGCGCCTTGGCCAGGTCGGAGCTGTGCGTGTGGAAACGCGGGGCCGTCGCCTTCAGATCGGCGATCTTGATGTCGAGTATCTTGCCGTCGCTGTGGTCGCCCATGGTGTGTCTTCTGCTCCCCCTGAGTCGGCTGACCGGCCCGAAGACGGTAGTTCACCGAGCCGGCTTGCTTTCGCGGGCCTGACAAAGGGGCGGCAAAGTTCCGATCAAGGTGGGCAAAGGATGAGGGCGGTGATGCCTCGCCGAGCAAGGTGGACGAGAGCACGGCCGGTGCCGCAGCCGATCTCCAGCACGGAGCGTGGGTCACCCATCCACTCTGGGCCGGGCCCGTGACCGGCGTACTGGGTCCAGCAGAAGCCCGGCTCCGCGTCGTCCTTGAACGCGGTGGCGGCGAAGGTGTCTGACAGCTGCGAACCCGGGCCCGCACCTCCGTCGAAGGCGGAAGGCGGGCCCCTTCGGCAGCCAGGAGGCCACTCGCGGGGTCAGGACCCGGGTTCCTCCAGCTTGACGGCAGCGGAGTCGACGCCGTGCGGTTCAGCCTGTGCCGGGACGAAGGATTCGTACTCTTCGACGACTTCACCGTCCACGACTTCCCCCTCCATCACTCGGTGCGACGGGTCCGCCAGCGGCAGGCCGGCGAGGTGCTTCTTGAGCCTCTTGGCCATCGGAAGGTAGGTCGCGAAGGTGAACCCGCCGGAGACGGCAGCCCCTACGAGAGGGATCGCCTTCGAGACGGCCTTCGCGAACGAGTCCTTCGTCATCTTGACGCCGATGTAGGCCGCGACCTTCTTCACTATGGGATAGACGACGCCCTTGGTGAGCGCCTTCTGAGGCAGCTTCTTGGCCACCTGCTCCGACATCATCCCCGCGACCTTCCCCACAGCGGCGTTCGCCGACTGGGTGCCGAACATCACGCCGAAGAACAGCGTGAGCACCCCCATGGTGGCGTCATCGACGTCGTCACCCTCGTCGGAGAACAGTTCGGGCCAACTGTAGAGATAGGCGAGCTTCTGCGCGATACGCAGCATGTGGCCGACGTACTGTGCAACGTCGGCGGGCACCGTGGCGGGAAGGGCGAGGATGCCGGGTATCCCGGCTGCGGCGGAGAGGGCACTGACCTTGGCTGTCTCGTAGCGGATCGAGTCGTTCGCCGCTTTCTCCAGAACGGCGACGGTGATGCCCGCCGCGGCGGGAGACTCTTCGATCGCTCTGCGGATCTCATCCTCGGTGCAGTGGCGCCGCAGCGCCGTCCGGAGGTATGCCTCTCGGTGGATACGCACACCGGGGAGCTTGGCCGCCGCCAGGAGCACCGCGAAGAAGCGCGACTCGGGATTCTCGACCTCTTTACCCTGTTTCATGGCAGGAACTTACAGTCGCTCCGTACTTCAAGTGCCGCATGCATCAGCTTCGTTGAGACCTCGTTATGCAAGTGACGGTGTGGTGCGGGCCGGGTTCGCCAGCATGCCGACCGCGCTCCTGGGAAGGCGACCGCCGTCGCGAACCGAGCTCGCCCGGGGTGGACATGCGCAGGACCCTCGGCAAGCACATGCCCGCCGAAGGGCCCTGCGGTCGGCGCCACCTCTGTCAGCGTGCCGCGAACTGTACGAAGGCGGCCCAGGCCGTGGGTTCCACGGCGAGTGCGGCACGGGTGGTGTCCTTCGAGTCGCGGACGTGGACCCTGCTGGGGGCGGCGGCGACCTCTACGCATTCGCCGCCAGCCCCGCTGCTGTAGCTGCTCTTGAACCAGGCCGACTCAGGTACAGGCTGTTCGACGTTCATCTCTCTCCAAGCAACTTCTCGACGAAGGCCAGCGACTCGCGCGGAGTGAGTGCTTGGGCCCGAAGGAGTCCGTACTGCTCCTCGATCTCCCGGACTGGCTTCCGCGCCGTGTAGAGGCGGCTGTCCTGCTGAGCCTCCACGTACGCGATCCTCCGCCCTTCCTTCGTCTCGATCAAGGTGAACGGACCAGCCAGTCCGGCGTGCTCGTCCCGCTCAGTCGGCATCACCTGGATTTCCACGTTACGCCGTTGTCCCTGGAGCAGGATCTGCTCCAACTGCCCTCGCATGACCCCCCACCCGGCCAGTGGCCTACGCAGTACCGACTCCTCGATGACGAAGCTGAGGGTAGGCAACTGCGTGCGGCAGAAAATCTCCTGCCGAGCCAAGCGCGCCGTCACCCTCTGTTCGACCACGTCCTCATGCAGCAGAGGCCGCCAGTTGATGAACACCGCCCGCGCGTATTCCTCCGTCTGCAACAGTCCGGGCACCGCCTGGTTGGCATACACGTGAAGCTCAACCGCCTCGGCCTCCAACTTGGCCGCGTCCCGGAAGAACGCCGGATACTGAGCCCGAGCCACCTCTTCCTTGCTCGCGTTCAACACTCCACCGGCCCCGAGCGCTTCGTCCGCCTGGTCGATGAACCTCGCCGGTGGAACACGCCTGCCCTGCTCAAACGACGCGATCGTCGAGGCCGAGTATCCGGTCAGCGATCCGAACCCCGCACGGTCCATCCCCGCCCGCTCCCGGAACAGCTTCAACTGCCTTCCGAACAAGCAAAGAATGCCTGCCCCAACCTCGTACTCCGGCTGCTGAACCTCGTCATCCACGCCGTAGCTCCTCCCCTACACCCCTCGCAGTCACCGGCCTCCGCCCGCCCAACGTGCAGCCCGGGAACCGGTCACGCCTCGCATCACGGACAAGCGCATCACCTGCAGGTACAGCCCGTACCCGTCAGCGCGTTGCTCCTGGTCAACGCTACGCAGAGTCCGCGACCGTTGACCGCATGAAGTCCGCAACTCCCCCGAACGGGCACATGGCACAGCACTCCGCACCCGAACCTGAGTTCACCATGCGCTTCACCTCGACGCCGCGCGGCGCCCGCCTCGCCCGCCGACTCGTCTCGCACCGCCTGAACGACTGGGGTCATCCCTACTCGACCCCGGTCAACGAGACGCTCACCCTCATCACGTCGGAACTCACCGCCAACGCCGTCCGCCACGGCCACGTCCCCGGCCGGGACTTCCACGTTCAACTCACCCTGGCCGAGGGCACCTTCCGTATCGCGGTGACCGACACCCGCACTGAGAAACGGCCTCCGGCCAGCAACCCGGTGACCGACTCACTTTCGGAGTCCGGCCGGGGCATGCTCCTGGTCGCCGCCCTCGCGGACGACTGGGGCGTCAGCACTCGAGCAGCAGCCCCGGGCAAGACGGTGTGGGCGGAGCTGCACGTGCAGGCAAAGGGCCACCCGCTCACGCACCGGGTGGCCCCTGAACCGACGGATGTCGATCTACTCCTGGTTACTGCTTCACTGCTGCGCGACGACCTCGGGTCGCGGCCGGAGGACGCCAGCCACGGAGGTCGTCGTCCGTGAGTCCGTGCTCGCCCTGCTTCTGCTGGCGGTAACCGGCGAAGAAGTCGGCCGGGGAGCCGCTGTAGAGCATGTCGAACTCGTTGTGCCACTGGTATAGCCAGGGTTGGAGTTCCAGCAGGCCAGCGAGGAACGGTGTGATCTCCTCGGTGGTCAGCGCGGTGTTGGTGAAGTAGGTCGCCAGCGCCTGCGCCTGCTCCTTGTGGTCCCAGCCGGCCCACCCATACAGCTCCGGGGTGGCGGCATTGGTCTGCCCGTAGGAGATGAACCGCTCCTTCGGCACGTCCAGCTTGCCCCGCGCCTTCCAGTAGGACGACCGGAGGAAGTCGGCCGAGGTGTACTTCGGCGGCACGGGGATGGAGTCCCTGATCTTCCGCTTGGCCTGCTCGTCGGGCGCGGCGTCCTCCTGGCGCTGCAGGTCCCACACCTCCTCCCAGTCGGCACGCTTCTTCAGGCCGGACGGCTTGTAGCGCAGGGCGGAGAGGAACGGCACGTGCTCATCGGTGATCAGCTCGGCGACGACCTTTGCCAGCTCCCTGCGGGGCGCGTACAGCTTGGCCACGGAGACAAAGTCCTCGTCGCGCGAGAGCACGTCAGTCAGGCGAGCCAGGGTGAGGATGGTTGGCTGACCGTTCTCGTCGAACCACAGGTTGCGATTCTCCATACGGTCCAGCAGCCAGGAGCGGAGAGCCCTTTCCTGGATCGCGTCCCAGCCCTCGGTAGCCCAGCGACGCTTGTACTCGGGGCGCTCGATCATGCCGATGGCACGGGAGGACTCAATAGCGTCGATGCGCTTCTGAACGATCTCCCGGTAAGGCGTCGGCCAGTGGGGGGGGATCTCCTCAACCAGAGTCGTTCCATGACGCCGGAACCAGTCGTCGGATGCCTCTTCGGCGGCCACCCGCCGCGCAAGCACGATTTCGAAGGCCCGCTCTCCTAGGGCGAGTTCAGGGACGGAGTCCTCAGGAGCGCGTAGATCTTGGCTGTGTAGGGCGTAGAGAGAGTAGACCTGCCAGTCCAGTTCCTCCTGCAGAGCGATCATGCGGGCGCGAAGAGACGTCCAGCGGGATTTGACCTCGCGAAGAACAAGGGCAGTGGGCATTTTACTTTTGGCCACAGCCGAGGCCGAGACGGCGGAAAGCTGCTGAGCGAGGGTGTCGATCGCGGTGGCCAGCTCGATGGGGGAGTCAGCGGGAAGGGGGAACTGCGCCACGTTGGTACCGTTGAACTGATAGAAGTCCTCGAAGGGTAGTGTGGACTGCCGAGCCCCCTTGGAGTCGACCGTGCTGCCCTTGTTGTGGCAGACCATCTTGAGCCAGAATGCAGCGGTGGAGCTGTTGAGTAGACCAAAGAGTCGCAAGTGCTCCTCCTCGCTCGCTCCCTCTCGCAGCTTGATTACTGGAGCAGTCTGCCTGAAAACGTGCCCATGCCGGTCCAGTACGAAATGATTGTGCGTCGCCACCTCCGCGAACGGAATGGCCCACCGGTGCGCCCCTTGGTCCTTGGGACGCTGATGCCATTCCCACCATGACCGGCCATCCGTAAAGTACGTTTTCCCTGAGAACGTGGCACGGTTTCCGAGTTCGGTCCGATACGGCCACAGCCACATGCCGAGGTTCGGAAAGGTTTCCGGGTTAACCAACTCACCGCGGTCGTCGTATGGGTGGAAGGCGTCATCTCCGTCGGCGAATTGGAAGTCCCGTACTTCGTCCCCCACGACAAGGCGCCGGACGTACGCGGACTCGGCGCTGACACGCTTGAACACGCGCGGAGCGGCACTCATGGCATCGTCCGCCCCCATGATCCCGTAGAACCCGATCCGGTGCAGATGGCGCTTCAGAATCCCCTGCCGCGCCGTATCGATCTGCTCCAGCATCTCCTGGCCACCATCGGCGAGGACCCATGGCTGTTTACTGAAGCATTTCTCGCGATCCAGGTCATCCACGGACACCCACTGGCTGATCGAACCGGGCTTGTCAATCTGCTCTACAATCGCCCGCCACACCAAGCCCTCCTCGGGGTTCTCCGGCGCGCCAGGCTCTCCCTGCACACTGCGGACGGTTCGGACGACCGGTGAGCGGCTGTCCCCTCCTCGCTGCCTGCCTACCAGAATGACCGTCGGTGTTCCGTGCCCCGGGATGTAAGCCCCCGAGGTGTCGATGACCTCGGTCAATTCCACGGCGTGTCCGAAGTACCCCTCGATAAGCTTTGCCCCAAACTCCCGCTTCATGAACGAATTGGCGGTGATCTGGCCGACCATGCCATAGCCACGCCCCTCGGCGTCTCCGCGCTTAGCCAACTCGAAGAACCTCTGAGCGAAGGGCACCGACAGTGCGTACTTGCCCGCGCACGCCGGATACAGCTCTCGATACAAAGCGTTGAGCGTCTTGTCTTTGACCGTGATGTACGGCGGATTCCCCACCACCACGTGGTACCGACCCGGCTGTAGGATATCCGTGTACTCGTGCACGTCTTCCGTGGCGTACTTAAACTCGGCCAGCTTATCAACGAGGTTTTGTTCCATGCCGCCGAACAAATTCCCCTGCTGAGAGCGGCGGGACTTGATCAGCGAGTCTCCTACAGCCAGATACACAGGCCAGTCATACTTCGCCGCTTCAGCTAGTGTCCGCACACCGCCCGCTGCCATCGCCGCAACCAGCAGCCGGAATCGAGCGATGGCCACCGCGAACGGATTGACATCTACGCCATGTACGGACTTCAGTGCGGCAGCCACTCGCTCGTGCACGTCCTTCCCCGGCTGCCCCTCAGCCCACAGCCGCACGAGCCGCCGAAACGCCCCCAACACGAAGTGTCCCGACCCACACGTAGGGTCGATCATCTTCAGTTTCTCGTACCCGAACTCCCGCACCGCTGGATTCATCGTCCGGTCGAGGATGAACTCCTCCACGAACTCGGGCGTCTGGAGCAGCGCGTACGTTTTCCGGGCGGCCTCGCTCAGATCCTGGTACAGGTCGCCCAGGAACCGCGTGTCCCAGCCCTCCGTGCCGTCCTCGTTCAGGGGGTCGGTGAAGTCGTGAACGAGAAGGCCGGCCTCGTCCCTCTGCCGCCAGAACTCGACCAGCTCACACGCACCGTCATGCGACAGTGGAATCTGATACAGCGGGTTATGGTCGCTATCGAACAGCAGCCGCCCGGCCTTCCCGTCACCCAACTCCGCAAAGGCTCGTCGCAGCCACCCACGGTATGTCGGGTTCTCGTCCTCCTCCACATACTCGTCGTACCGCGACTCCGCCAGCTCGCGCCGGTCCCCGTCCGTCCCCGTCAGGTACGGCTCCGGGATCAGCCGGTTGTCCTCGCAGAACCGCACCAAGACGGACCCCAGCACCCACGCCACCGCGACCTGCGTGACCCGCTCGTCCAGCCACGAGTTCCACGTCGCCGCCGTACGCCCCAGCTTGCGCGCCTGGTCGTACTCGGAACGCAGCCTCGCGCCGACCTCACCGAGCGCCTTCACCTGCTTGCCGAGGTCGGCCTCGACCGCCTTGACCTGCTGCTTCAGGTCGTTCAACAGAGCCTTGCGGTCGATCACTTCGCGTCTCCCTCGACACCACTTGCCACAACCTGACCGGACCCGCGGTGGGCGTTGCCCACCCACGTGTCCGGAAGCTGGATCCACTCCCCCAGGCCGGCCTGGTACGGCACGGCCACCTGCCCGAGCCTCGGCTCGCGCGAGGGGTCGCTCTGCGGGACTAGGAGCCACAGCCCCCGCCCGCCCCGCCGGGCCGCCGACGCCAGCCGATCGAGGACGCCCATCGCGTCGTACCGGGCGAACACCCCGGCCTCCGTCAGCAGGACCGGACCCGCACCACCGCCACCGTTGCCCAGCAGCTCCACGATCCGGGGCTCGACCGAGCCCCAAGCCGTCCGCGCGTACTCCGCGAACCGCACCGCGCCCTTCGAGCCCGGCTCGGCGGCGTCCGCCTTGAGCAGCGTCTCCCAGGTCGGCTTGGTGCCTGGAGTGACCTGCCCGTGCAAGGCCTCCAGGAACAGCTCGGTCACCGACAGGGCCTGTGCGCCCAGCCGTTCGGCGCCCAGTTCCCGCACCGCGTCCCGCACGAGCTGCTGCCGTACGGTCAGCACCCGGTACCCGTCCCGCCGGGCCGAGGCGAGCAGCCGTTCCTCCGCGCGCACCGCGCCCGCGAGCTGCGGGTCGTCCGCGTACCGCGTCACCGCGCCCGTACGCGTCGACTGCCGCCACGCCCCCGTTGTGAGGTAGCTGGACGCGTCGTCCACCCGCGTCGGCAGGTAGCGCAGGGTGCCCGTGTCCTCGCGCATACTCAGCGACAGCTCGAAGCCGGCGTCGCGCAGCGCCTTGGTGAGCGGGCCACCGGTCGGAAGTTCGTGCGTCGTGCCGCCGCGCCCGTCCGGGACTCCCAACTCGGGGAAGCGGGCGCGGACCCGCTCGTGCACGTCCTCGCCGGTCAGGCCGGGCTGCCGGCCCTCGGACTGGCCCGGGATCCAGCGGACGAGTCCGGCCTGGGTGAGGCGCAGCGCCCGGACGAGCGGCAGGTCGCGCGGGTAGATCTCCAGACGCGGGGTGGCGGCGGCGTTGACGGACGCCGCTGCGGCCAGCTCCACCATGCGCCGCTCGTCCCAGTCGACGGCGCCGGGCGGGACCGTGAGCGCGCCCAGTTCGGCCAGGACGGTCGCGGCCGTCGGCAGGGTGTCCAGCCGGGCGAGCCGGTCGGCCGTCTTGCCGAGCCGGGTCGCGTAGTCGAGCAGGCCGGGCGCGGTCGGGGTGTCCGGGGCGTCGTTCTCGCGGACGTCGAGGGCGAGCAGGCCGGCGCCCAGCGACTCGTCGGTCGCCTTGCGGTTCGGCTGGTGCTGGAACTCGGCTTCCTGCGGAACCAGTTGCTCGACCTCGACGACGGCTCGTACCGCCGCCAGGGCCATCGCACGCCGCTGTTCACGCCCGGCGAGGTGCGTGCCGCGCCGGACGGCGAGGGCGTCGGCTATCTCCACGGCGGAGGCGACGCGCCCCATGCTCACGAGCAGGTCGATGATCTCGTCCCGCAGTGCCTGGACGGCGGCCTCCGCCTTCCAGCGCTTGCGCTCGTCCTTGAGCATCTGCGGGATGCGGCCGTGGCTCAGGCCGAGCGCGTCCGCGACGTCCTTCTGCTTCGGCCAGACGCCGATGCCGGGCAGGACGCCGTGCTCGTCGGGCAGGCGCAGCAGCAGGCGCACCATCTCCGCCTTGCTGCGGTTGGAGCCGTTGTTGTTGACGGCCGGTACGAAGAGGGTGGCGAGGGTGTCGAGGCTGACGGAGCGCAGGGTGCGGGCGGACAGCGCGCCCGCCGACTCGCCCGTCGCGAGCCGGCCGACGAGGGCCGACTCGGCGGCGGTGAGCTGCTCCAGCTCCTCCTTCGCCTCCGCACGGCCCTTGGGCGTGAGCGGCGAGACGGGTACCTCGCTCAGCCTCACGCCCCACTCGCGCTGGCGCTGCTGGACCTCGTTGCGGGTCTTGGCGCCGAGGCCGGGGGCGTTGACGAGCTTGCGGCGGCTGTAGTCGAGGAGTTCGCCGACCGTTGTGAGACCGAGGCCGTAGAGGAAGGACTGGGCGGCGGGCGTGAGGCCGGAGACGGTGAGCGGGGTGTCGCGCGTGACCTCGGCGGCGAGGCGGTCGCGCTGCTGCTCGGCGGTCTCCGGCTCGGCGTCCGCGATGGCCGCGGCGGCGCCCTCGGCGGGTGCGGTCCCCTCGGCGGGGGCCGCGGGGCGGGTGCGGTGGCTGGAGGGGACGGTCTGCGAGGCGTCGAGGAAGACCTTGCGCCAGGCGTCCCGCATCGGCTTGAGCTCGGGGAACCGCTTGCTCGCGTCGCGGTGCAGAGCCTTCTGGAAAAAAGCGACGAGGCCGTCCCGTACAGCCGGGTCGAATGCCTCGGCCGCGATGGTCGGGTGCGGCCACTCCTTCTGGTCGGTCATGCGTGGCAGGACACTGCCGTCGCCCCACTTGGGCAGCTCGCCGGAGGCCATCTGGTGCAGGGTGACGGCGACGGCGTACCGCTCGGCGTGCGAGTCGTACGAGCCGCGCGTGATGACGTCGACGAAGGGGTCGAGGTAGCCGTCGGTGCCCGCGTCGGTGTTCTTCGCCGGGTAGCCGGCCAGCGAGAAGTCGATGAGGACCAGCTCGCGGGTGCGGTTGGGGCGGATGCGGACGGCGATGTTGTCGGGCTTGATGTCGCGGTGCCAGACGCCCTCGCCCTCGAGGAAGTCGACGGCGCCGAAGAGGTAGTCGCCGTACGCCTCGAGCTGGTCGACCTGGAGGCGGCCGTGCTCGCGGAGCTGGCGGGCGACGGTCTCCTCGCGGCGGCGCGGGCGGGCCGCGCCCTCCGTGCCCTGGCCGCCGTCTTCGCGCTCGTCGCCGACGTACTCCAGCGCCAGGACGCTGCGGCCGCCGATCTGCAGCGGCTCGGGCTCGACGAGACGGATGATGCCGGAGTGGGGACGCAGGCGGCGCATGGCCTCGGCCTCGCGGACGAGGATCTCGCCGCGGCTGTCGGAGAGGGCGACCTTCAGCACGGCCAGGGGGCGCGTCCTGCGGGTCTCCGCCTCCAGGTCGCGGACGAGGAAGGCGCGGCTGGTGGAGCCGGTGCCGAGGCGTCGGCGGACCTCCCACCGGCCGGCGAGCACGTCACCGGCGACGGCCTCCAGCGGGTCCTTGTCGGCCGTCGCACCGGTCTCGTCCTCGGCGTGCGCGTCGAGGGCCGCGGCGGGGGCGGTGAGGGAGTCCTCGACGACCTCCAGCAGCTCCAGGAACTCGTCCACGCTGGAGAGGCGCTGCCCGGGGCGGTAGGCGGTGGCGGCCTGCACCAGCTCGTCCACGTCCTCGGATAGGCCGTCCACCAGGGAGCTGGGGCGCAGGCCCTCCCCCGCTTCGAGGCGGGCCAGCAGTTCGGCCTGGCTGGCGGCCGGGGCCTTGCCGGTGACCAGCAGGTAGGTGAGGACGCCGAGCCCGTACACATCGAGGTAGACCGGGTCGGGGTGGAGAGCGGTGAGTTCCGGCGCGAGGTAGGCGTCGGCGTCGTCGGACAGGTGCATGGCCGACAGGGCGGTCGGCGCGAACCGGGTCATGCCCTGGCCCTGTGAGGAGTCGCCGCTGCGCTGGGTGGCGATCTGCCAGTCGGAGATCTGGAGCTGCGGGGTGAGCCAGGCGGCCTCCTCCCCGACGGCCTGCCCCTTCCGGCCGCGCGGCCGGGGGACGACATGGACGGAGCGGGCGGCGAGCGCGCGGTGGTGGATGCGGCTGGCGTGCGCGGAGCGCATCGTCTCGGCGAGCTGGCGCACCAGCGCCATCCGGCCGAGGATGTCCAGCTTCTCGCCGTACTGGACCACGTACTCGTCCAGCTTCAGGGTGTCCGGGTGGTAGTCGAAGATCAGCGCGGGTCCGGCGGCGTGGCCGGAGGGGAAGTACTGCTTGAGCTGGACGACGCCCGGGTGCTTGAACCGGCCGAGCACCGCGGCCTCGCGCCGGGCGGCGTTCTCGACGGACTGGCGCAGAGAGGCGTCGGAGCCGCGCTCGCTGAGGTAGATCCGGACACGTGCGGCCTCGGGCAGGTCACTGTGGCGGGCGAGGTAGTCCGCCCAGGTGGGCCCGGAGTCGAAGGACTTCCGCTCCAGCTCGTACGGGCCGACCTTGTACTGGGCGTCGCTCTTGCGGATGCCGATGCTCTTCAGGGCCGCCGCGACCTCGCGCGAGCTGATCGCTGTGACGCGGCGCCGTTCGTCGGCGGGAGGCTGCTTGAGCATGTCGACCAGCTCGTCGACGGTGTACACGCCGTTCTGGTCGTGGGCGGGCAGCCGTACGCGGAGGCTGTTGTCGGTGAAGCAGACGGCCTCGGCGACCCAGACCCGCTTGGCGCCGGTCTGGGCGAGCAGGCCGGCCAGCTCCTTGGCCTTGCGGTTGACGAGGTGCAGCGGGTTGCCGTGCGTACGGCGGTGACCACTGGGCGTGGTCTGCACCCAGGTGCCGTTCTCGGAGGTGACCGACCCGTGCCAGTCCTTGAGCTCGATCATGCAGAGGCCGCCGGGGGCGACGACCAGCAGGTCGACCTCGCGGACGTGGCCGGTGTTCGCGGTGAAGGTGAAGTTCGACCAGGCACGCCAGGGGTCGGAGTCCGGCAGCTTCTCCCGGATCGCCTCCAGGCCGCGGCGTTCGTGATCGAACTCGGACTCGGTGACCGTGACCCACCGGCCTTCCCGCATGCCTGTCCCCACTCGTTCGTTCCCTTGAAGCCCGCCGTATCCCCAGATCCGGACCTCTCGGAGATCCTAATGGTTGCCTGCTACATGGGAAGACTTCGTGAAGGACAGGACTATAGGACATACCTTGCACGACCGGACTGAGGTGCCACACGATGCGAACATATCGCCACAAAGCGGTACGTTGACCCTGAAGCGAGCCGCCGTAGCACGGCTGCTCAGTCGACTGTCATGTAGCGCTGTAGGCGAGTTCGGCCAAGGCAAGCGCCTGTCTCAGTGTTTCTTCGTCGCGGACCTGAATGCTCACCCTGTACTGACGGTGGCCGGTGGTGAGGGCATAGGCGTCCGGGGCCAGCTCCTTGATCTCGTCACTGTGCCGCAAGCGAAAGTTGATCACACCTGTCGACGCGAAGGCGTAGGCGAAGCCTCCGTACTGGCTTCCCTTCCGGCGTAGCCGGAGGTAGCCGGAGTAGTCGAGCGAATCGCCTTCCCGCCATGTCTTGCGCTTGATGCCATGGACCCCGACGCTCTTCCAGGAGCCGGCCTCCGCCAAGAAGTGGATGAACTGCTGGGCAGCGGGGTTGAAAGCGAGCTGCGCCTTCACGGTTTCCTGCCCCTCCTCCGCGACTCCCGGCACGTCGCCCTCGATGAGCCACCGGAAGTCCACCTCTTCGTCGTTGTCGGGATGAGCAGCCACCGTGGGTGCCTGCCGAGCTGCGTGGGCTGGGGCGGACTGCTGGTGAACGAGCTTGTGAACCAGCTCGGAGGCATCGAGTTCCTCCGGCGTGCCTTCGAAGCAGAAATAGGTGAGCTTCATGGGTCCCCCTCACGTGTCGCGCCGACTCTGTCGGCAATCGGACGCTGGTCTGCTCGACGCGGCTCAAACTCCGTGGAAGGCCGGCGCCCAAGTCAACTGGATGCCCAACTCCTGGGCCAGCGAGATCCACCTGTCGTCTGCCGGTGCCTTCTCCAGTACGAGGACTGGCCGCATGGACCGGCCGGAGACCGTGAGCCGAAGCTGATGCGCGTAGTCGAGCACCTGACCGATGCCCAAGCGAATCTGCTGATCCTGACTCGTACCGGTCAGACTCTTCACCTCGGCGACGAAAATGTCCTGCCCGATTGCCCAGCCTGCGTCGAACCTCGGGCTGTTGCGGGCGTCAGAATGCACCTCGATGCCCCTGCCGGCCAAGTGCCTGATGAGCGCTTCCACGGTGGACTCGTGGGCCGCGGTTCCTTCGTCCAGCGAACTGAGATCCACGGTGAGCTCTGTCGGCTGGTGCCGACCGCTATTGCGGGCCCGAAGAGGGGCGCCCAGTACGCCGTAGGCGGCATGCGCGGGGACGACCATGGGGCCGCCGCCCTGCGGGGAGCGCCGCAACTCCAGGCACGGTGCGGAGAAGCCATGAATGAGCTCGCCAAAGCCGTCTCCATCCACCACATGCACATGATGACCCTGTTCACGCTCACGCTCGGCCGTGACCAACGTGCCGCTGTAGTTCCTCCGGGTATCGGAGACCTGCTTGCCTGCGAGATCGCCGTGGACGACGAGGGTGATCCCGCTGGAGAAGTCGGTTTTGGTCGTTGCACCGCGCTGCTTGGCTTTTCGGGCGCACTCCGTGCGAACCATCCACTGGCCGTCTACGACGATCTTGCCGGTGAAGCACAGAGTTTCTGCCTTCAGGCTGTGAACCCATCCGTCACATGTCCGACCTGTCACCCGCACCTCCATCAACGTTTCAGTTCAGTCTGACGGTTGAGGGGCGGCCTGGTCATGGGATCACGTCGATTGCGACAGGTACGCAGCCCCGATCGGCTCGTTGGCCGACCGGGATGCGCACGAGCCGCACGAGGGCCAAACGTCGACGCCGTCCGAACCGAGAACAGGCACTGACAAGTCCGGGAACGCCTCCTTGCCTGGTCCGCTTCCACAGACATACGAGGTGCCCTAAAGTTGCCGCTGCCTGCGGGCCTCCGTAGACCAAGCCGTGGCCTCCAGAGGCCGTTCCTATGCTGGGAGTTCGACGTGGTCACCCTGACGCCGGCGGAACGCGACATCCACCGTGTCCTGAGCAATCGCGCGCGGCAGGCCGATCCGACGAAGCCGCGTGAGGCGTGTCTGACCTACAAGGAACTGGGGCTGCTGCTCGACCCGGAGGGACAGAACCCGGGAATGAGCCGACCGCCCTTCCGCACGTTGTTCCCGGCACTCGGGAACGTCAGTAAATAGGAAGTGCAGCACGGGAGACCCATGCTCTCCGCACTGGTGGTGGCGCAGGACACCCGGGTACCGGGCCCGGGATTCGTCGAGTTGGCCCGGCACCTGGGACTCCCGGTGAGCAATCCGGACACGTACTGGGAGGAGGAACTGAAAGGTGTCGCCAGCTTCTGGTCTCTCCACGACCCGGTACTCGTCCTGGACAGCGCCATCGACCGACTGATGGACGAACTCAGCGAGATTAAGGCAGCGATACAACGCTTGGGTGATGCCTGACCCTAGCGCGGCCACTGATCGCCTCACGGTCAGGCCGTCAGGCGGACACCGATTCCCTCGCCACCCCGCCCGCCAACTCCCGCAGCTTCTCTCGGGTCTCCGGGTCCGTCGCGTACACGATCGTGCCGATCATCCCGCGAGTCAGTAGCACCTTGTAGGTATTGCGGATGAGGCGGTCGACGTCGGCGTCAGAGGTCGACTTTTTGAAGACCGGGTCTTTGGACTGCGTGCGGTCCGTGATCCAGCGGTCGCCGCGCCAGACCAGGTCGGGGCCGATGATCACGCCGGACCAGTCGTACTCGAAGCCCTGGGCGGTGTAGACGCAGCCGACCTGGCCGAAGCCGGCCGGGTCGGTGGCCCAGAGCGCGGACGGCGGCGCACCGGAGACGGAACGGTCGCCTCGGAGGTTCCAGGGCCTGGCCCACTCGCCTATGACGACGTCGGCGGGGAGTGGAGCACCGGGCTTGGGCTCCGGGGACCAGCGCCAGCAGTAACCCGCGGACATACGGGCGCCGTAGCCCTGGGCCCTACGACTCTCGAGGAACGCCTCCAGTTCTCCGGGGCTGTCGGCGACCAGCAACTGCATACGGTCGTCGGGCTCCCAGACGACCGGACCGCCAGGCTGGAGCCCGAGGAGGCGAACCACCCAGCGCAGGTACGCATCGCTGCCGCCACAGCGAAACTGGCTCTCCAGCGGCACGACATGGCAGTCGACGCCCCTGGCCGCAGCGGCCGCCTTGATGTCCTCGACCGTACCCATCTCACCGGGGCGCACCACCTGGTGTTCGTCGAGAAGGAAGACGGGGACACGGGCGACGTCGATGAGTTCGTCGATCTGCCGCTTGCCGGTACGGTGGGCCGCCGAGGTGAAGCGGTTGGCGGAGGTCTCGCGGATGCGGTGGGCTTCGTCGCAGATCAGCACGTCGAGAGTGTTCTTATCGGCGGTCATGAAGCTGTTGAAGTACTTGAAGAGGTCCTGCACCTCGCGCTTGCGGGTGCCGGCGACCTTGCGCATCGTCTTCGTGAAGGACTGGGAACCGGTCGCGTGCAGGGCGGGAACGCCCTGCCTGTACAGCTCGCCGAGCAAGGAGAGCGCGATGACGCTTTTGCCGGTGCCGGGACCACCGGTGATGACCACTACCTCCTTGTGATCGGACTGCTTGGCCTTGCGTACCGCGTTGAGCACCATGCGGTAAGCCACCTGCTGCTCGTCCAAGAGCACGAACTGCTCGCGCTCACGCACCTCCTGGGCCGCGACAGACATCAGTTGCTTCGACGGCACCGTCTTGCCTGCCCGCAGTTCGTCGGCCGCGCGGGCGCCGGGAACCTTGTCGCTGAGCCTGGCGCGGAGGTGGTCGATGAACTCGCCGCGTCGTTCGCCGGTGAACAACTGCCCACGGTCGTCGACTTCGATGACGCGGAGGCCGGCCACGCCGAACTCGGTGGCGTTGTGCAGGTACGCCACACCACTGACTCGGTCCGGGTGCTCGGCCACGGCCCCGTTGAAGTTGACGAGGTACTCGCAGTAGCGGCGTACCTGCTCTATGGGGTTGAGGACGGGGTGAGCGTAGGCATCTATCCGGCACAGTGCCGGGTCGTCCTCGTCGGGTTCCGCCTGACTCCACTGCTTCAGTTCTACGACGACGTACGACGACTCCCCCGTAACGGGATGCACTCCGGCGAGGACTGCGTCGGCGCGCTTGCTGTTCAGCGGAAGGGCGTATTCCAGCATGATCTCGACTTCGCCGAGACCGGCGTCGTTGAGTGCGGCGGCGAGTGCGGGGATGCTCCGCTCCCAGGAGCGGACCTCAGCGGCGCTGGGCCGGTAGCCATGCATGTGCGCGAACTGCTCGGTGAGGTGGAGGTAGAGCGAACTGTCGAGTGCCCTCTCGGCGATCGTTTGCGCGGACTCGCGGAACAGCAAGGGCTTCCCCCAGGCAGCACGAAATGACTCGTGCGGGTGGGGGCATGTCCTTCGAGACTCCACCTCAGTGGAGCGGAAGCCCGTCGGGCCGCAATGACGACGAAGCAGAGATTACCCGCTGGTGCCGACAATGATGTTGGGGGGCCGGGGCGATCGGGCGGTCCACCGCCCAGGTGAGACTGCACCGTCACCGTAACCGGCAAGAGAGGCTGGTAGAAGCCGACGCGATTCTGACAGGGTGCACGGGGCGCGCCGGAGGTGCTTCCTGACACTCAGCCGATGCGCGGAGTGCCGTTCGGAAGTTGATCTGCCCCGTCGCAAGCCCACAGTTTCCGGGCCTCCAGCCGCAAGGTGTCGGCGGCGAGCGCGGCCATTTTCTGGATCACCGCCCGGCCGGACGTCATCTGGTACGTGACGTCGACCTCCATCACGGCCCTGCCCTGGTCCGAGGAGCAGTCGGTGAAGAGGGAGGTGGTGTCCCCCTTGTGGAATCCCTCGGCCTCGCCGAGTGTGATCCGGGTGGCGCCTGTCGCACTCGCGTCGCGGGCCACTTCCTTCATGGTGTAGTCCGCCTTGGCGTAGAGGCTGTGTTCGATCCGCACGGACTTGCCGCCGCCGTACACCTTGCAGGTACCGGGCGCCTTCCTGGTGTAGGGATGCTCCGGGTTGAGGACACCGGCGTGCCACTGCGTAAACGGCTTACCCTTTTCCGGCAGCAGGGCCGCGATATCTGCTCCGGGAAGGGCGTCGTCGCAGACGCGCGCCGGCACCGCGACGTCGGGCTTCTCGGACGGCCACACCTGCCACGCCACCATCCCGGTCACGAGGAGCACTCCGACGACGGCCAGAGCTGTCCGGAATCCGAACCGGCGGCCCCGCCTTCCCGGACCTCCCGCCCGGCCGCCGCGGTCGCCGTTCAAGAGGCCCGTTCGCACACTTGCTGCTTGTTCAGCGAAGCCGTGTATCCCTGGATCAGCTCCTTCATCGCTGATTCATTCGGGCGGGCGGGCTTCAGCACCTTGACGAGGGTGCTGACGTCCTCCTGGACATCCGCGCCAGTGCACTTGATCAGCGACACAGCGGCGTGATCGGCGTACGCGATCGTGTTGCCCTCCGCTGACTTCTGTTCCTGGACCGCGAGTCGGCTCCGCAGGATGCGCCGCGCCGAGTCACCAGCGTCGATACGTTCTCCGCTCACTTGCAGCACCGTGTCCTCGTCGACCTTGACACCGCACAGCGCCGAGCCGTCGTCGAGACTTCCACGACGCTCCACTGTGAGCCGCTCACCCGACTCGGGCAGGAGCCGTGCAAGCGCATGGGTCGGGACCGATACCCCGCAGAGGGTTTCCGGAACGGCGAACCCCTGCTCGGGCGCCTCCGAAACACAGCCGACCACCGTGACCGCGGCGATGAGGAGCAGGCCGCCGAGCGGGACATGCGATGAGGATCTCAATGCTTGCTACTCTCCGATTTCCACTGGGCGCCGTCGGAGTGGCTGTGACCGGCCGAAGTGCGCGCCGCTCTCCTGAGATCGTCGGCGGTGTCGGGGTCGATGGTGTTGTTGTTCAGCAGAGCGTGATCGACGGCGGACCGGGCGGAATCCAGAGCTGCCTCACGGCCGTTGGTGTACTCCGCGCCGGCCTCCGTCTCCGCATCGCTCGAAGTGTCCTGCTCGATGCTCTTCATGATGGATTCCTGGATGTCCTCCGAGGCCCATTCGAGAGGAGCGCCGGCAATGGGGACGCGCTCACCGACCTTTTCCAGACCCATGCCCAGGATGCGGTTCACCCACTTCTGCTTCTCGGCCGCAGCCTCGTTGAAGTCCGTGTCGGAAGCAGTGTGATACTCGTAGATCGCATGAGCCCGGGCGTCGCTCATGATGCCGGCGATCGCCGAACCGGGGGCGACCGCGGCACCCACGCGCCCGTCCAGCGACGCTGTCGAGTGGGTGGGGTCGTTGATGACGTGGTCCACGACATCGGTCGTGTACGTCTGCTGTGCGGTGGTGATGGCGGAATAGGCGTCGGGGTCCTGACCCACCTCGCCCAGGAAGCGGGCGACGTTGTTCGCATCGAGGTCGGCCGAGGCACCGAACGAGGGGAAGAGATCGCTGCTGGGGTCCTCGTCGTACATGGCTCGCTGGAAGTCGCCCATGTACTCGGCCGTGATGTCGCCGAGGCTTCCGCGCATCCCGTACAGCGGACCGGTCTCCTCTCCGTCCAGATCCCCGTTCTCGTTGTGCCGGATGAGTTCCGGGTCGCCTCCGAACTTGTTGACGATGTCGCTGACCAGATGCGCTTGCGCCTCCGTGTGCTGAACTGCAGCGGCGGAGGCGTCGCTGTTGTACGGCCGACCGGTGGTCGCCGCCTCCAGTGCGTGGCCGAGGGCCTCAGGACCGAAGGTCAGGGCCGCCTTGGTCTTGTCCTCGTCGGCCAGGACGTTCCTCGCGTTCGTATCGACCGTCCACTCGAAGTCCTTGTCGGTGAAGAGGTCCAGGTACGAGGTGAAGCCGGGTTCGCCGCCCTTCTTCACCGTCCCGTCTTCGTTGTACGCAGTCGGCGTTCCGGTGAAGAACTTCTCCGCGGCCTCCGGACTGTGGCCCAGCGACTCCAGGACACTGTTCAGCGGGTCGTTACCCGAGCCCAGCTTCCCGGAGGGATTGAATCCGTACGTGTCCGGGCTGCCTGTCGGCCTGCTGGAGAGGAAGAAGTGCGGGTCCTTCTTGTGGAGCTGGGTGATGTGCTCCGCGATGGGGTTGATGAAGCGGGAGTCGTAGTTGCCGTAGCGCAGCAGGCCGCCGAGGACCTGGTAGCCGTACGGCTTGTTCCACTGGCCGCGTTCCCAGGCGATCTGCTGGGTGCCCAGGCGCCGGAACTGCGCGCCCCAGTCGCCGGACAGGTGTTGCTTGTGGTCGGGGTCCGTGGCGTTGGCGAGCGTGTACCCCATGACCTTCTGCAGGTCCTGTACCGCGTCGAGCCGGGTCTTGCTCGCGTCGCCGCCGGTACCGTCGATCGACATCGCGGCGTAGAACTGGAGGGTCTTCTCCGGTCCGCCGAGTCCCTCGTAGAACTCGGTGGCGAACTCACCGTCCTTCTCCGCGGAGTTGAAGCGCAGGAGCTCGTTGAGCTCGCGCAGTTCCGCGTCGGACATCTTGTCGCCCTTGCGGGCCAGTTCGACGGCGCGCTCGACCTCGGCGTCGTTGAGGGACTCGTACTTGCTGTGGCCCGCGTTGTACGGGTCGTTGCCGTGGCTCCTGGCGAGAGCGCGAGCGACCGAGGCATCGATCTCGGCGGCATGGGCGAGGATCCGGTTGATCCGGTCCTCCAGTTCCTGCCGCTGGTCGAGTTGGTCCTGGGTGCGCTCGTCGGTGTCCCCTCGCACGTGCGGGAAGAAACAGCGGACCCTGCCGCCGTCGATGTCCTCGACCCGGATCCCGAGCTTCGCGGCGTCGTCGTGGACGGCGGTCTTCATCTGCTTCTGCAGCGACTCGAGCTCGGTGTGGCCGTCCTCGAGAACCTGGTAGATGCTGTTGGCCTCGGTGTGCAGGTCGGAGATCTCCTTGGCCGTCTTGGCCACGAACTCCCTCGTCACCGTGGCGTTCACGCCGGCCCACCGCGCGGAGTCCGACTTGCCCTGCATCCCCGTACGAGCATTCTCCGCCGACTTCTTCAGGCCGTCGACGGCCTTCTTCCAGTCCGTCACCGCGTTCGCGAGCTTGCCGAGGTCGACCTCGACGAGGTCGGTGAAGGTGAGAGCCATCAGCGGTCTCCCTACTTGAAGTACTCGTTGAGCTGGGACACGGACGTGGCCGAACCGTCATTGCCGCGCAGCACGGTACCGATCTTGGCGTCGTCCTCCGCGTGCCGCTTCTTGGTGTAGTCCAAGTGGTCGGAGATGTGCGCGCAAGCCTGCAGTACGGCCTTGACCTGCGAGGTCCACATCTCGACGGTCGTCTCCAGAGCGCCGCCGGTCTGGAACCCGTGCGACTTCAGGGTGGCGGCGGCCTGCGCCGTCGAGCCGTTGCCAGTCCCGGCGATGTCTGCCTGGCTCTTCACGTCGTCGTAGAGGATGTCGGCCTCGTGGCCCACCGCGCCCAGGTCGTCCTGGTACACCACCAGGTCCCCGGCGCCTCCGCCGCCCCCGTCCGGCGGCACGTGGTTGAGCCGCATGTGGGTCTGACCCCGGCCGGCCGACTGAGCCTTGAGCTGCTCCCACTCGTCCCATGCCATGGCAGGATCCCCTTCCCCCTTGCGGACGATCCGGTGCCCGGTCAAAGTAGCAACCCCAACCGAGGCAGATCTGCGCCAGGTCCGTTGTGCCGCACATGTCGGCTGTGAAAATTTCCGGCAGACGCGGCCGCACTCAGGGGCACACGGCAAAACTCAGCTCGCCTGAGTCGCCGGGACTTCTACCGTGAACAGCGTCGGGCCTGGCCACACGAGGGCAACCTCCTCCGACTGTCATTCGACAGCGACAAGGCCCGTGGCTGCGAGGACACCGACGATGATCATGAAGCTTCCGATGATCACCGGACCCATTCGCACGCCAGTCTTTCCCGCAGACGCATTCGCCCTGCCGAACAGGTTGTCCTGGCTCACCGCTGCGCGCGCGAACCTCTTGCTGTAAAGAATGAGACCCAGCCCGGCGAGAATGGCGAAAACGGACAGGAACACCCTCATCCAAGCCTCCTGTTCCTGGACAGCGCCTGTGCCCGCCCCGTCATGGGGCGAGCAGGCACGTGTGCGCATGGCTTTGCCCCACAAGAAGGCAAGCGCCGGCCGCCCCGACGGCCGCCGGCCCCGCACAAGTTGTCAGAGACAACCGGCGGAGATCGACGCCGTTCCCGTCGATTCCCTTCACACGCGGGCGGGAATCGGCCCCTCCGCGTCAGTGACGCGAACAGGGTGAGTCAGGTGATTTCGCGTCGTTGTCGTCGACCTCTGCCCGCCGAAGGGCACATTCGACGGCCGGCTCACAAGGGCCGAAAACGTAAGGTCCCCATGGGCCGGACGCGCGCGGTGGTGCCGCACGAGCAGATCACCATTGCCGTATCGACCCTTGCCATGGCGAGCGCCAAGCGGCGGCCGACATGGTGTCGGCCGCCGCTTGGCGGAAGAGACGCACGCTCAGGGGCATGGCATCGGGTCTGGCGTCAGTTGGTCGCGCTGCCCGCGGTCCACTCGCTCCACGGCACGTTCCAGTCGCTGAGGCCGTTGTCCGGGGCCAGCGTGGTCTTGTCGTCGGAGTTCTTGACGATCACGACGTCACCGATCAGCGAGTGGTCGAAGAACCAGGCTGCGGGCTTCGTGCTGTCGCCGCCGCCCTTGACGTCCTTCAGGCCCACGCAGCCGTGGCTGGTGTTGACCTTGCCGAAGACCGAGTCGGCACCCCAGTAGTTGCCGTGGATGAACGTGCCCGAGTCGGACAGGCGCATGGCGTGCGGCACGGCCGCGATGTCGTACGAGGGCTTGCCGTCCTTCTCCGTGAGGTTGACGCTCGCGGCGTTCATACGGATGTGCCGGAACTTCTCGGAGATGACCATCTGACCGTTGTACGTCGGGTGCTCGGTGCTGCCGGACGAGATCGGGATGGTCTTGATCTTCTTGCCGTCCCGCACGACGGTCATCTGCTTGGTCTTGGCGTCGACCGTGCTGATCTGGCTCCGGCCGATCTTGAACGTGGCCGTCTTCTGGACGCCGCCGACGTTCATGTCGACGGTGACGGTCGAGCCGGGCTTCCAGTACGTCTCGGGGCGGAAGTCCAGACGGCCGTCGTTGAGCCAGTGGCCGACGACCTGCTGGCCGCTGCTGGAGCGGACCTGGATCTCCGACTGCACGGCGGCCTTGTCGGTGATCGCCTTGTCGAAGGTGACCGTCACCGGCATGCCCACGCCGACGGTCGAGCCGTTCAGGGGGGAGAGATGCCCGATGAAGTCGTTGGCCGGGGAGACCGTGGCGATCGTGGCGTTCTCGGCGGCGGAGCGGCCCTGGGTGTCCTGGGCCTCCGCGGCGATCTGGTACCTCGTGGCCGGCTTCAGCGCGCTGTCCGGCTGCCAGGACGTGCCGTCCGCGGCAAGGGTGCCGGGGACCTCGGCACCGGTCGCCACGGCGGTCATGGTGACCTTCGTGAGCTTTCCGTCACTGACGGTCACCTCTACGGGGTCGTCGACCCCGACGTTGTGGGCGCCCTGTCCGGGCGTGATCTTTATTCGGGCGTCAGAGGCGTCCTGAGCGGTGGCCGGGCCCGCCGAAGGCGCGGATGCCGTCGGGCTCGCGGGGGTCGCCGAGCCCTCCGGAGCGGCCGGGGTCGCCGAAGCCTCCGGGGTGGCCTGGGTCACATAGGCCGCCGGGGTCGCCGGAGCCTGAGTCTGCTGCTGGTCACCGGTGCCGTTGCCGCCGGTGGCGGCGTGGCTGATACCACCCAGAGCCGTGACTGCGAGCACACCGCCGAGTACGCCGGCCGCAGCCACCAGCCTGGTGCGTCGTATTCGTACCGCGGTCAAACTCTTCTCCCATGCCGTTGATCTCGGATTTTCCGGGACTGGTTGCCCAAGGGTCACAACCGCCCTTCGATCCACTTATACACATTCGCCCGACCTAATCGGGCAAATTGTGCTGAAGGCCACCCATCGTCGGACGGGGGCACAGCACCCGGGACCCGGGCCCGAGGCGGCAACCGGTGGGGTGCCCGGCCGCCGCACCGGGGGGTGGCCCGTGTCACCCCTTCTGTTCCACCCGCACCCAGTCCACCTCGGCCTGCACTCCCCCGCCCGCGATCCGGTCCACGCTGGACTGCGGCAGGCCCCAGTAGGGGCTGGTCACCTTGTTCCAGCCGGCCGGGTAGGCGCCGCCCAGGGCGAGGTTGAGGATGATGTACTGGTTGTGGTCGTAGACCCACTGGCCCCGGGTCGACTCCAGCTTGTTGCGGGTCGTTTCCTGGACCAGGCGGTCGTCGACGTAGAAGCGCATGGCTGTCGGGGTCCATTCGACGGCGTAGGTGTGCCACTGGTCGGCGGTGCCGCCGTTCGGGTAGGTCTGGCGGGCGCCGATGTTGCCGTCCGCCGAGTAGCCGGGGCCGTGCAGGGCCGAGCTGGTCCAGTCGCCGTAGCCGATGTTCTCCATGATGTCGGTCTCGCCGGAGGCCGGCCACGAGACGGACGGATTGTCGACGTTGCTGCCGAGCAGCCAGAAGGCCGGCCAGAAGCCGTCGCCGACCGGCAGCTTCATTCGGGCGCTGACCTTGCCGTACGTGAAGTCGAAGTGGGTGTTGGTGTCGATGCGGCCCGAGGTGAAGTCGTAGGTGCCGCCGCCCGCCTTGGTGCAGCCCTTGCAGTACTTGGCCTTCAGGATCAGGCTGCCGTCGCGGGTCTGGATGTTGTCCGCGGAGTCGACGTAGGCCTGGGACTCTCCGTTCACCGGACCCATTTCGGTGCCCGTACGCACGACGCGCCACTTGGAGCGGTCGAGCGCGGCGCCGGTGAAGTCGTCGAAGAAGGTGGTGCGGTAGCTGCCCGGCTGGTCGGCCGGGAGTGCCGGGTACGCGGCGGATGCGGAGCCGCCGGTGCCCCAGACCTGGAACTCGTAGAGGGAGTAGCCGAACTGCGCCGTCGCGGGAGCCGGGTTGTAGAAGGAGCGGCGTTCCTTGCCGAGCATGCGGACGTATCGGCCGGTGACCGGGGACGGCAGTCTCACCGTGTCGTGCAGGCCCGTCGCGTCGGACGGGGACTTCACGTCGGCCCGGCGGGCGGCGATGTCCGCGGCGGTCGGCTCGTGGACCGTGCGCCAGGTGCGGTTGTCGTCGGAGACCTGGAGCAGGTAGTCGACCGCGTACGCGGACTCCCAGTACAGGTCCACCGTGTCGATCGTCGATTGGGCGCCGAGGTCCACCGACACCCAGCGGTCCGCGTTCCAGTCGCTGGACCAGCGGGTGCTGTCGGACTTCAGGTCGGCGGGCCAGCCGCCGTCCGTGACGAACGCCGGTGAGTTGCCCGCGTGCTGGTAGTAGTTGGAGTAGGCCGGGTGATTCAGGGCGAGGTTGGTACGGGTCGTCGAAGCGGGGGCCGGTTCGCCGCCGTAGATCCTGAAGTTCCAGAGTGAGTAGCCGTAGGGCGTGGCACGCTGGAGGCCGCGCAGGCGGACATAGCGGCCGGTGACCTCCTGCGGGTAGGTGTGGGCCGTGACGGAGCCTCCCGTGCCCTCGGTCTCCGTGTAGAAGGGCGTCCAGTCCGTGCCGTTCCCGGAGACCTCCAGGACGTAGCGCTTGCCGTAGGCGGCCTCCCAGTCCAGGACCACGCGGTCGACGCGGATGGTGGTACCGAGGTCGACGCGGATCCAGGCGTCGTCGGCGAAGTCGCTGGACCAGCGGGTGGCGCCGTTGCCGTCGAAGGCGAGTCCGGGGGCGGCGCCGGCGTTCTCGCTGCCGGAGGCGGTGACCGCGGCGGGGTTCAGGGCGTACGCGGCGGCCGCGCGGTCGGTGTCCCAGGCGGCGGCGGCCGGGGCGGCGTGCGCTGGGGCGGCCAGGAGCGGGCCGGAGGTCAGCAGGGCCATGGTGGACAGGGCGGCGGCGAGCAGGGTGTGGGGGACGCGGGATGGCATGCGGCTCTCCTCAGTGGGGGTGGGGATCCGGCGGTGCGAGTAATGACGCGTGCATGACAGTCCGGAGGGACGGGCGGGGCGGATCCGGTGGGCGCGGGTTCCCGCACCCGCGCCCACCGGTCGTCCGGGCCGGACTCAGGCGGCCCGGCGCATCAAGGGGCCCCGAGCCGGCCCGGAGCGGCGAGCGGCCTCAGGCGGCCCGGCGGTTCTGGCCGCGGTGTACGCGGACGATGTCCGCGTACCGGTGCCCGCTGCCCTTGATCGTGCGCACCTGGGTGCGGTAGTCGACGTGGACCAGGCCGAAGCGCTTGTCGTAGCCGTACGCCCACTCGAAGTTGTCCAGCAGCGACCAGGCGAAGTAGCCGGCCAGCGGGGCGCCCTTGCGGGCGGCGGAGGCGCAGGCGGCGAGGTGCCGCTCCAGGTACTCCTGGCGCTCCGGATCGTCCACGGTGCCGTCGGGGCGGACCACGTCCGGGTAGGCCGAGCCGTTCTCGGTGACGTAGATCTTGCGGGCGCCGTACTCCTCGGTGAGGCGCAGCAGCAGGGTCTCGATGCCGCTCGCGTCGATCTCCCAGTCCATGCCGGTGCGCGGGACGTCGGGCCGGCGGACCGACCGGACGTACGGCGCCGGGCCGTCGGGGTCGTCGGCGACGTAGGCCGGGAAGTAGTAGTTCAGGCCCAGCCAGTCCAGCGGGGCCGCGATGGTCTCCATGTCGCCCGGCTGCTCGGGGAGTTCGACGCCGTACGTCTCGAGCATGTCGACGGGGAAGCCGCGGCCGTGCAGCGGGTCGAGCCACCAGCGGTTGACGTGGCCGTCGTGCCGGCGGGCGGCAGCAAGGTCCTCGGGGCGGTCGGTCGCGGGGAAGACGGTGGAGAGGTTGTTGACGATGCCGACCTGTGCGTCGGGGACTGCGGCGCGGATCGCGCGGGTGGCGAGGCCGTGGCCGAGGAGCAGGTGGTAGGAGGCGCGGACGGCTGCGGTCAGGTCGGTCCAGCCGGGGGCCATGGTGCCCTCCAGGTGTCCGATCCAGGCCGAGCAGGAGGGCTCGTTGAGGGTCGCCCAGAGCTTGACGCGGTCGCCGAGGCGCTCGGCGACGGTGGAGGCGTACTCGGCGAACGCCAGGGCGGTCGCGCGCTCCGGCCAGCCGCCGCGGTCCTGGAGCGCCTGGGGCAGGTCCCAGTGGTAGAGGGTGACGGCCGGGGTGATGCCCGCTTCCAGCAGGGCGTCCACCAACTCGTCGTAGAAGGCGAGGCCCTTGGGGTTCACGGCGCCCGTCCCGTCGGGGATCACCCGTGGCCAGGCGATCGACAACCGGTAGGCGTTGGTGCCCAGTTGCCGCATCAGGCCGATGTCCTCGCGCCAGCGGTGGTAGTGGTCGCAGGCGACGTCGCCGTTGTCGTCGTTCGCGATCTTCCCGGGGGTGTGCGAGAAGGTGTCCCAGATGGAGGGCGAACGGCCGTCCTCGTCGACGGCCCCCTCGATCTGGTACGCCGCAGTGGCCGTGCCCCACAGGAAGTCCTGTGGGAGTGCGGCGAGGTCGATGCGTTCGGACACGGAAGTCCCTTCGTGATACGGGAAGGTGGTCATTTGACGGCGCCCGCCGTCAGACCGGTGACGAGATAGCGCTGCAGGAGGAGGAAGCCGGCCACCACGGGCACGCTGACGACCAGCGAGGCGGCCATGATCTGGTTCCAGTAGACGTCGTTGAGGGTGGAGTAGCCCTGGAGGCCGACGGCGAGGGTGCGGGTGGTGTCGTTGGTCATGACGGAGGCGAAGAGGACCTCTCCCCATGCGGTCATGAACGCGTAGACGGCTACCGCGACGATGCCGGGGATGGCGGCCGGCACCACGATCCTGAGCAGCGCCTTCAGCGGGCCGCAGCCGTCGACCAGCGCGGCCTCGTCCAGGTCGCGCGGCACCGAGTCGAAGTACCCGATCAGCATCCAGATGGAGAACGGCAGGGAGAAGGTGAGGTACGTCAGGATCAGGCCGCCGCGCGAGCCGAACAGGGCGATGCCGGTGGCGTTGCCGATGTTGACGTAGATCAGGAACAGCGGGAGGAGGAAGAGGATGCCGGGGAACATCTGCGTCGACAGGACGGTGACCGTGAAGACGCGCTTGCCGCGGAATTCGTAGCGGCTGACCGCGTAGGCCGCGAACACCGCGATGACCACCGAGCAGACGGTCGCCGTGCCCGCCACGATGAGGGAGTTCACGAAGTACTTCGCGAGCGGGACCGTGGACCAGATGTCGATGTACGGGCGGACGGTCAGCCCGCTGGGCAGCCAGCGGAACTTGCCGGTCACGTCGGCGAGCGGCTTCAGCGAGCTGGAGACCATCACGTACACCGGCACCAGCACGAAGCCGGTGAGCAGGGTGAGGAAGATCCGCCGCGCCCAGAGGAAGGAACGAGGCGGCTCCATCGGCGAGTTGGGCATCACAGTGCCGGGGCTAGGCATCGGCGGCCCTCCGTCCGCGTGAGGTGAACAGCAGGTACGCGCCGGTCACGACCAGCAGGAAGAGCAGCAGCAGGACCGACATGGCGGAGCCGGTGCCGAAGTTCCAGGTGACGAACGAGGCCTGGTAGATGTGGACGGAGATCAAGTCGGCGGCCTCCGGGGCGCCCTTGCCGAACAGCACGTACGGCGTGTTGAAGTCGTTGAACGTCCACAGGAACAGCACCAGGACCAGCACCTGGTTGACCGGTCGCAGCGACGGCAGGGTGATGCGGCGGATCTGCTGCCACATCCCGGCGCCGTCCAGCGCGGCCGCCTCGTACAGCTCCTTGGGGATGTTCTGCAGGCCGGCCATCACGATGAGGAAGGCGAACGGCCAGCCCCTCCAGACCGAGACGGTGAGCAGGGCGTAGAAGCTGTTGTCGCCGATGAGCCAGAACGACGGCTTGTCGGTGAGGTGGAGCTGGTCGTGCAGCAGGTGGTTCACCAGGCCGTTGTCGTGCTGGAACATGAACACCCAGGTGATGACGGCCGCGTAGACGGGCAGCGCGTACGGCACCAGGAACAGGGCGCGCAGCAGTCCGCGGCCGCGGAAGGTGTCCTGCATGAAGACCGCGGCGGCGGTGCCGATCAGCCAGCACAGGCCGACCGAGAGCAGGGTGAAGGCGAGGGTGACGAAGAACGAGTGCAGCAGCGCCTCGCCGACGGGCGCGTCGAAGTCGACCGACACCTTGTAGTTGCCGAGGCCGGACCAGGGGGCGCTGCCCCAGTCGCGGATGTAGAACTGGGTGAGTTCCTTGAAGCTCATCACGATGCCGATGACCATCGGCACCAGGTGGACGAGGAGTTCGAGCAGCAGGGCGGGCAGGAGCAGCAGGTACGGCAGTCCGATGCGGCGGATCCGCCCGGTGCGGCGGCGGGGTCCGCGCGCCGCACCGGGGGACGTCTGGCGCACCGGCTCCTTCAGAGCGGTGGAGGTCATATCGGGTCACGCAGCCGGCATCTGCTGCTGGGCCTTCTCCAGCTTGGCCTTGACGGAGTCGGTGGTCACCGCGCGGCCGGCGGCGGCGTCGGCGAACAGGTCCTTGACGGCCGTGCCGACCGCCGTCTCGAACTGCGACTCCGAGGCGACCTGCGGCAGTGCGGCCGCGCTGGTGCCGAGGGTGCTCTTGAGCACCGCGTTGGACGGCGAGTTGAAGGCGGCGTCCGCCTGGGCGCCCTTGACCGGCGGGATGGTGGTGTAGGCCGTGTTGAGGATCTTCTGCTCGGCGTCGCTGGTCATGAACTTCACGAACTTCGTGGCGCCGTCGAGGTTGTGGCTGTTCTTGAAGACGGCCATGTTGATGCCGGCGACCATGGAGTTGGTCTGCGTGCCGGTGCCGGGGGTGCCGGACTGGACGGGGACCGGGGCGATGCCGTAGGCGTCCTCGCTCATGCCCTGTGACTTGAGGTTCGAGGCGGCGGACTGCCACAGCAGCATGGCCTGCTTGCCCTTGGCGAAGTCGCTGACGGACTGGTTCTGCGCGTACTCGGCGTCACCGGTGGGGATGACCTTGTCCCTGGCCATCAGGTCGACATACTGCTTGACCGCCGCGACCACCTTGGGGTTGGTGAAGTCGGGCTTGCCGTCGGCGGTGAAGAAGTCGGCGCCGTGCTGCTTGGCGAGGACGAAGACGTGGTGGATGTTCTCCGAGACGTTGGCGCCCTCGGCGCCGAGCGGCGACTTGCCCTTCGCCTTGATCTTCTTACCGTCTGCGACCAGCTCGTCCCAGGTGGCCGGCGGCTTGGAGATGCCGGCGTCGGCGAATATCTCCTTGTTGTAGTAGAGGGCGTACGCCATCGAGTACAGCGGCACCGCGGCCGGGTCCTTGCCCTGGACGCCGGTCGAGCCGAGCGCGGAGTCGACGAACCGGTCCTTGCCGCCGATCTTGTCGAAGTTCTCCGCGTCCCACGGCAGCAGCGCGCCGGTCGCCTGCAGGGAGGCACTCCAGGTGTTGCCGATGTTCAGCACGTCCGGGCCCTGGCCGGAGGTGGTGGCGGTGAGGATCCGGTTGAGCAGGTCGGACCAGGGCACGACCTCCAGCTTCACCTTGATGCCGGTCTGCTTCTGGAACTTGTCGAGTTCGGGCTGCAGGACCTTCTTGTCGATCGCGATGCTGGCGCCCTGGTTGGAGGCCCAGTAAGTGAGCGTCTTCGGCGAGTCGTTGGACCCGCCGCCGCTCGACGAACCCCCTCCGCAGGCCGTAGCCGCGAGGGCGAGAGACATGGTGACGGCGCCTACGGCCGCGGCTCGGATGCTGCGCATGGCTCCTGGTGTCCCTTTCCGGGAGTCGATACCCCTCGGGGCCGATCGCGAAGGCCGACACCCCGTTCGGCTTCCGAAGCCCCTCATGGCTTAATTTAGGATGTGAGTTAAACCTCAAGAGAAACGCTCGTCAAGGGATCCGGCAGCGATATCCGGTCCGGCGGGCCGGAATTGCGCGCGAACCAGGGAGGTCGGGTGGCAGGACTGAGCGGCCGTACGGTGCGTGACCTGCGGCGGGAGAGCCGGGGTGCCGTTCTGCAACGGTTGTATTTCGATGGGCCGACGAGCCGGCAGGCGCTGGTCCCGGCGACCGGACTGAGTTCGGGCTCCGTCAGCAACGTCGTGGCCGAGCTGCTGGCCGACGGGCTGGTCGAGGAGGCGGGCAGCGTCGGCTCCGACGCGGGCCGGCCGCGCCGGCTGCTGCGGATACGGCCGGACAGCGGGTGCCTGATCGGGGTCGACGTCGGCGAGACCCGGGTACGGGTGGAGCTGTTCGACCTGGCACTGCGCGAACTGGCTCGGGCCGAGCGGCCGTTGGGACCACGCGGCTACGACGTCGACGCCGTCGTCGGCCATGTCCACGAAGGCATCGCCGAGGTGCTCGGCGCGGGCCGGCCGCCCGCCGGTGATCTGCTCGGCGTGGGCATCGGCGTGCCCGGCATCATCGAGGAGGCGGAAGGAGCGGTCGTCCACGGGCAGACGATCGGCTGGGACGCCGTCCCGCTGGAGCGGCTGCTCCGGCGGTCCGGCGCCGGTCAACTCCCACCGGAGGTGCCCTACTTCATCGACAACGGGGCGAAGACCCTCGGGCAGGCCGAGATGTGGTTCGGCGCCGGGCGCGGGGCCCGCAACGCCGTGGTGGTGCTGTTCGGCTCGGGCGTCGGCGCGTGCGTCGTCACGGAGGAGGCGGCCCAGGGACGGGCGGTGGAGTGGGGGCATCTGACGGTACGGGTCGGCGGACGCCGGTGCCGGTGCGGCGCCCGGGGCTGCCTGGAGGCGTACGCGGGCGCGGAGGCGCTGGTGGCGCGGTGGCGGGAGGCGGGCGGACGCCCCTCGGCCGGGGCGGACGAGGAGACCGCGCTGACCGAACTGCTCGCCGCGGCCCGCCCCGCCGGCGGCCGCGCACCCGACCCGGTCGCCGCGGCCGTGCTCGCCGAGACCGCCGAGTACCTGGGTGCGGGCCTCTCCGATCTGATCAACCTCTTCCAGCCGGAGCGGCTGCTGATCGGCGGCTGGGCGGGGCTCCAACTGGGGGGCGCGTTCCTGGACCAGGTCCGCGAGCACGCCCTCGCGCAAGCCCTGCGGTTTCCGGCGGGCCGGGTCGGCATCGAACTGGGCCTGCTCGGCCCGGACGCGGTCACCGTGGGCGCCGCGGTCCTGCCGCTGGCCGCGTTCTTCACCCGCGGCGGCCACCGGCCGCGGCCCGTCGCCCGGCCTGTGCCGTCGCCGGCTTGGCGGGTGGCGCTGGACGGGCGGCTGGTGTGAGGGGAGGAGGGGTGTACGCGCTGGTGAGAGGTGGGGAAGGGTGCGCGCTGGTGCGAGGAGGAAAGGGGCGCGCGGCCGGGCGGGTGGCGGTGCGGGGTCGTCGCCGCGGCCGGCCGTCAGGGAGGCGCGGGCTGGAAGTCCCGGAGGCGGTCGTGGCCCTCCTGGACGACTCCGTAACTGTTCGCCGGTACCTCGTTCCAGGCACCGGGCAGATCGCCCAGGGGCTCCGACACCACCAGACGGGTCTCGTCGGACACGCCTCGCAGGAAGTCGGTGTCCGGGTGCAGCGCCCGGATGTCCTCCACCCTGCTGCTGTAGTAGAGCGACCTGGGTGTGCCGGCGCTGGCGTATCTGAAGGCCAGGAGCTGTTCTCCGTCGGCGACCGCGATCGTCATCTGCAGTGGCGGCGCCAGCTCGTGTTTCCGGGCGAGCTGTTCCACGAAGCCGGCCATACGGGCGACACCACCGGCCGGGTCGTCGGCCAGACCGAACGTGAGGGCCAGGTAGAACATCACCTCCGAGTCCGTGTTGCCCTCGATCGACGGGAAGAGCGCCGGGTCGACGGCGAGGAGGAGGTCCCGGCGCAGCAGGTGGAAGCCGGCGATGGAGCCGTTGTGCATCCAGATCCAGCGGTCGTAACGGAACGGGTGGCAGTTGGTCTGCTGGACGGGCGTGCCGGTGGAGGCCCGGACGTGGGCGAAGAACAGGGGGGCGCGGACATGCCCCGCGATCTCCCTCAGGTTCCGGTTGCTCCAGGCCGGGCCGACGTCGTGGAACACGGCCGGAGTACGCGCGTGCTCCTCGTACCAGCCGATTCCGAAGCCGTCGCCGTTGGTCGTCTCGACACCCATCTTGGCGTGCAGGCTCTGGTCGATCAGCGAGTGCTTCGGCCGGTACAGGACCTCTTCGAGGGCCAGGGGCGTTCCCGAATAGGCAAGCCAGCGGCACATGTCACGCCCTCCGTACGGCGTCGCGGCCATGACGCGTCATGGTTCGTGTCCGGCCTCGTGACGTGCGTTGTGTCGTGCTTCGTGTCGTGCGTCGTGCCGCGTCTCGTGTCGTGCCTCGGTTCGAGTCCTCGGTCATCCTCGTCTCACGTCTTCCCTTCCGGGCAGCCGGGCCAGGGGTGTCCGTCGTCCACCTCATCCGACTCGGCGGGCGACCGCATCGCCCGGCAAGGGTGATTTTGTGTTCCGCCGGCTCCCTGAACAGGCCGTCTTCCGGGTCCCCGGACGTGTGCGGGCCACACCACGCCTTGAGGTCATGCGTGATGCGGCCCGCTTGTGGTCTACGTCCGATCCGCGCGCGCCCCGCGTACGATCCGCGCGCGCCCCGCGTACGGTTCGCGTGCGGCCCGCGTCCGGCTCGGCACCCGACCGCCCTGGCCCCCTACCGGACCAGGGTCTTCACCGGTGCCGGCGCGTAACCGGCCGCCCGCGTGGTGAAGGTGCCCCGCCCCTGGGTACGGCTGCGCAGGCGGGTCGCGTAGCCGAACAGCTCGGCCAGCGGCACGGTGGCCGTCAGCACCGCCGCGCCGCCCCGCGTCCCGGAGCCGGTGACCCGGCCGCGCCGGGCGGCGAGGTCACCGAGGACACCGCCGACCGCGTCCTCCGGCACGGTTACGGTGACCTCGGCGACCGGCTCCAGCAGGGTCATCGCGCACACGCTCAGCGCCGCGCGCAGTCCCAGCCGGCCTGCGGTGCGGAACGCCATGTCGGAGGAGTCCTTCACATGCGTGGAGCCGTCGGTCAGCGTGACTCGCAGACCCGTCACCGGGTGACCGCCGAGCGGCCCCTCGGTCAGGGCGTCCCGGCAGCCGGCCTCCACCGCGCGCACGTACTCCTGCGGCACCCGCCCGCCGACGACGACGGACCTGAACTCGAAGCCGGCGGGGCCGACTTCGGCTCCGACGGGCTCGACGTCCAGGACGACATGGGCGAACTGGCCCGCGCCGCCGTCCTGTTTGACGTGCCGGTGGACATGACCGCTCACGCCGCGCACCACGGTCTCCCGGTGCGCGACCCTCGGACGGCCCACCGCGACCTCGGGTCCGCCGTCACGCCGGATCTTCTCCACCGCCACCTCCAGGTGCAGTTCCCCCATCCCGGACAGCACCGTCTGCCCGGTCTCGCCGTCGGTGCGCACCACCAGGGAGGGATCCTCCTCCGCCAGCCGCGCCAGCGCCGTAGCCAGCTTCCCGGTGTCCGTGGCGCGCCGCGCCTCCACGGCCACGGAGACCACGGGCTCGGCGGCCACGGGCGGTTCCAGCAGCAGCGGGGCGCCGGGATCGCACAGGGTCGAGCCGGGCCGCGCCGACTTCAGGCCCGCCAGCGCGACGATGTCACCGGCGACCGCCCGGTCCAGCTGGGCGTGCCGGTCCGCCATGACCCTGAGGATCCGTGCCACCCGCTCGGTGCGGCCGGTGCCCGGGTCCCACACGGTGTCTCCCTTCTCGACGGCGCCCGAGTAGACGCGTACGTAGGTGAGGCGTCCGGTGCTGCCCGCGTTCACCTTGAACGCGAGGGCGGCGAACGGCGCTTCGGGGTCGGCGGCCCGCCGCTGCTCGGTGTCCTCGTGCACACCGCGTACGGCGGGCACGTCCAGCGGCGACGGCAGGTAGGCCACCACCGCGTCCAGCAGCGGTTCGATGCCGCGGTTGCGGTAGGCGGAGCCGCACAGGACGACCACGCCGTCGCCGGTGCGGGTGAGGTCGCGCAGCGTGGCGGCGAGGGTGCCGGCGGAGAGGGTCTCGTGGTCGCAGAACTCCTCCAGGGCGGCGGGGTGCAGTTCCGCGACCGCCTCCTCCAGCGCCCGGCGCCGTCGCAGCGCCTCCTCGCGCAGCGCTTCCGGCACCGGCCCTTCCACGGCCGTACCCTCGCCGTCGGCCCAGACCAGGGAGCGCATCCGCACCAGGTCCACCACGCCGGTGAAGCCGTCCTCGGCACCGATCGGCAACTGGACGACCAGCGGGGCCGGATGCAGCCGTTCCCGGATCGAGTCGACGGCCCGGTCGAGGTCGGCGCCCGCGCGGTCGAGCTTGTTGACGAAGGCGATCCTGGGAACGCCGTGCCGGTCGGCCTGCCGCCACACCGACTCGCTCTGCGGCTCGACCCCGGCGACGGCGTCGAACACGGCGATCGCCCCGTCGAGGACGCGCAGCGAACGCTCGACCTCGTCGGCGAAGTCGACGTGGCCCGGGGTGTCGATGAGGTTGATGCGGTGACCGCCCCAGGCACAGCTCACGGCGGCGGCGAAGATGGTGATGCCACGGTCGCGTTCCTGCGGGTCGAAGTCGGTGACGGTGGTGCCGTCGTGCACCTCGCCACGCTTGTGCGTGGTGCCCGTCGCATACAGGACGCGCTCGGTGACGGTGGTCTTGCCGGCGTCGACGTGGGCGAGGATGCCGAGGTTGCGGACGACGGCGAGGGTGCTGAGGTTGGTGCGCACGGCCCGTGGCCTTTCTGCGGATCAGGAAAAGGGGCAGCGCGATTTCCCGGACGAGAAGACACGGGGAACTCTGAAACGGCCTTGCCGGCCTACGAGTTGGTGAGCCGGGTCAGTGGGTCGTCACGGGCATCCGGTACCGGCCGCGCAGCGGGCACCGGACGGACGAGGACACCAGGATCACCTCGGACCGCGACGGGGGAACGACGACGGCGGTACGGTCACGCACGGCCGGGCTCCCCTCGGTGATAACGGTTCGGTGGACGCACCGAGCACGCCGCCGATGTTCGGGTGGGGCGTGCGGTGCATGCCGAGTCTAGGAAAGAGACCGGGCGGCGAGTAGCGAATATTCGGAGCGGTGCGGCGGGCGCGGTCGAGGCGGGGCGACGCCGGGTGGGGCACGCCGACGACCTTGCCGGGCTGCCCCGCCTGAGCGGCTCCGAGCGGCGGCCGTGTCGGTCCTCGACCACGGCCGCCGGCCTTGAGCCGCGTCGACGTCACAGCACTTCGTACCGGACGAGCGCCTTGGCGAACGGCTCGCCGCTGCGCCGGGCGTAGGTCATCCGCTCGCGGACCTCGCTCAGGCTGCGGGGACGGTAACCAGGGCCGCCGCAGCAGCTCTTGTGGAACCGGACGCCGGCGTGCAGCAGCACCGACAGCGTCCGCCAGGCGGCGGTGTCCCGGCGACGGGGTGCGGCGAAGGCGGAGCCGACGTGGATCAGCGGCTGGGCGCAGCGGGGGCAGATCCGCCGCCTGTCCGGGCCGTAGGACTGCTTGTAGGAGGCTCGGCAGGGCAGGCAGACGTAGGAGGTCTTCGCGTGGGCCATGCGGCCAGGGTAGGTGGCCGCCGAAGAGGCGTCTCGATCATTTCCTGGCGTGCCCGTCGACCGGTCGGCCGCCCGAGGCCCGGGGTCCAGCCTGCCGCGCCTAAGCGGACTTCCGCGCCAGCCCGGCGGCGATGAGTCGCTCCCAGACGGTGAGTTCCTTTTCGCCGCCGCTCTGCCCAGGGCTGCCTGCCGCCTCCGGACGCCACAAGGGCGCCGGAACGATCCCGGGGTCGAGGATCTCCAAGCCGTCCAGCAGGGCTTCGATCTCCTCCTCGGTGCGCCACCGGCCACGACCGAAGGTCTGCTGGAGGACCCGTTCGGCCTCCGCGGTCTCCGGGTTGTCGCCGGAACGGAAGTGGCTGAGGAAGAAGTAGCTGCCCGGGGGCACCTGGTCGCGCCAGTAGCGGACGATGCCGGCCGGGTCCTCCTCGTCGTTCACGTGGTGGAGGACGGCGCTGAGGATGACGGCGACGGGGCGGTCGAAGTCGATCAGTTCCAGGGTCTCCGGGTGGGTGCGGACGTCCTCGGGGTTGCGTACATCGCCCGCCACGACCCGGGTCCGGTCGTTTTCCTCCAGCAACGCGCGTCCGTGAACCAGTACTTGGGGGTCGATGTCGGCATACACGACCCGGGACTCCGGAGCGTGCCGTTGTGCGATCTGGTGGACGTTGTCGGCGGTCGGCAGACCACTGCCGAGGTCGATGAACTGCCGCACGCCGGTCGTCGTCACGATCTCCGCGACGGCCCGGATCAGCGCCGCGCGGTTGGCGAAGGCGATCGCCACCGAACCGGGGAGGTCACGCTTGAACACGTCACCGACCTCCCGGTCCACGGCGTAGTTGTCCGTGCCGCCGAGCAGGTAGTCGTAGACGCGGGCGATGCTCGGCCTTGTGCGGTCGATGGAGAGGCCTTCATCCGTCATGGCGGCCATCCTCCCTCCTCCGCGAAGTCGCGTGTGCGAGAAGGCGGAAGTGTCCGGGGCGCAGACGAACGGGGCGGCGTACCCCGACGGTTGTCGGTGTACGCCGCCCTGGGTGGGAGGGGTCGCGGGGACGGCCCGCGTGGTCATGGCGGTTACCTGGGGTCCTGGTTGAACTTGGAGGCGGACCAGAGGTAGCCGAGGACGGCGAGGGCCAGGCACCAGGCGACGGCGAGCCAGCCGTTGTTGCCGATCCCGGTGCCCAGGAGGAGTCCGCGCAGGGTTTCGATGGCGGGGGTGAACGGCTGGTACTGGGCGATGGGCTGGAACCAGCCGGGCATGGCGTCGATGGGGACAAAGGTGCTGGACAGCAGCGGCAGCAGGATCAGGGGCATGGCGTTGTTGCCGGCGGCCTCGGCGTTCGGGCTGATCAGGCCCATGCCGACGGCGATCCAGGTGAGCGCGGTGGAGAAGAGCACGAGCAGCCCGAACGCCGCGAGCCACTCCCAGAGGGTGGCGTCGGTGGAGCGGAAGCCGATGGCCACGGCGACGGCGCCGACGAGGACGACGCTGATGACGGACTGCAGGACGCTGCCGATGACGTGACCGATGATCACCGAGCCGCGGTGGATCGCCATGGTGCGGAAGCGGGCGATGATGCCCTCGGTCATGTCGTTGCAGACGGAGACCGCGGTGCCGACCACGGTGCTGCCGATGGTCATCAGCAGCAGGCCGGGGACGACGAAGGCGATGTAGGCGGCGCGGTCCGGTCTGCCGCCGCCGATGCCGGCGCTCATGGTGTCGCCGAAGATGTAGACGAACAGGAGCAGCAGCATGATCGGGGTGAGCAGGAGGTTGAGGGTGAGGGAGGGGTAGCGCCGGGCGTGCAGGAGGTTGCGGCGCAGCATGGTGGAGGAGTCGCGCAGGGCGAGGGCGAGGGTGCTCATCGGGCGTTCTCCTTGGGCTGGTTCGGGATGCCGGCCCCGCCGGTGAGGGCGAAGAAGACGTCGTCGAGGTCGGGGGTGTGCACGGTCAGTTCGTCGGCCTCGATGCCGGCCGTGTCCAACCGGTCGAGGATGAGGCGCAGTTCGCGCTGGCTGCCGTCGCTGGGGATGTGCAGGGCGAGGGCCGTGTCGTCCCGGGTGACCTCGTGCAGGGCGGTGGCGGCGCTCTGGTAGGCGGCGGGGTCGGTGAAGCGGAGGCGGACGTGTCCGCCGGGGACGATGCGCTTGAGCTCGTCGACGGTGCCCTGGGCGGCGATCTTCCCGCCGTGGAGGACGGCGATGCGGTCGGCGAGTTCGTCGGCCTCCTCCAGGTACTGGGTGGTGAGGAAGACGGTGACGCCGCCGGTGACGAGTTCGCGGATGATCTGCCACATGTTGTGCCGGGAGCGCGGGTCGAGGCCGGTGGTCGGCTCGTCGAGGAAGATGATGCGGGGGCTGCCGACCAGGGTCATGGCGATGTCGAGGCGGCGTTTCATGCCGCCGGAGTAGGTGGACGCCGGCTTCTTCGCGGCGTCGGTGAGGTCGAAGCGCTCCAGCAGTTCGGCGGTCACCCGGCGTCCCTCGCGCCGGGTGAGGTGGTTGAGGTCGGCCATGAGGAGCATGTTCTCCTCACCGGTGATCAGGCCGTCGACGGCGGAGAACTGCCCGGTGACGCCGATCGCGGCGCGCACGGCCTGCCCTTCGGTGCCGAGGTCGTGACCGTCGACGCGGACGGAACCGCTGTCGGGGTCGGGCGAGATGAGGGTGGAGAGGATGTTGACGGCCGTGGTCTTGCCGGCGCCGTTCGGGCCGAGCAGGGAGAAGATCGTTCCCTCCGGTACGGCCAGGTCGACGCCGTCCAGGACGGTCTTGTCGCCGTAGGACTTGCGCAGTCCGTTCGCCGCGATGGCCAGGTCGGTCATGAGAGGTGCCCCCTTGTTTGCTGTCTGCGGATTCAGAGGCTGCGGGCGGTGATGTCGCCGTAGGCGGTGGTGGCGTGGATGGTCAGGTCGGCGGCGGCACCGTCGGTGTTCCGCAGCGCGTTGTGGATCCGGCCGTAGCCGGTACCGGCGTCCAGTGAGGCGGAGACTCCGTGGGCGGCTCCGACGGTGATCTCGCCGTGCTGGGTGCGCAGGGTGACCTCGCCGCGCTGGGCCTCGGCGACGCTGATGTCGCCCTTCTGGGTGCTGATCTCGGCGGGGCCGCCCAGGCGGCCGACCGTGACGTCGCCGGCCTGGAGGGTGAGGTGGGCGGCGGCGGTCTCGTCGAGCTTGACCGAGCCCTGCGCGCCCTCGAAGGTGACGTCGCCGAGGCGTCCGACGCCCCGGAGTTCGGCGAGGGCCGCCTTCGCCTCGACCCGGGAGCCGGCGGGCAACTGGACGGTCACCTCGACGGATCCGGACGAGCCGAGGATCCGGTTCTTCGCCGCGGGGGCCTCGATCCGCAGGACGCCCTCGGCGTAGGTGACCTCGGTCTTCTCCGCCGCCTCCACGTCGCGGCCCTTGGAGGCGTCGGCGGGCAGTACCTCGACCGTGGTGTCGCCCCGGTCGGCGGCGATGAAGCGGATGTGCCCCGCCGGGACGTCCAGGACGACGGAGACCGGGGCGGGGGTGTCGAACTTCTGCATGGTGTGCTCCCTCTTCTGTGTCGTCGGGCCCGAGCGGCCCGTCGTTTCTGACAAGGGAAAAGCTACGTTGCGTTCACGACTTCGGCAACATGCTTGTTGCGTTGCTGAAGAATAAGTGCAGGTGAAGCGCATATTTCGTTGCAACGATCGACGCGGTAACGCAACAACCCCAGCAGAGTGCGTTGCAATGAAGTGAGAGTGAACGCTATAGTGGGACCCACCACGCACCACGAAGGAGACCGCGATGCCGGGAGGCCGACTCACCCAGCAGGAACGCCAGCAGATCTCGCTGGGACTGGCCGACGGCCTCGCCTACGCGGAGATCGCCAGGCGTCTCGACCGTCCGACCTCGACCATCACCCGCGAGGTGATGCGCAACGGCGGCCCCACCGCCTACCGCGCCGACCTCGCCCACCGCGCGACCGAACAGCGCGCCCACCGCCGCAGACAGACCACGCCCCGCGACACGAAGGCAGCCCCGCAGGCCCACGGCCGCGACGCCGAGGCCGTGCGCGAGTACGAGGAGGCGTTCACCACCCTCCTGATGCGGCAGGGCCTGCCGAAGATGATGTCCCGGGTGCTGACCTGCCTCTACACCGACGACACGGGCAGCCTCACCGCGTCGGAACTCGCCCGCCACCTCCAGGTCAGCCCGGCGTCGATCTCCAAGGCCATCACCCAGCTCGAGAGCCAGGGCCTCATCCGCCGGGAACGCGACGAACGCCGCCGCGAGCGCTACATAGTCGACAACGACGTCTGGTACCAGGGAATGATCGCCGCCGCCCGGTCCAACGCCGAGCTCGCCGAGACCGCACGGCAGGGCGTCGCCCTCCTCGGCCCCGACACCCCGGCCGCCGCCCGCCTGGAAAACATCGCCCGCTTCGTCGACTTCGTCGGCGAGAGCCTCGCCCGTGCCGCGGAACAGGCCCGCGACATCCTGTACGCGCAACCCGAAACCCCCGAGGCCGGCACCGCCAGGCCGGACAAGGACCACTGAGCGGCTGACGCGGGCCGCGTACGCATACGAAAACGAGGGCCTCTACCGTAAAGGTCGTGGCCCTCTTGTCCGTGTTCTCACGGTGAGTGTCCGAGGGGTGAGTTGACCGTTGACGATACGGTCGTGGTGACGCAAGGGCGGCCCAGCCTTGGGATCCAGACGTAAATCTTGCCCGTCATTTCGTCACAGTTCTTGGCGAGCGCCGATCCTGCTGGTCTTTCGTCATCCGTCACCGGATTACAGGTCGCCCCGGCCGTCCTGGCGGGACCGCTGCCGGCGCCTGGCACAGCGGCTGCGGCGCCGCCGGTGAGGTGGGCGCGGGGACCGCAGGCCGGGCTCCCGGACGCCGCCTCCGGTAGCACCAGTACGGCGGTTTCCTCGACGAATTGCGAAACAGGCCGAACTTCCCCCGGTAACGGGCAGGCGATCCGGCAAGTGCATCGGTCGCATTGGCGAGCGTGGACGCAGTAAGAAAACATAGGCCAACGCTCACCTTGCTTCTTGAATGCGGCATCAGCCGCATCCGTACCCACAGATGCAACGCAGGAAGAAGTAAGCGGCGATCAACGTCGGTTGACGACGTGCCAGGAAGGATATCTCCATGCCCTTCGCCAAGATCACGCCGGCCAAGAAGGCCAAGGAAAAGGAATGCGGCGCGGCCGGCAAGGCTCAGCACCACTGCCAGACGGCACCTGTCATCCCCTTCGGAGGCCGCGTCCGCCGCACTCAACTACTCGGCGGCCTCAGCACGAGTACCAGCGAGCAGCCTGACGGCAGGCAGACAAACGGCCTGATCAGCAGCCCGAACCAGGGTTTTCACGCAGGACACGGTCCACGGCTGACCGGGTGCCTCATCCTCCGACACCGGCGAGGGCGGCACGGACCGCGGCGAGGATGGTCCGGGGGTTGGCCGGTACCGGGACCCCCTGGACCGCCACGGTCGGCGTTCCGCCCACGCCCCGCTGGACGGCCATCGCCGTCACGTAGGAGCTCCAGTCCAGGTAGACGCCCTGCCGGACGCACGCGGCGAACGAGCTGTCCGCCAGTCCGACCGCGCGGCCGAGCTCGACCAGTTCGTCATCGGACAGGCCCGGCCCGCCCTCGGGGGGCTGGTTGGCGAACAGCGCGTACAGGTACTCCATGAAGTGGCCGCCATCGGACGCGCAGCCCGAGGCCGCCGAGGCACGGGAGGAGTACCGGGTGGTGGACAAGTCGTCGAGAAAGCCCATCGGGTGGTAGACGAGACTGATCGCCTCGTCGGCCACCAGCTCGTCAAGGAGTGGCCCGCTCTTCCCTTCGAACTGCTTGCAGAACGGGCACAGAAAGTCGATGAAGGCATCCACCTGTACCGGGCCGGCTCCGACGACGATGCCGTCCCCGGTCGGCGAGGCACTGGCCGGAACCCGGGAGGGCGAGCTGATGTGGGGCGTCTGAGTACTCATGCCGGGTCCCCTGTCGTGAAGCCGATGGAGTTCGCGTCATAACACGCGACAGGCGTGGCAAGCCGGCCACGTGCGCCGGGACCTCGAATGCGGCACCGGAAAGGCGCACATGCCGCGCCACCGCTTCTTCCAGCCTCCCACCGGCCCGGTGGATGTCAAACAAGCGCTTGCGAGCGATTCTCATGGTGTGCGCGCAGCCGTGTTCCGGGCGCCTGGATGTCCGACGCTAGATGTTCTGGAACTCGTTCGGCAGTTGCGACATCAGATCCTGGAACTCCGTGCCGGGGACGGCCTCTCCCAGAGTCATGGAAACCGCCGCAACGCCCCTGCGCGCCACGGTCTCATCGATATTGCCGGGCATGTGATCTCCCTTGGATTCCGCCGCCGGGTACAGGATTCCCCGGAATGCTTCGACGTCCGCATCAGCCGGTTTTGCCGGGAACGCCACGGGTAGCACGGCCCGTACGAAGTGCCCCGGGACAACAGCCGAGAGGAGGAGGCATGTCTTCCTCAAGCGTACGGGACGTGCTGGACGCGCCGCAGGACTCGACTTCCCTGCGGGCAAAGAGGAACTGGTCGAATGGCGCGAAGCGCCTCTCCGGCATGCATTCTCGGCGGCCTGGGACGGCCGCCCCGGCGGCCAGTCGCCGCACCTTGCGTGACCTCCCCAAGCCACCGGTCCAGGACGAACTCGACCAGTCCTGATCCGCCCCACACGGCATGCGGACACCAGAACGCCCGACGGACAGTGAATTGAACAAACATTCGCCGCCGCCCGACCGCCCCAGCCGGAGGTGTGTAAGCAACCTCCCACCGGGTACACCGATATGTCCAAAATACGGATGTGTAAATCGTGGAGGTGAGTTCTGATGGCAGTCACCGTTGAAGCGGTCATCCCGCTGCTGCGCGACGTCCGCGATGCCGAGGAGGCGGTCGCCGGCCAGTTGCGGGCGGATCTGGCCGCCGAACCCGCGAGGGACCACCGGCAGACCCTGGAGGACCACATCCAGGAGGTCGATGACCACATCCACGAGCTCAATCGCCGCCTGGAGCAGCTGACCACCCAAGGACCGTTGTCCGAGGCCTTCATCACCCTGGGCGGTCAGGCCGTGAGCACCGGCCGCGTGCTGTGGCGGATGATGTCGGGGCTGCCGTCAGCCGTGCGGGCCGGGCACGACGGTCACACTCCGCAACGCCTCCTGAAGGACATCGAGGAGGAGTTCGCCGTCGCGGCCAAGGCGGCCGCGGCCGCCCGCGCCGCAGAGCGTTTCGCCGATGAGATCGGCGACAGCCTCGACGCCGACATGCTCCGGGGCATCCGCATCGACGACGAGCGGTTCCTCAACAACCTGGACCACAGCCTGGAAGAGGCGGCGGACGTGGTGGTCCGCGTCAAGACCAGCGAGGCCGGCGGCGGAACCGCACAGGCCTCCTGAGCAGTGCCGCCATCCTCACCGTCCCCGGGTGCCGGACCGCCCGGGGACGGATATGTCGCGCTCAGGCGCCGTGCGCGTCCCGTACGCCAAGTTCGTCGATGTGCCCCAGCAGGTCGAGGGGGTCGGCGTACACCCGGAACGCCTGGGCCCGCTCCAGTTCGTCCTGCCCATACCCTCCGGACAGCAGCCCCACTCCGAGTGCTTCCGCCCGCCGCGCAGCCAGCAGATCCCACACACTGTCTCCGACGACGACACAGTCGCGGGCGGGGATGCCGAGCCGCGCCGCGCCCGCCAGGAACAGATCCGGGTCGGGTTTGGCGCGGCTGACTTCCTCGCGGGTGACCGTCGGCACGTCAGACGGCACGGCGAGTCTGGCGAGCATGGGTGCGGCGTCGTCCCGGCGGGCGCTGGTGGCGATCGTCCAGGGGACGCCGCAGTCCGTCAGCGTCCGGAGAAGCTCGGCGGCTCCGGGCAGCGGCCGGATGGCGTTCGTCCAGCCTTCGAAGTGGCGGTGATGGGCGTTCTGCAGTTCCTCGGCCTCCTTCGGCGTCAGCCGTACGCCGGTCTCGCGCAGCAGGGAGTGCACGAGCAGGCCGCCGCTCATCCCGATCCTCCGGTGGATCCGCCAGATCGCCAGGCCGATGCCCATCTCGCTCAACGCCTGCTGCCAGGCGATGACGTGCTGGTAGACGCTGTCGACGAGTGTCCCGTCCAGGTCGAAGACGAACGCCGCGGGTCGGGTGGACGTACCGCCGGACATCTTCCACACCCCTCCCGTCAGCGGCCGGCCCGGGCCGGCGGGGCATAGGCACTGGAGGACAGCCGCTGGGCCCGGGACTCCTCGACCGCGTCCTTCAGGGCGGTGCGGAAGCGGCCAGGCCCCCAGGAGCGCCCCTGACGGCCTGTTCAAGCGTCTGCCGGCCGAGCGGCCCATATCGTTCGAGTGCCGCCGCCTCCTCGTCGTCGATCTCCTCATTGTGCGACCGGCCGGCCATGGCGGCGGTGCGGCTGGTCGGACCACCGTCATGCTGCGCGCCGGGTATGCAGTCGGCATCGGTCCACGGTGACCAAATCGCGCGGTCGGAATCGATCCAGCGGGCTGAGACATCGCGGACGAGTGGGCGGTTCTCACAGGTCGGCAATGCACGGCGCATGGGTCAGGAATGCGGCCTCTCGCGAGAACGGCACCGGAGCAGTTGGGTGAGGTGTTCGAGCTGTCGACGCTCGCCACTTTGATGTTCGAGTCGGCCGGGGAGGACTACGTCGTCGCCCTCGGCGCGCCCTGCCTGCTGTCAACGGGCTGCCGCCTGGCCGTTGCCGCATATCTGCTGCGCGACGGAGGCCTGGTCAGTCGCGGTTCCCCGCCCACGGCGCCCGTCCCGACGACAGCGCCGTGGCCGCCGGGATGCTGGCGCTGCAGGGCCGCGACGGCAGGCTGAGCCTGCCCGGCGGGGGCAGTACCTGGGCGTTCGCGCTGCGCCACCGTGACTGCTGCCTGGGGTACCGCACCATCCGCTCGGTGGTACTGCCGTCGGCGCAGGACTCCTCCCTGGCCGCGATGGTGGCACGGCAGACCGGTGCCGCGCTGGCCCACGCCGCCTCGTTGCGGGACGAGCGCGCGGAGACGGTCCGGCTGCGCCGGGTGCCCTTGCGCCCGGGCCACAACCACCTTCCCCAACCGCCACAGCCGGACGGCACGAACTCCGCTCCGGCCGACCGGAGTCAACCGCACATGAGAACGGTCTGCGGACCGACCGAGCGCAGCGCCACTGTCCAGAAAGGCGCCGAGTGCCGTGGCGCGGCTCGGGTCCCGTGCCGCGGGGGGCGCTCGCATTCCTTCGGTCGTCAGCGGTTGGTCCGTGCGTCAGGGCACGGACCGCTCGCCGTCACCGTGCCGACGACGTGCGGACAGGCGGACGCGTGTTGTGTCGTGTGTTCACGGTGTCGAGCATTTCGTCCGGACGCTTCCGCCTGCAGGATCAAATGGCGACTTCGCCTCTTGTACTGGACGGACGAAGGGAGATACCGGCAGCGGAATGTCCACCGAGCCGCGCAAAATGCCAATAAAATGGAAGATGCCGTCACCCCGTGCACCGTTTGACCAGAGATCGAGGTGACGCCATGAACACCGTTGCACAGGCCATCGTCTCAAGGCGCCGGGGGTCTGTCATCGGGTGCCGAACCTGCTCTCCTGGCCCGTGCCAGCCGCACGGCACGCAACAGGCGCAAGGGGAAGAGCCCCACCAGCGGTGCCCGTCTCCCGAGGTCCTCGGCGTCCTCGTGGTCGAACGCCCGCGCATAACGCTCCGCGTCCTCGGCGCTCGGATACCGCTTGCTGCCACGCGCCCCGCAACCGCGCTCGCACCGCCAGCGCATGGTGGCGCCCTCGCTCTGGAAGCGGAACCGGTGTCCGACAAGACGGCAGCGCAGCACAAGGAGGGACGTTACGCCGGACACGGGGCGCGAGCCCGGTCCCTCGCCCGTACGGCGGATCGGCCGTGTCCCGAGGCGGAAGGGGCGGCGGCATGACCACCACTACCGAGCTCCGTGTCATCACCACGAAGGTCCCCGCCCGCCTCGACCGGCTGCCGTGGTCCCGGTTCCACTGGCGGATCGTCATCGGCCTCGGCACCGTCTGGATTCTCGACGGGCTCGAAGTGACCATCGTCGGCGCGGTCGCCTCACGCATGACCGAACCGAACAGCGGCATCCACCTCACCAGCGCCGACATCGGCACGGCCGCCGCGATCTACGTGGCGGGCGCATGCGTCGGTGCCCTGCTCTTCGGCCGGCTCACCGACCGCTACGGGCGCAAGAAGCTGTTCATGCTGACGCTCGGCATCTACATCCTGGCCACGGTCGCGACCGCCTTCGCCCACGACGCCTGGTACCTCTATCTCGCCCGGTTCTTCACCGGCATGGGCATCGGCGGGGAGTACGCGGCGATCAACTCGGCCATCGACGAGCTGATCCCCGCCCGCAACCGGGGGCAGGTGGATCTGGCTATCAACGGCAGCTACTGGGTGGGAGCCGCCCTCGGCAGCCTGGCCGCCCTGGTGCTCCTCGACGAGAACCTGCTCCCGGCCGGCCTCGGCTGGCGGCTGGCCTTCGGCCTCGGCGGCATCCTCGGTCTCGGCATCATGATGGTCCGCCGCCATGTACCGGAGAGCCCGCGCTGGCTGTTCATTCACGGTCACGAGGACGAGGCCGAACGCATTGTCGACCAGATCGAGGCCGAGGTACGCCGGGAGACCGGTCAGGACCTGCCCGAGCCGGCCGAGGCCGTCACCGTCCGGCAACGTGACGTGATCCCGTTCACCGAGATCGCCCGAGTGGCCCTGCAGCGGTACCCGCGACGCGCCCTCCTCGGCCTTGCCCTCTTCGTCGGCCAGGCCTTCCTGTACAACGCGATCGTCTTCGACCTGGGCACGCTCCTGAGCGGGTTCTTCGGCGTGGGCTCCGGCTCGGTGCCGTACTTCCTCACCATCTTCGCGATCGCCAACTTCCTCGGCCCGCTGTCGCTCGGTCGGCTGTTCGACACCGTGGGCCGCAAGCCGATGATCGCGGGCACCTACTTCGGCTCGGCCGCCGTGGCGGTGGTCCTCGCCGTCCTGCTGGTCAACGGCTCGCTGACGGCCTGGTCGTTCTTCCTGCTGGTCTCGTTGGCCTTCTTCGTCGCGTCCGCCGGAGCGAGCTCCGCCTACCTGACCGTCAGCGAGGTCTTCCCCATGGAGACCCGAGCCCTGTCCATCTCCCTGTTCTTCGCCGTCGGCACCGCCGTGGGCGGCATCACCGGGCCGCTGCTGTTCGGACACTTCATTCACAGCGGCAACACCACCCTCGTGGCCACCGGCTTCTTCATCGGAGCGGCGGCCATGGCCCTCGGCGGGCTGGCCGAGGTCGCCTTCGGAGTGAAGGCCGAACAGCAGTCCCTGGAGAACATCGCCAGGCCGCTGACCGCCGAGGAAGCCGACGCGGCCTGGCGCGGTGAGCGGGCGCCCCAGGACGAACGGGACCGCCTCCGCCCCGCGGACGTACGGCAGGCCGCACGCGAGCGGGACCAGCGGATCGCCGACCGCACGGCCGGCCGCCGGGTGCGAGAAGGCACCGGGGCGCGGCGGTACCGTCCGGGTGCCGGCGCGGGCAGTTCTTTCTACTCGCCGGGGATGGCCGGAACCACAGGCGCCGTGAGCCGCACCACCGCCATGGCCGAGCAGCGCCTCGACGAGGAGATCGAAGAACTGGTCCGGGCCCTCGAAGAGAGCGGGCCCGCCACCCGCGAAGGGCTCGAGCAGGCCGTCCACGGCCGGTCGTGGGGACCCGGCCGCTTCGCAGGCGCCTTGCGGGAGGCCGTCGGGGAGTCCCGCGCCCGCCACCTGCCGGACGACCGTTACGCTCCGCCGGACAAGCCGGGCGGAGCATCCGGCTCCCCACGGAACCGCAGCGCGTGAGCTCTGGCCGGTACGGTGCTCACTTCCCCGGCCCCGGTGGTGGACCTGGTCAGGCGGCGCAGGGAACCCGTCGGCGTCCGGACGCTGCGGTCGACCGCCCGCCGCGGTCCTCGCCCACCTCGCCGGTCTGTGGCGGTCCGGCAATGCGCAGCCCCTGCCGGCTCCGGTGACGGCCGTGCTCGTCGTGCAGGTCACGCTGTACGCGACCTTGACCCTCGGTCCGGGGTCGCGGGCTCTGGCACCGCGCCTCAAGGAACAGGAAGCCGCCCTTCACCCGGACTCGACCACCCGCGGACCGTCAACCTGCGCGAAGACATCCTGTGCCGGGCACTGGACACGTGGATCGCCCGCGCCTTCGCCCCGGAGCGGCTCTCCAGACCGCCGACACCGAAGAAGGAGCCCCTCTACGAGGCCCTGGGGATCACGATCACGTATGACAACGCAACGAGGACCGCGACCGTTAGGTCGAGGCCCTCGATTCCGTATCGCTATAAGCAGTGTCCGAGGGGGGACTTGAACCCCCACGCCCGATAAAGGGCACTAGCACCTCAAGCTAGCGCGTCTGCCATTCCGCCACCCGGACAAGGTGTCTGCCGCCCGGCCGGGGGTGTTCCCCGCGGCGACATGGACAACAATACCAAGACTTCGGAGTGCGTTTCACCTGCGTATCCGTGTGATGGGCGGCGGGCGGGGGGCCTTGCGGGATCCGCCCGCCGCCCCGTACGGACAGTGACCGTACGGGTACGCGAGCCGCGGCGTCAGGGCATGAGTTGGTACTCCGGGAAGTTGCCGGGCGGCCGCTCACCCGCGGGTCCCTGGGTCACGGCGCGGACCAATAGTTCCCCGCCGACGAAGGCACCGCGCCAGGAGGCGCCGAAGCCGCCGAAGAGTTCGTCGCGGTCGCCGCGGGAGCGGGGTATGCCGTGGCCGGTCTTGAAGGCGCGGATCTGCGGGGCCAGCCGTTCGAAAGTGGCCCTGTCGTCCGTGGCGAGGGTGGCGACGAGGGCGCCGTTGGACGCGTTCATCGCGGCCAGCAGCTCCGCCTCGGTGTCGACCAAGACGATCGTGTCGACCGGGCCGAAGGGTTCGGCGTGGTGGAGCGGGGAGGAGCGGGGCGGGTTGAGCAGGGTGACCGGGTGGACGTAGGCCGAGGTGTCCTGGCCGGGGAGGAGGCGGGCGTCGGCCTCGCTGCCGCGGTACAGGGGGACGGCGCCGCGGTCGACGGCCTCCGCGACCTGGTCGCGCAGTTCCTTCGCCTTGGCCGCGTTGATCAGCGGGCCGAAGTCGAGGTCCGGGCAGGCGTCGTCTTCCCGCTCCACCGCCAGGGGATGGCCCACCCGCACCCTGCGGACGGCCGGCAGGTACGCCGCGAGGAAGGTGTCGAAGGAGTCGCGCTGGACCACGAAGCGCGGGTAGGCCGTGCAGCGCTGTTTGCCGTAGTCGAAGAGTTTCGGGACGACGGCCGCGAGCGCGTCCCAGTCCGAGAAGTTCCAGATGCCCCAGGTGTTCAGGCCCTCCTGTTCGAGGATGTGCCGTTTGCCGAGGTCGGCTACGGCCGTGGCGACGGCGGCTCCGGTGTCGCGGCCGCCGACGAAGGAGACGCAGCCGATCTCGGGCGCCCGGACGAGGGCCTGGGAGAGTTCTCCCCCGCTGCCGCTGACCAGGGTGACGGGGAGCCCTTCGCGGGTGGCGAGCGCGCAGGCCAGGGTGAGGCAGGCGACCCCGCCGTCGGTGGGGGTCTTGGCGATGACGGCGTTGCCCGCGAGCGCCTGGACGAGCAGGGCGTGCACGAGGACGCTCATCGGGTAGTTCCAGCTCGCGATGTTGGAGACCGGGCCGTCCAGCGGGGCCCGGCCGGCGAGCATCGGCTCGATGCCGTCGACGTACCAGCGGACCCCGTCGATGGCGCGGTCCACGTCCGCCAGGGCGAGCCGCCAGGGCTTGCCGATCTCCCAGACGAGGAGGAGGGCGAGGAGTTCGCGGTGCTCGGCGAGCGCGTCGAGGGTGGCGGCGACCCGCGCCCGGCGTTCGGCCAGGGGGATGTGCCGCCAGGCGCGGTGCTGGTCGAGGGAGGCGGCCACGGCCTGGCGGGCGGTGGCCCGGTCCAGCCGGGGCGGGCCGGCGATGGGGCTGCCGTCGACCGGGCTGATGGCGGGCAGCGTCCGGCCGTCGGCGTGCCAGGCGGCGTTCCAGAGGTTGAGGACGCGGTCGTCCCGGAAGGCTTCGGGGGCGCCGGTGAGGCAGCGCCGCCAGGCCTCGGTCCAGGAGGTGCCGTTCTTGAGGGTGAGGGTGGGTGCCATTCGGTTGCTCCGCTTCCGGTGCACGGTCGGGGGCGGGAGGTGCGTGGCTGGTCCGGATCCGCCGGGGCGCGGCCGGTGAGGGCCGCGCCCCGGCGGACGCCCGGACGGTCGGGCCGCACGGCTCGCGCCGCCGTGCGGGCAGGACGTGGTACGGCGCCGGGGCGTCCGGCGGAACACCGCGCGGGCCGGGGCGCCGCAAGGAAGTTACTGCCGCGGCAACGTGTGCGACAGTGACCGCGTCTCCACTATGAGTGACCTCACGTGCCGTCGCGCAGCAGGGTGAGGGCGAGCCGGGCCGTCTCGGTCGGGGTGGTGGCCACGCGGACGCCGGCCGCCTCCAGCGCCGCCTTCTTCGCCTGGGCCGTGCCGGCCGAGCCGGTGACGATGGCGCCCGCGTGGCCCATGGTGCGGCCCTCGGGGGCGGTGAAACCGGCGATGTAGCCGACGACGGGCTTGGTGACGTGGTCGCGGATGTACGTGGCGGCGCGTTCCTCCGCGTCGCCGCCGATCTCCCCGATGAGCACGACGAGTTCGGTGTCGGGGTCGTCCTGGAAGGCGGCCAGGCAGTCGATGTGGCTGGTGCCGACGACGGGGTCGCCGCCGATGCCTACGCAGGTGGAGAAGCCGGTGTCGCGCAGTTCGTGCATCAGCTGGTAGGTGAGGGTGCCCGACTTGGAGACCAGGCCGATGGGGCCGGGCTTGGTGATGTCGGCGGGGATGATGCCCGCGTCGCACTGGCCGGGGGTGATCAGGCCGGGGCAGTTGGGGCCGATGACGCGGGTGCCGCGCTGTGCGGCGTAGGTGGTGAAGGTGACGGTGTCGTGGACCGGGACGCCCTCGGTGATGACGACGGCGAGCGGGATGCGGGCGTCGGCGGCCTCGGTGACGGCCGCCCTGACGAAGGCAGGTGGGACGAAGACGACGGTGACGTCGGCTCCGGTGGCCCGGATGCCGTCGGTGACCGATCCGAAGACGGGGACCACCTGTCCGTCGAAGTCGGCGGAGCGGCCCGCCTTGCGCGGGTTGACCCCGCCGACGACGTTCGTGCCGGCGGCGAGCATGCGCCGGGTGTGCTTCATGCCCTCGCCACCGGTCATGCCCTGGACGAGGACCTTGCTCTCCTTGGTGAGGTAGATGGCCATGTTCCCTCTCCTCAGGCGGTGCGGGCGAGTTCGGCGGCCCGGCGGGCGGCGCCGTCCATGGTGGTGGCCTGCTCGACCAGCGGGTGGGCGCGCGCCTCGAGGATCGCCCGGCCCCGGGCCGCGTTGTTGCCGTCGAGCCGGACCACCAGCGGCCTGGTGAGCCGGATGCCGTCCACGGCGGCGACGATGCCCTCGGCGACGGCGTCGCAGGCGGTGATCCCGCCGAAGACGTTGACGAGGACGGACTTCACGGCCGGGTCGGAGAGGATCACCGACAGCCCGTCGGCCATGACGCGGGCGGAGGCGCCGCCGCCGATGTCCAGGAAGTTCGCGGGACGTGCGCCGCTGCCGGCGACCACGTCCAGGGTCGACATGACCAGGCCCGCGCCGTTGCCGATGACGCCGACCTCGCCGTCGAGCCTGACGTAGTCGAGGCCGCGGGCGGCGGCCGCCGCCTCCAGCGGGTCATGGTGCTCCTCCGGCTCGGCTCCCCAACGGGTCTGCCTGAAGCGGGCGTTGTCGTCGAGGGTGACCTTGCCGTCGAGGGCGAGGACACGGCCGTCGGTGGTCGTCACGAGCGGGTTGACCTCGACGAGGAGCGCGTCCTGGCGGGTCAGTACCTGCCAGAGCCGGACGAGTACGTCCGCGGTTCGCGGGGGCAGGCCGGCCGCGTCGGCGATCTCGGCCGCCTTCGCGGAGGTGACGCCCCGTGCGGGATCGACGGGGATACGGGCCACCGCCTGCGGCCTGGTCGCGGCGGTCTCCTCGATCTCGGTGCCGCCCTCCGCGGAGGCGATCGCGAGGAAGCCTCCCGCCGCGCGGTCGAGGACGTAGGAGACGTAGAACTCCCTGTCGATGTCGACGGGTTCGGTCACCATGACCTTGCCGACCCGGTGCCCCTTGATGTCCATGCCGAGGATCTGGCGTGCCGTGAGTTCCGCGGCTGCGGGGTCCGCGGCGAGTCTGACGCCGCCCGCCTTCCCGCGCCCGCCGGTCTTCACCTGCGCCTTGACGACGACCCGTCCGCCGAGCCTGCGGGCGATCTCCCGGGCCTGCTTGGGCGAGCCGGTGACCTCCGCCTTCGGCACCACGATGCCGTGTTGCTCGAAGAGTTCCCTTGCCTGGTGCTCGTACAGGTCCATTCCGGCTCCTGTCTCGAAAGTGCCGCACGCCCCCTGGACACCACCCATCGGATGCGGGATAACAAGGTTCATACAGTATTCGTCGACTGTATGCAATCGACAGTCGACCGTATGCAGCGAGCCACGTGGACGTGCCACATCCGCGCGTCCCCTCCCCTCCCGAAGGGACAGGACTTCGCCATGCCCGACGACACCCAGGACGTCATCTCCGGTGGTCATCTCGTTGCCAAGGCGCTGAAGGCGGAAGGGGTCGACCGCATCTACACCCTCTGCGGCGGCCACATCATCGACATCTACGACGGCTGCGTCGACGAGGGCATAGAAGTCGTCGACGTCCGGCACGAACAGGTCGCCGCGCACGCCGCCGACGGCTACGCCCGGATCACCGGCAAACCCGGCTGCGCGGTGGTCACCGCGGGACCGGGCACGACGGACGCCGTCACTGGAGTGGCCAACGCCTTCCGCGCGGAGTCGCCGATGCTGCTGATCGGCGGCCAGGGCGCGCACACTCAGCACAAGATGGGGTCATTGCAGGACCTGCCGCACGTCGACATGATGACCCCCATCACCAAGTTCGCGGCCACGGTGCCGGACACCGCGCGGGCGGCGGACATGGTGTCGATGGCGTTCCGCGAGTGCTACCACGGCGCGCCCGGCCCGTCCTTCCTGGAGATCCCGAGGGACGTCCTCGACGCGAAGGTGCCGGCGGCGAAGGCGCGCGTGCCGAGGCCCGGCGCCTACCGCGCCTCGACCCGGTCGGCCGGCGACCCGGAGGCCGTCGAGAAGCTCGCCGACCTGCTGGTGCACGCGGAGAAGCCGGCGATCCTGCTCGGCAGTCAGGTGTGGACCACCCGCGGCACCGCGGCCGCCGTCGATCTCGTACGGGCGCTCGACATCCCCGCCTACATGAACGGCGCAGGCCGCGGCACGCTGCCGCCCGGCGACCCGCACCACTTCCAGCTCTCGCGCCGGTACGCGTTCTCGAACGCCGATGTGATCGTGATCGTCGGCACCCCGTTCGACTTCCGCATGGGCTACGGCAAGCGCCTCTCCCCCGACGCCACCGTCGTGCAGATCGACCTGGACTACCGCACCGTCGGCAAGAACCGGGACATCGACCTCGGCATCGTCGGCGACGCGGGACTCGTGCTGAAGTGCGTCACCGAGGCCGCCTCCGGCCGTCTCAACGGCGGTGCGTCCCGGCGCAAGGAGTGGCTGGACGAGCTGCGGGCGGCCGAGCAGGCGGCGATCGGGAAGCGGCTGCCGCAACTGCGCTCGGACGCCTCCCCCATCCACCCCTACCGACTGGTCAGCGAGATCAACGACTTCCTCACCGAGGACTCCGTCTACATCGGCGACGGCGGTGACATCGTCACCTTCTCCGGCCAGGTCGTGCAGCCCAAGTCGCCCGGTCACTGGATGGATCCGGGCCCGCTCGGCACCCTCGGCGTCGGCGTCCCCTTCGTGCTCGCCGCCAAGCAGGCCCGGCCCGACAAGGAGGTGGTGGCCCTCTTCGGCGACGGCGCGTTCTCGCTCACCGGCTGGGACTTCGAGACGCTGGTCCGCTACGACCTGCCGTTCGTCGGCATCGTCGGCAACAACTCCTCGATGAACCAGATCCGTTACGGCCAGGCCGCCAAGTACGGCAAGGAGCGCGAGCGGGTCGGCAACACCCTCGGCGACGTGCCCTACGACCAGTTCGCGCGGATGCTCGGCGGCCACGGCGAGGAGGTCCGCGACCCCGCCGACATCGGCCCCGCCCTGCGCCGGGCCCGCGAGTCGGGCAAGCCGTCGCTGGTCAACGTCTGGGTCGACCCGGACGCGTACGCCCCCGGAACCATGAACCAGACGATGTACAAGTGAGGTGACTGCGGTGACCACCAAGGCACTGACCGGCATCCGCGTCCTCGACATGACCCATGTGCAGTCCGGTCCCTCCGCCACGCAGTTGCTGGCCTGGCTCGGCGCCGATGTCGTCAAGCTGGAGGCGCCGTCCGGGGACATCACCCGCAAGCAGCTGCGGGACCTGCCGGACGTCGACTCCCTCTACTTCACGATGCTCAACTGCAACAAGCGGAGCATCACCCTCAACACCAAGTCCGAGCGCGGCAAGGAGATCCTGACCGAGCTGATCCGCCGCTCGGACGTCATGGTCGAGAACTTCGGGCCGGGCGCGATCGACCGGATGGGGTTCACCTGGGACCGCATCCAGGAGATCAACCCGCGGATCGTCTACGCCTCGATCAAGGGCTTCGGGGAGGGCCCGTACACCGCCTTCAAGGCGTACGAGGTCGTCGCGCAGGCGATGGGCGGGTCGATGTCGACCACCGGCTTCGAGGACGGGCCCCCGCTCGCGACCGGCGCCCAGATCGGCGACTCGGGGACGGGTGTGCACGCCGTCGCGGGGATACTCGCGGCGCTGTTCCAGCGGGAGAGCACCGGACGCGGCCAGCGGGTCAACGTGGCCATGCAGCACGCCGTGCTCAACCTGTGCCGGGTGAAGCTGCGCGACCAGCAGCGCCTGGCGCACGGACCGCTCGCCGAGTACCCCAACGAGGACTTCGGCGACGAGGTGCCCCGCTCGGGCAACGCCTCCGGCGGCGGCCAGCCCGGCTGGGCGGTCAAGTGCGCGCCGGGCGGGCCGAACGACTACGTGTACGTCATCGTGCAGCCCGTCGGCTGGCAGCCGCTCAGCACCCTCATCGGCCGGCCGGAACTGGCCGACGACCCCGAGTGGGCGACGCCGGAGGCCCGGCTGCCGAAGCTGAACAAGATGTTCCAGCTCATCGAGGAGTGGTCCTCGACGCTGCCCAAGTGGGAGGTGCTGGAGCGGCTGAACGCGCACAACATCCCGTGCGGGCCGATCCTGTCCACCAAGGAGATCATCGAGGACGACTCGCTCGCCGCCAACGAGATGGTGGTGCGCGTCCCGCACCCCGAGCGCGGCGAGTTCGTCACGGTCGGCAGCCCGCTGAAGCTCTCCGACTCCCCCGTCGAGGTGAGCGCGTCACCGCTGCTCGGTGAGCACAACGAAGAGGTGTACGTCGGCGAACTCGGTCTCGGTGACGCGGAGTTGCGCCTGCTGAAGTCGAACGGGGTGATCTGACGTGATGGCGGAGGACCGGAAGCTGCGGGTGCGGTCGCTGCTCGACTCCGTGCGGGCGGAGGGCCGTACGGCGCTGACGGCGCCCGAGGGCAAGGTGGTCGCCGACGCGTACGGGATCGCCGTACCGCGCGAGGCGCTGGCCACGGACGTGGACGAGGCGGTGGCCGCCGCCGCGCGATTCGGCGGGCCGGTGGTGCTGAAGATCGTCTCGCCGGACATCCTGCACAAGACCGACGCCGGTGGTGTCGTCGTCGGGGTGGAGGGCGCGGCGGACGTGCGGGCCGCGTTCTGCCGGATCATCCAGAACGCACGGGCCTACGACGCGGGGGCGCGGATCGACGGCGTGCAGGTGCAGGAGCTGGTGCCCGAGGGGCAGGAGGTCATCGTCGGCGCGGTCACCGATCCCACGTTCGGGAAGGTGGTGGCGTTCGGGCTCGGCGGGGTGCTGGTCGAGGTGCTGAAGGACGTGACCTTCCGGCTGGCTCCCGTGGACGCCGGCGAGGCGCTGTCGATGCTGGACTCCATCCGGTCGGCGGAGATCCTGCGCGGGGTGCGCGGCCGGGCCGCAGTGGACCGGTGGGCGGTCGCCGAGCAGATCCGTCGGGTGTCCGAACTGGTCGCGGACTTCCCGGAGATCGCCGAGGTCGACCTCAACCCGGTGATCGCGACCCCGGACGGCGCGACGGCGGCCGACATCCGGGTGATCCTCGCCGAGTCACCGGCGCCGCCGCGCCGGCGGTACACCCGCGACGAGATCCTGGCCTCGATGCGCCGGCTGATGCAGCCCTCCTCCGTCGCCGTCATCGGCGCCTCCAACGAGCAGGGCAAGATCGGCAATTCGGTGATGCGCAACCTCGTGGACGGCGGCTTCGCCGGGGAGATCCATCCGGTGAACCCCAGGGCCGATGACATCCTCGGCCGCAAGGCGTACAAGAGTGTCACGGACGTTCCCGGTGAGGTGGATGTGGCCGTCTTCGCCATTCCCGCCAAGTTCGTGGCCGCGGCCCTGGAGGAGGTGGGACGGAAGAGGATCCCCAACGCCGTCCTCATCCCCTCCGGATTCGCGGAGACCGGCGAGCACGAACTCCAGGCGGAGATCGTGGCGATCGCCGAGCGGCACGGCGTCCGCCTGCTGGGCCCCAACATCTACGGCTACTACTCCACCTGGCAGGACCTGTGCGCCACGTTCTGCACGCCGTACGACGTCAAGGGCGGCGTGGCGCTGACCTCGCAGTCCGGGGGCATCGGCATGGCCGTCCTGGGCTTCGCCCGCACCACCAGGACGGGTGTGTCGGCGATCGTCGGCCTCGGCAACAAGTCCGACCTGGACGAGGACGACCTGCTCACCTGGTTCGGTGAGGACCCGCACACCGAGTGCATCGCCATGCACCTGGAGGACCTCAAGGACGGGCGGGCGTTCGTGGAGGCGGCCCGCGCCACCGTGCCGAGGAAGCCGGTGGTGGTGCTCAAGGCCGGGCGTACGGCGGCGGGCGCCCGGGCGGCCGGTTCGCACACCGGCGCGCTCGCCGGCGACGACGCGGTGTACGACGACATCCTGCGGCAGGCGGGGGTGATCCGGGCGCCCGGCCTGAACGACATGCTGGAGTACGCCCGGGCCCTGCCGGTCCTGCCCGCCCCCAAGGGCGACAACGTCGTGATCATCACCGGCGCGGGCGGCAGCGGGGTGCTGCTGTCGGACGCGGTGACGGACAACGGCCTGTCCCTCATGGAGATCCCGCCCGACCTGGACGAGGCGTTCCGCCGGTTCATCCCGCCGTTCGGCGCGGCGGGCAACCCGGTCGACATCACGGGCGGTGAACCGCCGTCCACGTACGAGGCGACGATCCGGCTGGGCCTGGAGGACCCGCGCGTCCACGCGCTGGTGCTCGGCTACTGGCACACGATCGTCACCCCGCCGATGGTGTTCGCCGAGCTGACCGCGCGCGTGGTCGCCGAGGCCCGGGAGCGCGGCATCGAGAAGCCGGTCGTGGCGTCCCTCGCGGGTGACGTGGAGGTCGAGGAGGCCTGCCAGTACCTGTACGAGCGGGGGGTGGTGGCGTACCCGTACACCACCGAGCGCCCGGTGGCCGTCCTCGGCGCGAAGTACAAGTGGGCGCGGGCCGCGGGGCTGCTGTGAGAGCGCGGGGCCAAGTGGCGGTCGGGGGGCGGCTCATGAGGTGAGTGATGTGGGGCCGGCCGGCGGTGCGCGTCGGCCGGCCCCGGGACCCGTGCGCGCACGAAAGGCATTGGACAGGGGGCGCTGGCCAGAACTTTCGACGCAAGGGGTGCAGCCGCAGCATGGAAACCACCGATCCACCCGCCTCCCTCCTGTACAGGGAGGTGAGGGACCGCAGGGGCCGCGTGTACCGGGTCGGCGAGAGCGCCGCCGAGCTGACGGGCCGCGGCCGGATCTGGATGGCCGTCCTGCCCTGGGTGGGCACGACGGGCATCGCCTGCGCCGCGTACGTGTTCGTCGCGGCACAGAACTCCCTGGCCGGAAGCCGCCGTTGGGACGCCGGCTTCCTGTGGCCGGCGGCCCTGTGGGCGTTGTCCCAGATGGCCGTCGCCCTCCCGGCCGGACGGCTGCGGGAGAGCGGCCGGCTCTCCGCCCGAGCGGCCGTGACGGCGGGAGCGTTCGGCGCGTCGGCCGGGTGTCTCACGCTCGCCCTCGCGCCGGGCCCGACGGCCGCGCGGCTCGCGTCCGCCGTGCTCGGCGGCGCCGGTGCCGGGCTGGTGCACGCGACCTGTCTGACGCTGCCGGGCAAGTGGTACCCGGAGCGCCGGGGCGGTCCGACCGGCTTCGTGGCCAGTGGGCTCGCGTTCGGCGCCGTACCGCTTCTCCCCGGCCTCGGGGCGCTCGGCGCAGGGGCGGACCGGCCTGCCGTACCGGCCCTGACGGGCGCCGCGGTGTGCCTGGTCGTGGCGGCGGCCGGCCGGCTCCTCCGGGACCCGCCGCGTGACTGGTGGCCGCCGCACGCCGACCCGCTCACGGTGCCCGCCGATCCGGTCGCCCGGCGCGTACGGGAGAAGAACCCGCCCGCCGTACGTCAGTACTCGCCCCAAGAGGCCGCCCGTACCCCGGTGTGGTGGCTGATGTGGCTGTGCCTGCTGGGCGCGGCCGGGGTGACCGTGCTCGGCCTGCGCCTGCTCACGTCGTACGGCCGGGTGCTGGGGCAGGACGACGGGACCTGGTGCGCGGTCGTCGCCGGCGGTGTGGTGTCGGCGGGCGCCGGGGCGCTGTCCGACCGTCTGGGACGGCGCACCACCCTGAGCGCGGTCTGTCTGCTGCTGGGCCTCGCGCAGTTCGGGGCGGCGCTCGCGGGCCGGACGGGCAGCGGTCCGCTGCTCCTCGGCTGCGCGGCGGCCACCGGGCTGGCCGGCGGGGCGGCCCTGGCGCTGGTCACCGCGCTGGCCGCGGACCACTTCGGTGAGAACCACAGTGCGGGCGTCCATGGACTGCTCGCCGTCTCCTGGCTCCTCCCGGTTCTGGCCGGCTTCGGCACGAGTGCCGCCGCGGCCGCCGCCCGGGACCCCCGAGGGGCCTTCCTCGTGGCGGGCTGCACCGCGCTCGCCTGCGCCGTACTGGCGCTGTTCCTCAAGGCTCCGGGCCGTCCCAGTGCCCGGCGCATCGTCCCCAATCCCCACCCTCTCGGCGAGGAGATGGCCTGAGATGACGGCTGATCCGATGGCAACAAGGAACACGCCGGCCGATCCCGGCGCGGCGCACCGCTCGTACCGTGAAGTCACCGACTCCCGGGGGCGGGTCTACCGCGTCGGCGAGACGGACCGCGACATACTCGGCCACTCGCGCAGGCTGATGGTGTACCTGCCGTGGATATCGATGATGGCCATCAGCGTCTCGGAGTACGCCTACGGCTCCGCCGAGGACACCCTGTCCGCGGCGCACGGCTGGACGCAGAGCAACACGTTCTGGATCCTCAGCGTCTGGGTGTTCTTCCAGGCGGGCATCGCGTTCCCGGCCGGGTGGCTGCGCGAGCGGGGGATCCTCACCGCGCGCCGGGCGATGTACACCGGGGCGGCGATGTGCCTGCTCGGCTTCCTGGCGCTCTCCCACTTCGACGACGTGGCCCTCGCCATCACCGGCTTCGGCGTCGTGGGCGGTCTCGGCTCGGGGCTGATCTACGCGACCTGTATCAACATGGTCGGCAAGTGGTTCCCGGAACGACGCGGAGCGAAGACCGGTTTCGTCAACGGCGGCTTCGCCTACGGCTCGCTGCCGTTCATCTTCATCTTCAACTACGCCTTCGACACCGGGAACTTCGACGAGGTGCTCGACCTGATCGGCGTCTATGTACTGATCGTGGTGGCGGTCTGCGCGTTCTTCTTCAAGGACCCGCCGAAGAACTGGTGGCCGGCCGACGTCGACCCGCTGTCGCACTCCGGTAACGGCAGAAGCGCCGCGAGCCTGGCCAAGAATCCGCCGGCGGTACGGCAGTTCACGCCGAAGGAGGCCATCAGGACCGGCATGCTGCCGCTGATGTGGATCACGATCGTGATGACCGGTGGCGTCTCGATCTTCGGTATCTCCTTCCAGGTCGACTTCGCCAAGGAGATCGGCTTCGGCCCGCTGGTCGCGGCCTCCTCGATGGGTGTCATGGCCGTCATCAACGGTGTCGGACGTGCCGTGGTCGGCTGGCTGTCGGACCTGTGGGGCCGCAAGACAGCCCTGATCTTCGTCATCGTCGTGCTGGGCCTCGCCCAGTTCGGCGTCATCTGGGCCGGTGACATCAAGAACGAGTGGCTGTTCCTGTTCTTCGCCTTCCTCTCCGGCTTCGGCGGCGGTGCCTTCTACCCGATGTTCGCCGCGCTGACCCCGGACTACTTCGGCGAGAACTACAACGCCACCAACTACGGCCTCGTCTACAGCGGCAAGCTGATCAGCGGCCTGTTCGGCGGCGGACTCGGCTCGATGGTGGTGGGCGCCTGGGGCTACAACGGCGCCTACGCGCTGGCCGGCGGCGTGTCGATGGTGGCCGCCGCGATCGCCCTGTTGCTGCGGCAGCCGGGCCGGGACGGCGGGCCGGCACCGGCACCGGAGCCGGAGCCGGAGCCGCGGCCGGCCGCCTGACGGCCGGGCCGCGGAGCCGGGTGCGGGTGACGGTCCACGAGGCCGTCGCCCGCACCGGTGTCACGCGCTCCGGCCAGGGCCTGCCGCCGGCCCCGGACGCCGGAAGCCGTACGCCGAGGCTTCCGGCGCCGGACCCGGCCCGGTCAGCCCGTCTCGCGCTCGTGGTAGGAGCGGCGGGTGTGTTCGGTGTGTTCCCGCATCAGGTCGGCGGCTCGCGGGGCGTCGTGGGCCGTGATGGCGGTGATCAGCTCACGGTGCTCGATCCAGGACTGGCTGCCGCGCCGGCGGGCCACCGGGGTGTAGTACCAGCGCACCCGGCGGTCGACCTGGGCGGCGAGTTCGGCGAGGACCGCGTTGCCGGCCAGGTCCATGATCTTGGCGTGGAAGGCGGCGTTCAGGGCGACCGCGCGGTCCACGTCGTCGTCGGCGACCGCCCGCTCGCCCTGGGCGCACAGCTCCTCCAGGGCTTCGGTGCCCTTCCGGTCGGCGTTCAGGGCGGCGAGCCGGGCCGCCTCCGCCTCCAGGAGCGTACGGACCGTCAGGAGCTGGTCGGCCTCCTCCTCGGTCGGCTCGTGCACGAACGCGCCCTGGGCGGGCCGCAGATCGACCCAGCCCTCGGTGTTCAGCCGTTGCAGCGCCTCGCGCACCGGCTGGCGGGAGACGCCCAGGTGCCCGGCGAGTTCGCTCTCCACCAGGTGCTGGCCGGGCCGCAGGGCGCGGGTGGTGATGAGTTCCAGCAGGGCCTCGTAGACGCGGTCGCGCAGCGGTCCGGGTCGTTCGAGTCTGGGTACGGCTCCCTGCGGCAGTCCGGTCGACAACATCACGGTCCCCCTCCTCGGCAGGCCGGTGCACAGCCGTGCGCCCATGGAGCCAGTATCAATTGTCTATCGTCTACAGTCTACTGCGCACAAAAGGCCAGGGGCAGGGGGCGTCGAACGCGTCACACGCCGGTGCGCGCCGGCGTCAGGGGCAGCGGACGACCTGTCCCGCGTACGACAGGTTGCCGCCGAAGCCGAACAGCAGGGCGGCGTCGCCGCTGCGGACCGCGCCCTGTTCGAGCAGCTTGGACAGGGCGAGCGGGATGCTGGCCGCCGAGGTGTTGCCGGACTCGGTGACATCGCGCGCGACGACGGCGTTCACGGCGCCCAGCTTCCGCGCGAGGGGCTCGATGATGCGCAGGTTGGCCTGGTGCAGGACGACCGCGGCGAGGTCGGCGGGGTCGAGTCCGGCTCTCTCGCAGGCGCGCCGGGCGATGGGCGGGAGCTGGGTGGTGGCCCAGCGGTAGACGCTCTGCCCCTCCTGCGCGAACCGGGGCGGGGTGCCCTCGATGCGGACCGCGTTGCCCATCTCCGGCACCGATCCCCACAGCACCGGACCGATCCCGGGCTCCTGGCCCGGCGCGCACGCCTCGACCACGGCGGCCCCGGCCCCGTCGCCGACCAGGACGCAGGTGCTGCGGTCGCTCCAGTCGGTGACCTCGGACATCTTGTCGGCGCCGATGACCAGCGCCCGGGTCGCGGCGCCCGCCCGTACCGTGTGGTCGGCGGTGGCGAGGGCGTGGGTGAACCCGGCGCAGACGACGTTGACGTCCATCGCGGCGGGGCGCGGGATGCCGAGGCGGGCGGCGACCCGGGCCGCGGTGTTCGGGGAGCGGTCGATGGCGGTGGAGGTGGCCACCAGCACCAGATCGATGTCAGCGGGCGTGAGCCCGGCGGCGGCGAGTGCCTTGGCGGCCGCGTGCGCGGCGAGTTCGTCGACCGGCTCGTCGGGGCCCGCGATGTGCCGGGTCCGGATGCCCACCCGGCCGCGGATCCACTCGTCGCTGGTGTCGACCATGCCGGCCAGGTCGTCGTTGGTGAGCACCCTGGCGGGCTGGTAGTGGCCGATGGCCGCGATGCGCGAGCCGTGCATGTCGGGGGTCCCCCTCGTTGCCGTGGGTAGCGGGATCCCCCAGTCTGGCCAGTGACTCGCGAGTACGGCGGCAGGCGAGGGCACAGGAATCGGGCATCCGAGTTGTCGGCTTCCGTCACACCCTCGGACGCCCGAACATTCACCCTGTGAACAACTGCGTGGCCTTCCGTACCAGCTCGTACAACCCGTAGGCGAGCGGTGCGCCCACCCACAGCCAGGCGAGGAGGATCAGGCCCGGCCGGCTAGGCGGGCTGCTGTCGCTGGGCATCTGCTGCCTCCCTCGGGGCGGGGACGTGGTGGCGTACGTGCACGGGACGGACGAACTCGTTGGCGACGAATCCGACGACCAGCAGGCCGATCATGATGCCGAAGGACAGGCCGTACAGCGACGCTCCGTGCTTCCCGGCCTCCTCCTGCCGGTCGGCGATCCAGTTGACGATGAGGGGTCCGAGCACCCCGGCCGTGGACCAGGCGGTGAGCAGCCGGCCGTGGATGGCGCCGACCTGGTAGGTGCCGAAGAGGTCCTTCAGATAGGCGGGGATCGTCGCGAAGCCGCCGCCGTAGAAGGAGAGGATCACCAGCGCGCACAGCACGAACAGCGGCTTCGAGGCGTCCCCGAACAGCGCGATCAGCAGGTACATCACGGCACCGGCACCGAGGTAGACGCGGTAGATGTTCTTGCGGCCGATCCGGTCGGAGGCGGAGGACCAGCCGATCCGGCCGGCCATGTTGGCGGCCGACAGCAGCGCGACGAACCCGGCGGCCGCCGATGCCGACACCGGGGTGGAGCTGTCGGCGAAGAAGTCCGTGATCATCGGCGCGGCCTTCTCCAGGATGCCGATGCCCGCGGTCACGTTCATGCACAGCACCACCCACAGGCACCAGAACTGCGGGGTGCGCACGGCGCCGCGGGCGGAGACGCGTACGCCGGTGTCGGCGGCCGGTCCGCCCTCGGCCGGCCTCTCGGCGCGCGGCACGCGCACGAGCAGCACGCCGAGCGTCATGAAGACGGCGTACGTCAGTCCGTGCACGAGGAAGGCGAGCGCGATCCCGGAGTGGCCGGTGCCGAAGGACTCCAGCATCTGCGCCGACCAGGGCGAGGCGATCAGCGCGCCGCCGCCGAAGCCCATGATGGCGATGCCGGTGGCCATGCCGGGCCGGTCCGGGAACCACTTGATCAGGGTGGACACGGGCGAGATGTAGCCGATGCCGAGGCCGATCCCGCCGACGAAGCCGTAGCCGAGGACGATCAGCCAGTACTGCCGTGTCTCGGCGCCGAGCGCGGAGAGCAGGAAGCCGGAGGAGAAGCAGACGAGGGCCACGGTCATCGCCCAGCGCGGGCCGTTGCGCTCGACCAGCGTGCCGCCGAACGCGGCCGACAGGCCGAGCATCACGATCGCGAGCTGGAAGGGCAGCGCGCTGCGGGTGCCGTCGAGATGGAGTGCGGACTCGAGCGGCGGCTTGAACACGCTCCAGGCGTAGGCCTGGCCGATGGACAGGTGGACGGACAGGGCGGCGGGCGGGACCAGCCAGCGGCTCCAGCCCGGGGGTGCGACAGGGGGGCTGCTCATGACGCCGAACGGTAGGACTGGTTCCGGAAGTTGAGAAGACGCGCCGTCGACCGTATGCGGTGAACGGTATGCGGACCGCGCTCAACGGTCGCCGCGCGAACCCTTGCCGGACCCTCCTCCATACTGTAGACAATATTTCGTCGACAGGATTCGGCCTGACCCGAGTCGCGGGCCGAAGGCCCTCAAGCCCCCACCTCCGCGGTATCCCTCGACCGAACGGAGTGCTCCCTGTGAAAGTCGCAGTCCTCGGCGCCGGTGCGATCGGCGCCTACGTCGGTGCCGCGCTCCACCGCGCCGGCGCCGATGTGCACCTCATAGCCCGTGGACCGCATCTCGCGGCCATGAGGCGGTACGGAGTAAGGGTGTTCAGTCCGCGCGGTGACTTCACCGCGCACCCCGGCGCCACCGACGACCCCGCCGAAGTGGGCCCGGCCGACGTGGTGTTCCTGGGCCTGAAGGCCAACGCGTACGCGGCGTGCGGGCCGCTGATCGAGCCGCTGCTGCACGAGCGCACCGCGGTGGTGGCCGCCCAGAACGGCATCCCCTGGTGGTACTTCCACCGGCACGGCGGCCCGTACGACGGCCGGCGGATCGAGAGCGTCGACCCGGGCGGCGCGGTCAGCGCCGTCCTCGCGCCCGAACGGGCCGTGGGCTGCGTCGTCTACGCGGCGACCGAACTCCAGGCGCCCGGCGTCGTACGCCACCTGGAGGGCACCCGGTTCGCCATCGGCGAGCCCGGCCGCGGCCTCTCCGCCCGCTGCCTGGACTTCAGCGAGGCGATGCGGGCCGGCGGCCTGAAGTGCCCGGTGGAGCGGGACCTGCGCGGTGACATCTGGGTCAAGCTGCTCGGCAACATCTCCTTCAACCCGATCAGCGCCCTGTCCCGGGCCACGATGCGGCAGATGTGCCTGCACGGCGGCACCCGCCGGGTCATCGAGACCATGATGCGCGAGACCCTGGCCGTCGCCGAGGCACTGGGCTGCGAGGTCGGCGTCTCCGTCGAACGGCGGCTCGCGGGCGCGGAACGCGTCGGCGACCACCGCACCTCCACGCTCCAGGACCTGGAGCGCGGCAGACCGCTGGAGCTCGACGTGCTGCTCGCGGCCGTCGTCGAACTCGCGGAGATCACCGGTGTGCCCGTGCCCACCCTGCGCACCGTGCACGCCATCTCGGACCTGCTCGCGCTGAGGAGCGCCGCATGAGGAACCGGCAGCCCAGGACGTACACCCGGCTCACCCATCCGCTGGTGCGCGACTCGCGCGACGAACCGCTGAGGCGCGCGAGCTGGGAGGAGGCACTGGACCGCGCCGCCCGGGGCCTCGAACGCAACCGGGGCGCGTTCGGGATGTTCTCCTGTTCGCGCGCCACCAACGAGATGAACTACGTGGCCCAGAAGTTCGCCCGGGTGGTGATGGGCACCCACAACGTCGACTCCTGCAACCGGACCTGTCACGCGCCCAGCGTCGCCGGGCTGTCGGCCGCGTTCGGATCCGGCGGCGGCACCTCGTCGTACGAGGAGGTCGAACACACCGACGTCGTCGTGATGTGGGGCTCCAACGCCCGTTTCGCGCACCCGATCTTCTTCCAGCACGTGCTGAAGGGGATCCGCAACGGCGCCCGGATGTACGCGGTCGACCCGCGGCGGACGTCCACCGCCGAGTGGGCGGAGAGCTGGCTGGGGCTGAACGTGGGCACCGACATCCCGATGGCGCACGCGATCGGCCGGGAGATCATCCACGCCGGCCTGGCCAACGAGACGTTCATCGAGCGGGCCACCTCCGGCTTCGAGGAGTACGCGAGGCTGGTCGAGCCGTGGACGCTGTCGCTCGCGGAGAAGGTGACGGGCGTGCCGGCCCCCGCCATCAGGGAGCTGGCGCACGCCTACGCCCGCGCCGAACGGGCCCAGTTGTGCTGGACGCTCGGCATCACCGAGCACCACAACGGCACCGACAACGTGCGCGCGCTGATCAACCTGTCCCTGCTCACCGGCCACGTCGGCCGCTACGGCTCGGGGCTGCAGCCGCTGCGCGGGCAGAACAACGTGCAGGGCGGCGGCGACATGGGGGCGATCCCCAACCGGCTGCCGGGCTTCCAGGACATCCTCGACCCGGACGTGCGGCGGAAGTTCGAGTCCGCCTGGGGCACCGTCATCGAGCCGCGGCACGGGCTGAACCTGACGGAGATGTTCGAGGCGATGGAGCGGGGCTCGCTGCGGGCGGTGTACTGCGTCGGGGAGAACCCGGCGCAGTCGGAGGCCGACAGCGAACAGGCCGTACGGCGGCTGTCCGGGCTGGACTTCCTGGTGGTGCAGGACATCTTCCTCACGAGGACGGCCGAGTTGGCGGACGTGGTGCTGCCGGCGACCGCCGGGTGGGCGGAGACGGAGGGCACCACCACCAACAGCGAGCGCCGGGTGCAGCGGGTGCGCAGGGCGGTGACCCCGCCCGGCGAGGCCCGCGAGGACATCGACATCATCTGCGAGCTGGCCTCCCGGCTCGGCCACGACTGGAAGTACGCCGACGCGGAGGCCGTCTGGAACGAGCTGCGGTCGGTCTCACCGGACCACTACGGGATGACGTACGAGCGGCTGGCCGAGCACCAAGGCATCCAGTGGCCGTGCCCAAGCACCGAGCGGATCGAACCGGTCTACCTGCACGGCCGGTTGTGGGAGACGGACCCCGAAAGGCGCGGCCTTGCGGCGCCTTTCGGACTGGTCCAGCACGATCCGCCGGTGGACCTCACGGACGAGGAGTACCCGATCCGGCTCACCACCGGACGGCGCCTGGACTCGTACAACACCGGTGTGCAGAGCGGGGGTTTCGCCTCTCCGCTGCGGCGCGGCGAGTACGTCGAGCTGTGCCCGGAGGACGCCGAGCGGTACGGCGTCGTGGTCGGCGAGCAGGTGCGGGTGGCCTCGCGACGCGGGTCGGTGCTGGCGCCGGTGTGGATCGACACCGCGCTGCGGCCCGGCCTCGCCTTCATGACCATGCACTTTCCCGACGAGGTGGACACCAACCGGCTGACGATCGAGGCGAACTGCCCGATCGCGGGGACGGCGGAGTTCAAGGCGTCGGCGATCCGGATCGAGAAGCTCCCGGCCACGACGTACATGAGGTGAGGGCGTGGATCTGCACTTCGGTGACAGCAAGCCGACGGACGAGGAACGCGCGGCGGTCGACGCGCTGCTGGGTCCGCCGGAGTCCTCCTGGGAGGGGGCCGACCGTACCGACGCCGATCTGCGGTGGGCGCGCGGCGGCCGGGCGGCCCGGGACCGGCGCGATCTGCTGCTGCCGGGGCTGCACGCGATCAACGACCGGATCGGCTGGATCAGCGAGGGCGCGCTCGGCTACCTGTGCCGGCGGCTGACCGTACCGCCGGCGGAGGCGTACGGCGTGGCCACCTTCTACGCCATGTTCTCGCTGCGGCCGCGCCCGGCGACCGTGCTGCACGTCTGCACCGACCTGGCCTGCACGGCCGCCGGGGCGGGCGAGCTGTACGCGGGGGTGGAGGCGCTGCTCGGCCCCGGCAGCGGGGTGAGCGTCGAGCGCTCCCCGTGCCTCGGCCTGTGCGAGCGCGCCCCGGCGGCGCTCGCGATCCGGGCGGGCGACCCGGTGCGCACCGCCGTGGCGGCACCGGCCACCGTCGGGGCGGCCATGGACGCGGCGGTCGGGCCCGACTCGGCGCCCGGGGAGCCGCCGGCCGTCCGGGCCGTGCCGCAGGCCGGACAGGAGGACCTGCTCCTGCTGCGCCGGGTCGGCGTCGTCGACCCCTCCTCGCTGGACGACTACCGGGCGCACGGCGGCTACACGGCCCTGCGCCGGGCTTTCGAACTGGGCCCCGCCGGGGTGATCCGGGAGGTCACGGACTCGGGTCTGGTGGGGCGGGGCGGCGCCGCGTTCCCCACCGGCCGCAAGTGGCAGGCCACGGCGTCGCAGCCGGGGCATCCGCACTACCTGGTGTGCAACGCCGACGAGTCCGAGCCGGGCACCTTCAAGGACCGGGTGCTGATCGAGGGCGACCCGTACGCGCTGGTGGAGGCGATCACGGTCGCGTCGTACGCGATCTCCGCGCACCGGGCCTTCGTCTACGTCCGCGGCGAGTACCCGCGGGCCCTGCGCCGGCTTCGGCACGCGATCGGGCAGGCTCGGGCCCGCGGGCTGCTCGGCGACGACATCCTCGGCCAGGGCTACGCCCTGGACATCGAGATCCGGCGCGGTGCCGGCGCCTACATCTGCGGCGAGGAGACGGCGCTGTTCAACTCGATCGAGGGCCACCGGGGCGAGCCCCGCTCCAAGCCGCCGTTCCCGGTGGAGCAGGGCCTGTTCGGCAGGCCGACGGTCGAGAACAACGTGGAGACGCTGGTCAACGTGCTTCCGGTGCTGGAGCTGGGGGCACCGGCGTACGCCGCGATCGGCACCGGCGCCTCCACCGGACCCAAGCTGTTCTGCGTCTCGGGCAGCGTGGAGCGGCCGGGCGTGTACGAGCTGCCGTTCGGCGCGACCCTCGGCGAGCTGCTGCGGCGCGCCGGGGTGCGGGAGGGGCTGCGGGCGGTGCTGCTGGGCGGCGCGGCCGGCGGTTTCGTACGGCCGGACGAACTCGGCCTCCCGCTCACCTTCGAGGGCACCCGGGAGGCCGGGACCACGCTCGGTTCCGGTGTGGTGATGGCCTTCGACGGCACCGTCCCGCTGCCCCGGCTGCTGCTGCGCATCGCCGAGTTCTTCCGTGACGAGTCCTGCGGGCAGTGTGTGCCGTGCCGGGTGGGGACGGTACGGCAGGAGGAGGCGCTGCGCCGGATCGTGGACCGCACCGGGGCCGGGGCGGCCGACGACATCGCCCTGTTGCGCGAGGTGGGCCGGGCGATGCGGGACGCCTCGATCTGCGGTCTCGGCCAGACCGCCTGGAACGCCGTGGAATCCGCGATCGACCGTCTGGGGGCGTACGAATGACCGTCACACCGCTGGGGATCCCGCGCCGGCTGCTGGAGTTCACCGTCGACGGCGAGCCGGTGCGGGTGCCGGAGGGCTCCACCGTCCTGGACGGGTGCCGGGCGGCGGGCAAGGACGTCCCGACCCTGTGCCAGGGCGACACGCTGCGGCCGAGGAACGCCTGCCGGGTGTGCGTGGTGGAGCTGGAGGGGTCGCGGACGCTGGTCCCGGCCTGCTCCCGCCGGGCCGAGCCCGGGATGGAGGTGCGGACCGGCACGGAGCGGGCCCGGCACAGCCGCAAGATCGTCCTGGAGCTGCTCGCGTCCTCGGTCGACCTGTCGACGACCGCCGGAGCGGCCGGGTGGATCAAGGAGTACGAGGCGAAGCCGGACCGGTTCGGCCCGGACGCCGCGCGGCTGAACGAGGAGCCGAGAATCGACAACGAGCTGTACGTGCGCGACTACGCCAAATGCGTGCTGTGCTACAAGTGCGTCGACGCCTGCGGGGAGCAGTGGCAGAACACCTTCGCCATCGCGGTCGCCGGCCGGGGCTTCGACGCTCGGATCGCCGTCGAGCACGACGGACCGCTGACCGATTCGGCCTGTGTGTACTGCGGGAACTGCGTCGAGGTGTGCCCGACGGGTGCGCTGTCCTTCAAGTCGGAGTTCGACATGCGGGCGGCGGGTACCTGGGACGAGTCCGGGCAGACGGAGACGACGACGGTCTGCGCGTACTGCGGAGTGGGCTGCAACCTCACACTCCATGTGCAGGACAATGAGATCGTCAAGGTCACCTCACCGCACGACAACCCGGTGACCCACGGCAACCTCTGCATCAAGGGCCGTTTCGGCTACCAGCACGTACAGAACCGGGGCTGATCAGAACATGGGACGAGTCACGGAACGCCGCAAGGTCCTCCGCATCCGGGACGGGGCGGTCTCCACCCGGCCGGACACGCTAGTCGCCGAGGAACCGCTGGAGATCCGGCTGAACGGCAAGCCCCTCGCGATCACCATGCGCACACCGGGCGACGACTTCGCGCTGGCGGCCGGGTTCCTGGTGAGCGAGGGCGTGCTGGGCACGGCGTCCGACCTGCTGAACATCGTGTACTGCGCGGGGGCGACCGCGGACGGCTCGAACACGTACAACGTGGTCGATGTGAAGACCGCGCCGGGCGTGGCGCTGCCCGACTTCAGCCTGGAGCGGAACGTGTACACGTCCTCCTCGTGCGGTCTGTGCGGCAAGGCCAGCCTGGACGCCGTCCGCACCACCACGCGCTGGCCGATCGCCGACACTCCCCCGGTCCGGGTCACGCCCGAGCTGCTGGCGGGCCTGCCCGACCGGCTGCGGGCCGCTCAGCGGGTCTTCGACCGCACCGGGGGTCTGCACGCGGCGGCCCTGTTCGGCGAGGACGGGGAGCTGCTGGACGTACGGGAGGACGTGGGCCGGCACAACGCGGTCGACAAACTGGTCGGACGTGCGCTGCAGCACGGCGACCTGCCGTTGTCCCGCACGATCCTGCTGGTCTCGGGCCGTGCCTCGTTCGAGCTGGCGCAGAAGGCCGTGATGGCGGGCATTCCGGTGCTCGCGGCCGTGTCGGCGCCCTCGTCGCTGGCGGTCGACCTGGCCGCCGAGACGGGTCTGACCCTGGTGGGCTTCCTGCGGGGCAGCTCGATGAACGTGTACGCGGGCGAGGACCGCGTCGCCCTGCCGGCCACGGCCGCGCAGGGCTGACCGGTTCCCCGCGGCACGGCGGCGGGGCCCCTGCCGGCGGGGAGCGCCCCCTGCGCCGCGGGGGTCCCGCTGATCGACCGGCCGGTCAGCCGCGCGTGCCGCGCGGTCGGTCAGGCACTCCACCCCACGTGAGACGCGGTCGACCGGCCTCTCCACCCCACGTGAGACGCGGTCGATCGCCAGCTCAGCCGCGCGTCAGGCGCAGGTCCCGCGCCTTGACCACCGTGCCCAGCCGCGGGAAGTCGAGCCGGACCGACGCCTCGTGCTCGGGGGCGGTGAGCGCGGCCATGGCGTCCTCGACGAAGACCAGGTCGTAGCCGAGGTCGGCGGCGGCGCGGGCGGTGGACTCGACACCGAGGTTGGTGGCGATGCCGCCGAACACCAGCGTGCGGACGCCGCTTTCGCGCAGCCGCTCGTCGAGGCCGGTGCCCTGGAAGCCGCCGATGGTGCGCTTGACCACCTCCACGTCGCCGTCCCGGCGCAACCCGGCCACAAGACCGCTGCCGGGCGGCTGTTCGGCGACCGCGGGGCGTTCGACCCGGATCAGCACGACGAGCGCCCCGGCCGCGCGGAACGCGGTGGCCAACTCCTCGGCGGTGGTGAGCACCTCGGTGCCCTTGCGGGGTTCCAGGGGCAGCGCGACGACGCGGTCCATCAGGTCGACGAGGACGAGGGCGGTGCGCCGGGGGTCGAGCGCGGGGGCTGCGGTCATGACGGAACGTTAACCGCCGTCAGCCGACGGTGCCGGAAATCCGGATCAACAGGCCCATGAACTGATCGCGTTCAGTCGTCGACAGCGGGGCGAGCAGTTCGTCGTTGGCCTCGCGGGCCGCCTTCTCGCAGCGGACGAGCAGGCGGGCGCCGTCCTCGGTGAGGGACACGGCGTTCTTGCGCCGGTCCTTCGGGTCGGGGGCGCGCAGGACGAAGCCGGCCGACTGCAGGTCGTTCAGGACGCCGACCAGGTCCTTGGCGTCGAGGCCGACCCCGCGGCCGAGGTCGGCCTGGGCGACCGGCGCCAGGTCGCGGACGGCGGACAGGACCACGTGGTGCCACATCTTCATGCCCTCGGCGGCGAGGGCGTCGGTGACCAGGGCGCGGCCACGCGCGGCGGCCCGGCCGAGGACCCAGCTGGGCAGGGCGCGGATGGCGGGGAGGGGTGCTTCGGCCATGAGCGCAGCCTAGCCAGAAATCCTTGGACTCCCCAACGAATCTTCCAGTACCGTTGGGGCCACCCACGAATTCATGGGTGTCCCCAACGACTCGCCGGGCGGGGTCCGGCGCCTGGAGGCTGCGATGCGCCGTGTCCGCTATGAGTCCACCGGCGGTCCGCTGTTCGTGGAGGAGACCGCCGTTCCCGAGCCCGGCGCCGGTGAGCTGCTGGTGCGCTGCGAGGCGGTCGGCGTCACGCTGCCCGTCGTCCGCAAGGTGACCGAGTCCGCCGGGCCGGTGCCGCTCGGCGGTGAGATCGCCGGCGTGGTGGTGGCCGCCGGCGAGGGCGTGACCCGCTTCCGGGCCGGCGACCGGGTGACCGGGCTGTGCTTCGGCCACGGCTACGCCGACTTCGCCCTGCTGCACGAGGCGATGGCCTCCCCCGTCCCCGACGGCGCGACCTGTGTCGACGCGGTCACGCTGGTGCGCAGCGGGCTGGTGGCCCTCGGCGCGCTGCACGCGGCGGGTCCGGTGCGCGGTGAGACGGTGCTCGTCACGGCCGCGGCGAGCGGGGTCGGGCAGCTCGCGGTGCGGCTGGCGCGGGTGCGGGGTGCGCGGCGGGTGGTGGGCGCCGTCTCCGACCCGGCGAAAGCGGGCTTCGTCCGCTCGCTCGGCGCGGACGACTGCGTCCGGTACGGCGACGAAGGGTGGGGAGAGCCGTACGACTGCGTACTGGACGCGGTCGGCGGCGATCTGCTCACCCCCGCTCTCGCCGCGCTCGCGCCGCACGGCCGGCTGGTCGCCTACAGCTCCGGCGGCGGCACGATCCGGGCGTACGACCTGCTGGTCGGCGCCAAGTCGGTGATCGGCTTCCAGATGGCGCTGATCGCCCGCGGCCGGCCGGAGCTGTACGACCGGTGGCGGCGGGAGCTGTGGCGGCTGTTCGCCGACGGCACCCTGAAGCCGGCCGTGCACGGCGCGTTCGCGCTGGAGGACGCCGCGAAGGCGCACGAGGCGATCGCCGCACGGGCCAATCTCGGCAAGGTCGTCCTGCGGCCGTAGCGGCGCGGCGGACTTCCGGTGCCGCACGCTTCTTGTGGGGCGCGGGGGCCCCAACTACCTTCGATAAGGCGCACGTTGGACATGGGATGTCCGGATATCCGCATGTCCGGATGTCCGGCCGAGGAAGGGCAGGCCCCACCGATGCCGTCAGGTCCCCGCGCCCGTCTCAGATCGTTGCTTCGCGCCCGCTTCCGAGGTGCGCTGATCCTCACCGTCGCCACGGCCGCGCTGCTCGTGGTGCCGGCCCGGCCCCACCCGGCCCACGCCCAGCCCGTCGGCCGGGCGGCCGCGTTCGAGCAGCGGATCCTCTTCAAGGCCGCCCAGGACCCCGGTTACGCCTGCTTCCGCATCCCGGCGGTCGTGCGGACGGCCGACGGCTCGCTGCTGGCCTTCGCCGAGGGCCGCGTCCTCAACTGCGGGGACGCGGCCGACATCGACATCGTGCTCAAGCGCTCCACCGACGGCGGTCGCACCTGGGGCCCGCTGACGGTGGTCAACGAGGGCGCCGGCGACACCCACGGCAACCCGGCGCCGGTCGTGGACCGGGACACCGGCCGGGTCTGGCTGGCGGAGACGTACAACACCGGCCGTACCGACAGCGCCGGGTGTGCCGTGCCCTGCGACCGCACCCCCCACCTGCAGTACAGCGACGACGACGGCCGCACCTGGTCCGAGCCGCGTGACCTGAGCCCCGAGATCCTGCCCGCCGACTGGAACTCCTGGTACGCGACCGGGCCGGTGCACGGTGTCCAGCTGACCCGCGGCCGGTACGCGGGCCGGCTGGTGTTCGGCGTCAACACCGAGACCTGGGACGGCAGCCGGGTCACCGCCAACCACGCGGCGCTCGTCGTCAGCGACGACCACGGCGGCCACTGGCGCGTCGGCGCCACCGACACCTGGCCGATCGCCGCCGACGCCACCTTCCGGCAGAAGCCCTCCGAGCTCACCCTCACCGAGCGCACGGACGGCTCCGTGCTGGTCAGCGGCCGGGAACAGGACGGCACCGACCTCGGCCACCGCACCCAGACCGTCAGCCGGGACGGCGGCGGCAGCTTCGCCGCGCCCTTCCACGGCCTGCCGGACCTCTACACGCCGCAGGTCCAGGGCGCCGTGCTGCGCCTGGGCGACCGCCTCCTGCTCTCCTGCCCCGCCGACCCCGACCGCCGCCGCACGATGATGATTCGTTCCTCCTACGACGGTGGCCGGACCTGGGACAGCGTGGACCGCGGCACCGTCGTCACCACGGACTGGTCCGGCTACTCGGACCTGGTGCGGGCCGGCCGCGACACCGTGGGTCTGCTCTACGAGGGCGGGACGGCCGACGCGCGCGACGAGATCCGCTTCGCCCGCTTCACCGAGGACTGGCTCGCCCCGCGCCGCGGCCCCGACCCGCACACCGCCGACCTGGCCCCGCACGGGCGCCCCGCCGCGGTGCTCGGTGGCGCCGCGCGTACGGACGGCGTGTCCGGCGGCGCGCTCCGGTTCGACGGCACCGACGACGCCGTACGCCTGCCCTTCCGCACCGGGCTTCCGCTCGGCGCCGGGGACTTCACCGCGTCGCTGTGGTTCCGCTACACGGCGGCCGCCGGGGAGCAGCCGCTGCTGTGGATGGGCGGCATCGGCACCAGCCAGCCCCAGGTGTGGCTGCGCGGCGAACCGGCGAACGGCAGGGTGCAGGGCCTCATCACGGTGCGGGACGGCGCGGCCGCGCCGCGTACCGCGTACGTGCGCACCGCGGCCGCGTACAACGACGGCGAGTGGCACCACGCGGTGCTGCGCCGGGGCGGCGGCAGGCTGTCGCTGTCCGTCGACGGTACCGAGGCGGCCGCCGCCGACGTGCCGGGCTCGGTCAGCCGCAACTCCCCCTTCGGGGTGCACATCGGCGAGCGCATGGACAGCCGCGCCCACTTCACCGGAGCGATCGACGAGGTGCGCGTCTGGGACCGCGCCCTGTCCGATCCGGAGCTGTCCGACCCGAAGGTGCCGCGGTCCCCGAAGGACACCGTGCTGTGGCTGCCGCTGGACCGGGTCGGCGGCTGACGGCGGGCACCGGGGCCACGGCTGTGGCGGGCACCGGGGCCGCTGCCGGCGACGGACCCGGATCGGCGGCCGGCGGTCGACCGGGCGGGCCTCAGCGGGAGCCGGTGCCGACCGTGGTGCGTGAAGCCGCGGCCGGCCCGGCCGGCGCCTCGGCGGCCTCCGGGTCGTGGGCGCGCCGCTTGGCGATGACCGCGCACACCATGAGCTGCATCTGGTGGAAGAGCATCAGCGGCAGCACGGCCAGAGAGGCGTGGGCGCCGAACAGGACGCTCGCCATGGGCAGCCCGGAGGCGAGGGACTTCTTCGAACCGGCGAACTGGATCGCGATCCGGTCCGCCCGGCCGAACCCGAGCGCCCGGGCGCCGTACCACGTCAGCAGCAGCATCACGGTCAGGAGCACGCCCTCGACGGCGAGCAGCGCGCCCAGCCGGACAGCGCTGACCTGGCGCCAGATGCCCTGGGTCATGCCCTCGCTGAACGCCGTGTAGACGACCAGCAGGATCGAGCCGCGGTCGACCAGGCCGAGCACCTTCCTGTGCCGGGCGACGAAACCGCCGATCCACCGGCGCAGTACCTGCCCCGCGACGAACGGCACCAGCAGCTGCAGCACGATCTTCACCAGCGAGTCGGCGGAGAACCCGCCGCCGCTGCTGCCCAGCAGAGCGGCCGCCAGCAGCGGGGTCGCGACGATGCCGACCAGGGAGGAGAACGAGCCGGCGCAGATGGCGGCGGGCACGTTGCCGCGGGCGATCGAGGTGAACGCGATCGACGACTGGATCGTGGACGGCACCAGCGTCAGGAACAGCAGCCCCTGGTACAGCGGCTGGGTCAGCAGCACCGGGACCAGTCCGCGGGTGGCCAGGCCGAGCACCGGGAAGACCACGAAGGTGCAGGCCAGCACGGTGCCGTGCAGACGCCAGTGGCGCAGGCCGTCCAGCGCCTCGCGGGTGGAGAGCCGGGCACCGTAGAGGAAGAACAGGAAGGCGATCGCCGCCGTGGACGCCCCGGAGGCCACGTCCGCGCCCGTGCCGTGGGCCGGGAGGAGCGCCGCGAGCCCCACCGTGCCGATCAGCAGCACGATGTACGGGTCTATCGGCATCCAGCTCGGCCAGTGCGGGCGTTTCACGGTGCTCCACTCGCTGTTCGTCGGGTACGTCCACGGGCCCGGAGGGGCCCTCTCCATCGTCCTCCTCCCCGCGCCGATCGGGAATCCGGCATACCACTCTGACTGTCATCGCAATCTGCGATGACCACGCTAGGCTGCCGGTGTGTACGACCCCACCCAGCTGCGCACCTTCCTGGCGGTCGCCCAGACGCTGAGCTTCACGCAGGCCGCCCGGCGTCTTGGGCTGCGCCAGTCGACGGTCAGCCAGCACGTGCGGCGGCTGGAGGACGCCACCGGCCGCCAGCTCTTCGCCCGGGACACCCACTCGGTGGAGCTGACCGAGGACGGCGAGGCCATGCTGGGCTTCGCGCGCCGGCTGCTGGACGTGCACGAGCAGGCGACGGCGTTCTTCACCGGCACCCGGGTGCGCGGGCGGCTGCGCTTCGGCGCCTCGGAGGACTTCGTCCTCACCCGGCTGCCGGAGATCCTGGAGCGCTTCCGCCAGGACCATCCCGAGGTCGACCTGGAGCTGACCGTCGAGCTGTCCGGCACCCTGCACGAGCGTCTCGCGGCGGGCAGGCTGGACCTGGTACTGGCCAAGCGGCGGCCCGAGGATCCGCGCGGCGAGCTGGTGTGGCGCGACGACCTGGTGTGGATCGGCTCCGAGAACCTGCGCCTGGACCCCGACCGCCCGGTCCCGCTCATCGTGTATCCCCCGCCGGGCATCACCCGGGCCCGCGCCCTGGAGGCGCTGGAGGCCCAGGGCCGCGAGTGGCGGATCGTGTGCACCAGCGGCAGCCTCAACGGCCTCGTCGCCGCGGCCCGCGCCGGGCTGGGTGTCATGGCCCACTCCAGGCGCCTGATCCCGCCGGGCCTGTTCCGGCTGCCGGAGCGTCCGTCGCTGCCGGAACTGGGCAAGGTCGACTTCGTCCTGGTGCACGGCAGGCGCCGGGGCGCCGCGGACGCCGCCGCGAACGCGCTGGCGGCGGCGATCCTGACGGGTGGCGACCGGCTGCACGGACGTCAGCGTGCCGGGCGCTGATAGGTGAGCTGCTTCACCCGCCGCGGGAACGGCGTGGTCTCCACGTGCTGGACTCCCGCCGGCCGGCCGAGTGAGCCGCTGAGGTAGGCGTACAGGCCGCGAGCCGGTCCGGCGGGAGCCGGGAGCGCGGGACGCAGGGCGTCGATCTGCTCGTCGCTGAGCGCGGCGAACTTGCTCACCCAGCCGATGGGGCCGCCGTAATAGCGGTGCAGGATCTGCTGGGCGGGGATCTCCACCACGCTCGGGGGAGGGCGGTCCCCGTTGCCCGGGGGACCGCCCTCGCGGCCGTCCGGCCAGGTCCGCAAGCGGTAATCGCGTCGTACAGATTCGGTGGAGATTACGGCCCCGTAAGTTACTGACTCGTCAGTATTGTGTCCGGCCCTTACCCATGTGAGGGTATTTTCCGGTCGTCGGCGGGTAGGACTGCGAGGTTTGCTCGTTTTCCGCGCCCCTCCCACCGGGCTGACGGGTGGGGTAGCTTTCACGGCGCTGTGCGGAGCATCGCGCGCGTGACCGAAAAGTAAGGACGGGGAGCGAGGGATTGCACGAGTTCACCACCCCTCCATTGACGTCGGCGCCGCCCGTGGGCGGACTGGCCGACGCCGTCTTCGAGCGTGCCCGGACCGACCCCCTGCACGTGGCGCTGGGCCGCAAGGACGAGTCCGGGCAGTGGCGGGACGTGACCTCCGCCGAGTTCCGGGACGAGGTCCTCGCCCTGGCCAAGGGCCTGCTCGCCCGGGGCATCCGGTTCGGCGACCGGGTCGCCGTCATGTCCCGCACCCGCTACGAGTGGACTCTGTTCGACTTCGCGCTGTGGACGATCGGCGCGCAGGTGGTCCCCGTCTATCCGACGTCCTCGGCGGAGCAGTGCTTCTGGATGCTGTACGACGCCGAGGTGACGGCGGCGATCGTGGAGCACGAGGACCACGCGATGACCATCGCCACCGTGATCGACCGGCTGCCGCAACTGCGTGAGCTGTGGCAGCTCGACTCGGGCTGCGTGCAGGAGCTGTACGACGCCGGCGCCTACCTGGACGACGAGGTGGTGCACCGGCACCGGCAGGCGATCACCCCGGAGTCGGTCGCGACGATCATCTACACCTCGGGCACGACCGGCCGCCCCAAGGGCTGTGTGCTGTCCCACGGCAACCTCATCTACGAGGCGGACACGGTCATCCGGCGCTGGGATCCGGTGTTCCACACCAAGAAGGGCGACGAGGCCTCCACCCTGCTGTTCCTGCCGCTCGCGCACGTCTTCGGCCGGATGGTCGAGGTCGCCACGATCCGCGGCGGGGTCCGTCTCGGCCACCAGCCGCAGCTGCACGCGGCCGCCCTGCTGCCCGACCTGCAGGCTTTCCGTCCGACGTTCATCCTCGCGGTGCCGTACATCTTCGAGAAGGTGTTCAACTCGGCCCGGCGCAAGGCGGAGAAGGAGGGCCGGGACGGGCCCTTCGAGAAGGCCGTCGACATCGCGGTGAAGTACGCGGACGCCGTCGAGGCCAAGGCATGGGGCACCGGCCCCGGCCCGTCGGCCGGTCTGCGGATGCAGCACCAGCTCTTCGACAAGCTCGTGTACTCCAAGGTGCGTGCGGCGATGGGCGGCCGCATCCGCAACGCCATGTCCGGCGGCTCCGCCATGGACCGGCGGCTCGGCCTGTTCTTCGCCGGCGCCGGGGTGCAGATCTACGAGGGCTACGGTCTGACCGAGTCCTCGGCCGCCGCCACGGCCAACCCGCCCGAGCGCACCCGCTACGGCACCGTGGGGCAGCCCATTCCGGGTGTCACCGTGCACATCGCCGACGACGGCGAGGTCTGGCTGCACGGCGGCAACGTGTTCCAGGGCTACCTCAACAACCAGAAGGCCACCGACGGGACCCTGCACGACGGCTGGCTCGCCACCGGTGACCTCGGCGCGCTGGACGAGGACGGCTATCTGACGATCACCGGCCGCAAGAAGGAGATCCTGGTGACCTCCGGCGGCAAGAGCGTCTCCCCGGGGGTACTGGAGGAGCGGGTGCGCGAGCATCCGCTGATCAACCAGTGCATCGTCGTCGGCAACGACCGGCCGTACATCGCCGCCCTGGTCACCCTCGACCAGGAGGCCGTCGAGCACTGGCTCCAGATGCGCGGCAAGCCCCGGCTCAGTCCCGCGCAGCTGGTGCGCGACCCGGATCTGGAGACGGAGGTGCGGCGGGCCGTGGTCGCCGCCAACACCCTGGTCTCCCAGGCCGAGTCGATCCGCACCTTCCGCATCCTGGCGCAGCCGTTCACCGAGGAGCACGGCCTGCTGACCCCGTCGCTGAAACTGAAGCGCAAGGCCATCGAGAAGGCGTACGTGGGCGAGGTCGAGGCGCTGTACCAGGCCTGAGGGGACGCCGCGGGCCGGCGGCACCGGCAGGATTTCCCGGGCGCCAATAGCGCCGTCAGGAATGCATCGGGGCACGTGATCGTTGACGATGGTGTAACACCTGTCGACAACCGAAGGATCAACGAGCTCGTGAGCAGCAAGGTCCCCCCGATCATCCTCAACAACGGCGTCGAGATGCCCCAGCTGGGCTTCGGCGTCTGGCAGGTGCCGGACGACGAGGCCGAGCGGGCCGTCGCCACGGCCCTCGAGGCCGGGTACCGCAGCATCGACACAGCGGCGATCTACGGGAACGAAGAGGGCACCGGCAAGGCCATCGCCGCCTCCGGCCTGCCGCGTGAGGACATCTTCGTCACCACCAAGCTCTGGAACAGCGACCAGGGGTACGACTCCACGCTGCGCGCGTTCGACGCGTCGCTGGAGAAGCTGGGTCTCGACTATCTGGACCTGTACCTCATCCACTGGCCGCTGCCGTCCCGGGACACCTACGTCGACACCTACAAGGCGTTCGAGAAGCTGTACGCCGACGGCCGGGTGAAGGCGATCGGCGTCTCCAACTTCCTTCCCGAACACCTGCGCCGGCTCATCGCCGAGACCTCGGTCGTGCCGGCCGTCAACCAGATCGAGCTGCACCCGCACCTGCAGCAGCACCAGCTCCGCGAACTCCACGCGGAGCAGGGCATCGCCACCGAGGCCTGGTCGCCGCTCGGCCAGGGCAAGGGCCTGCTGGAGGTGCCGGCGATCGTCGCCATCGCACAGAAGCACGGCCGTACTCCGGCCCAGGTCGTGCTGCGCTGGCACATCCAGCTCGGCAACGTCGTGATCCCGAAGTCCGTGACGCCGTCGCGGATCAAGGAGAACATCCAGGTGTTCGACTTCAGCCTGGACGACGAGGACCTCGCGGCCATCGGCGCGCTGAACGAGGACCGGCGTCTCGGCCCGGACCCGGCCACGTTCGACCTGGGCTGACCCTCGCACGGTGAACGGCCGTCCGCACCGCCGCGTGGGCGGGGCGGACGGCCGTTTCCCGGACCCGCGTATTCAGCCGAGGCGCACGTCCGCGTGTACGACCTCGAACTCCTCCAGGCTCACGACGCTCACTCGCGCCTTCGCCACGCCCTCATGGCGGGCCGCCGCCTGGCCGGCCCGGGAGGCGGCCATCGAGGCGCGGTCGACGAAGAGGGTGCCGACCTGGCCCCGGCCCCGCTCCCGGTCGATGAGCAGGGCGGCCCGGGCGAGGCCCGGCAGGGTCTCCAGGCGCGGGAGGACGGTCGCGCGGAAGGTGTCCACGAACTGGCCGGCGTCCGCCGGATCGAATTCCACCCGGGAGACGCGCAGCCCGCCGCCCATGCGCGGCACCTGCAGCGAGCGGTGGACGGCCGCCTCGAGGTTCTCCACCGCCAGGGTGCCCGCGAACGGCTCCAGGAGCGATTCCCTGTGCTGCCGCATCACGGTGTCGCTGTTGTCGCGCGCCTCCTCGGAGGACCACCAGCTCACCGCCAGCAGCTTGCCCAGTTCGTGGTCGGTGAAGACGCCGGCCCCGAGGTAGCCGGGGCGCTCCTCGAGCAGTTCCCGTCCCTCGGTGTTCAGGGCCCGGACCGCCGTGTCGATCTTCGCCGGGTCGCCGGTCACGTAGACGGTGCGCACGAACATGACATCTCGCCTCCGCGTGCCCTGTGGCCTCAAGCTTCGACATGAACCAGTCTTCCGTGTGAGGCAAAACGCCGCAAAACCGAACACAACGCCGACTCTCGCACAGAGACTTGACGAGGGCATGCGCATGCGCCACCTTGTATCGCACCCGGTAAGGAAACTTTCCTAACAGAAGGGTCCCCCCACAGTGCGCCTGCGTTCACTGACCCTCGTCGCGGCCTCCGGGGCCGCTCTCCTCGCCGCCGGAGTGCTTCCCGCCCACGCCTCCGGCCCCACCCCTGTCGACCCGGACGGCACCGGCCCCGGCGCCCCGCCGGCATCCGTCCAGGAGGGCAGCGTCAGTGCGTCCGACCTGCTCGCGAAGGTGACGTCCTGTTCCCAGATCTCGAACGGCAAGTACCGGACCGACGAGGAGAGCTCGGCGACGGTCCCCGTGTGCGGCAAGAACGGCGCGGTGTTCTGGAAGGCCGACATGGACATCGACTGCGACGGGCAGCGGACCACCAACTGCAACGAGGACCGCGACCCCTGGTACCAGGACGACACCGCGTTCCACCAGTCCGACGGCAAGCCCCTGAAGGCCGAGTCCCTGCCCTACGTGGTCGTCCCCAGCTCCAGCAGCGTGTGGAACTACTCCGGCGCCGGCATCAAGGGGGGCGGCGTGGTCGCCGTCATCTACAACGGCAAGGTCGAGTACGCCGTCGTCGGGGACACCGGCCCCACGGCGATCATCGGCGAGGCCTCGTACGCCACCGCCAAGGCGCTCGGCATCGACCCCGACCCGGCCACCGGCGGGGTCGACTCCGGCGTGACGTACATCCTGTTCAAGAACTCCAAGGTCTCCCCCATCGAGAGCCACAGCGCGGCCGTCTCCCTCGGGGACCAGTTGGCCAGGCAGTTCCTCCAGAGCAACTGACCGTCATCACATCACCTTCGGAGCAGGTCAGTTGGGCTGTCCCAGCGGACGTACGACGACGGTGTTGACGTCGACCCCGGCCGGCTGTCGGATCGCCCAGACGATGGAGCCGGCGATCTGCTCCGCGGTCAGCAGCCGACCCGGGGGCAGGCTGCCGTAGCTGTCCCAGAAGGGCGTCTCGACCCGGCCGGGGGCGACCAGCGTGACCCCGATGCCGAACTCCGTGACCTGGCGCCGGGTGTTCTCGGCGAGCCCGGTGACCGCCCACTTGGTGGCGCCGTAGAGGTTGCCGGGCGTGGGCACGAAACCGGCGACGCTGCCGACGAGGACGATCCGGCCGCCGGTCTCCTTCAGCGCGTCGACGGAGGCGCGGATGAGGAGAGCGGGGCCGAGGACGTTGGTGAGGACCATCTCGGTCCAGCCGGCCGGGTCGCCGTCGGCGACGGAGTCGTGGGTGGCGAAGCCCGCGTTGGAGACGACCGTGTCCAGCCGGCCGAATTCCTCGACCGTGCGGTCCACCGCGCTGCGCACGTCGTCGTAGGAGGCCGCGTCGCCGGCGACCGTCAGCAGCCCGGCGGGGTCGCCCAGGCCTTCGGCGAAGTCCCGCAGCTTCCGCTCGCCCCGCCCGGTGACGGTGACCCGGTGCCCGGCGTCCAGCAACTGCCGGGCCACCGCGGCGCCGATGCCGCTGCCACCGCCGGTGATGAGCGCGACCGGAGAGTCGTACATGGTTTCCCCCTGGGATGTCGGTGAACGAGGGGAGTCCATCACTTGGAGCGCTCTCCAGGTCAAGCCCCGTCACCGCGGAACGCGCCGGGGCTACACGGGCCGGACCGCGCGGTGCACCGTGTGGGCCGCCAGGACGAACACGTCCGGGCGGTGGTGGACGCTGCGCTCGTCGGCCGGGTCGAGGAGGCGGTCGAGGGTGGCCCGGTCGTCGGCGTCGAGGGCGTCCGCGTAGATGTCACGGCTCCTGCTCAGGACGTCGACGACGTGGGCGCGGACCCGGTCCGGGACCGGGGCGGGCAGGTCGAGCAGGAAGGTGCGGGTGCCGGTGTGCTTCAGGCCGGCGGCGGCCAGCAGGGCGGGCCAGTCCTCGGTCTCGGCGACGGCGCCCGGCAGCTCGGCCCGCATCGTGGCGAACCGGTTCTGCTGCACGACGTCGAGACGTGCCTGCAGTCCGGGGCGGCCGAAGCCGATGTCGCGGGGCAGGTAGCGGGGGGCCAGGCCGCCCTCGAGGATGGCCAGGGTGCCGCCGGGCGCGAGCCGTTCCGCGAACGCGGTGAGCGCGGCCCGCTGGTCGCCGAGGTGGTGCACGCTGCGGCTCGCCCACAGCAGGTCCGCCGGGTACTCCAGGTCCCGCAGCGCGCCGGGCAGCTCACCGGCGAGGGTGCCGAAGCGGTCGCCGTAGCCGAGACGGGCGGCGCGGGCCCGGGCGTGCTCCAGCAGCGGCTCGGAGCTGTCGGCGGCGATCACCCGGGCGCCGGGGAAGGTCTCCGCGAAGAGGCCGGAGAGCACCCCGGGCCCGCTGCCCGCGTCGACGACCAGGCCGGGTTCGGTCACCTCCTTGCTCAGCCAGGCCAGGGCCCGGGAGTACGCCGGTGTGGACACCTCGGCCTCCGTCTCCAGCATCGCGGCCATCGCACCCCAGTCGACGTCGCCGCCGTGGTGGTGGTCCTGGTGCGGGTGGTGGTGGCTGTGGTGTTCGTGTGCCATGGGTTCGGCCTCCTGGGCGCTCTCGTCCGGATGCGGACAGCCTGCGCCGGGACGCGGGGCCGGGGCCAGTTGTGTTGCCGGTGCCGCAAAAAGGGATCCGCCGGGTCGCGGCCGGTGAGGGCCCCGCCCCGGCGGACGCTCAGCCGGTCAGGAGAGCGGCGGGTATGCGTTCTGCATCAGCTGCTGGAACTGGCCGGAGAACCAGTGCCCGGCCAGCGGCGCGTTCCCCAGGGCGCCCGTGGGGTTGTTGCCGTTGCGTGCGTTGCCGCCGTAGGTGGGGTCGCACATCCGGTCGAAGCCCTTGCCCTCGTCGTTGCTGACGGCGGAACTGGAGCCGTCCGACTCACCCGGGGGCTTGACCCAGACGTAGGCGTCGATGCCGGCGGCAGGCGCCGCGGTGGGCCGCTCGCCGAGTCCTGCCCCGCTCTGGTTGCACCAGTTGCCGGCGTGGATGCGCCGGTCGATCCGGCTGCCGTTGACGTAGTCGTCCACGGAGGTCAGCGGGCCGGACTTGGTGGGCCGGGCGGTGCCGCCCCAGCCGTTGCGGGAGGTGTCGATCAGCATGCCGAGGCCGGAGTTGAACCCGGACGCGACCAGTTTGTCCCGCAGCGCCTGCGCGAACGACTGCTCGTCGACGTACTGGTTCCAGTCCACCCACTTCGACTGGCGCACGGTCTGGCCGTTCACCGAGTCGGTGACCTTGAAGTACGGCTCCTTGGTGGCGCTGTAGTTGGCGGTGTTGACGATGAACCCGGCCACGTCGTTCACGCCGGCGCCGTTGCTGGTGGCGACCTTGTAGAACTCCTGGACCGTGGGACCGAGGTTGGAGTCCCAGCCGAGCCATGCGTGGTGGCCGGCATCGATGTAGTTGTAGACGTTCGCGATGGCGCCCAGCTTGCCGAGGGCGTAGCTGACGCCCTTCTCGTAGTTGCCGTTGGCCTTCATGGTCGCGCAGGCGTCGGTGCTGCCCGCGGTACCACCTGCGTTGGTGACCAGGTTGGGCAGCGAGTCGGGCTCGATGACCGTGGCGATCCGCAGGCCCGCGTACTTCGAGTCGGACAGGATGGAGGCGATCGGGTCGATGTACTGGCTCTTGTACTTGTCGAGGTCGTTCGGCCCGAGTTCACCGTTGGAGGCCAGGGCGGAGCAGTCACGGCCCGGGAGGTCGTAGATGACCAGCTGCACGACGAGGTCGCCGGAGCCCTTCTGCTTCAGGGCCGCGTCCAGGTGGGCGCGCAGGCCCATGCCGCCGTTCACCCCGTTGATGGCGGCGATCCGGTCCAGCCAGACGGCGGTGGGCTGGTTGGAGATGCGGCTGCCGCCGGGTTCGGCGGCGGCGAGGGCCGACCACTCGGGGTTCACGTACACCTTGGCCCCGGTGTAGGGGTTGTCGACGCGGCTGCCGGTGCCACCGCCCGTGTCGCCGCCGGTGCCACCTCCTGTGTCACCGCCGGTGCCGCCGCCCGTGTCGCCGCCGGTGCCGCCGGTGCCGCCGCCCGAGCTGCCGCCGTCGTCGACGTTGCAGGTGACCCCGTCGAGGGTGAAGGTGGCGGGCACGGCGTTGGTGCCGCTGTAGGTGCCCTGGAAGCCGAAGCTGACGGAACCGCCGTTGGCCAGCGCGCCGTTGTAGCTCTCGTTTGCGGCGGTGACGGCGGCGCCGCTCTGGGTGACCTTCGCGTTCCAGGCGCTGGTGACCTTCTGGTTGCCGGCGTACGACCACTTCACCGACCAGCCCGACTTGGCGGCGGCGTTGTTGGTGACGGTGACGTTGGCGGTGAAGCCGGTCTCCCACTGGTTCTGTATCTGGTAGGCGACGGTGCACGGGACGGAGGTGGCCGCGGCGCCGGCCGGTCCGGCGACGAGCGCCGTCCCGGAGGCGCCGGCGACCAGCACCAGGGCGGCGAGCAGCGAAGTTCTGGTAGGACTCATGAGTGCGGGTTCCTTCTTCCGTGGTGCCGTTACGGGTTGAGGGCGCGCAGGTGGTCGCGCAGGCCGGCGCCGTACGCGGTGGGTGTGCCGTCGTAGCCGGAGATCAGGGACGGTCCGGAGGAGCAGTCCCAGGTGTTCCAGGTCCAGCCGAGGTAGGACAGGTTCCGGTCGTCGAACCACTTCATGACCTGGTCGGTGAACCCGTGCGAGCAGTTGTTCTCCCCGATCTCACCGGCGATCAGCGGCACCTGGGCCGCGACCGGGGCGAGGGTGGAGTTCCAGCAGCTCTCGCCCGCACAGGTGTTGAAGTTGTACACGTGGTACGCGGCGGCGAGATTGCCCGCCGGGTCGTCGGGCCGGTACGTCAGCCACTGGCTGAGGTCGTTGGAGTAGGCGAGCCCGCCGGCCAGGATGACGTTCGTCGCGCCGGCGCCCCGGATGCTGTCCACCATGTCCTGCATTCCGGCCACCTCGTAGGAGATGCCGGGGCAGGTGCCGCCGTCCCGCCAGCACTTCCAGGCGTCCGTGGTGCTGGAGGTCGCCCGGTCCGGGTACGGCTCGTTGAACAGGTCGAAAACGGCCGCCTTGTCGTCCTTGAAGGTACTGGCGACCGAGGCCCAGAAAGACGGTGCGTAACTCTTGTCGGGCATCGGCTTCTGGCAGGTGGCGTGCACGTCGGAGCAGCCCGCCGAGTTGCCGGTGTACCGGCCGTAGGACCAGTGCATCTCGACGATCGGCGTCATGCCGTGCGCCTCGACGCGGGCCACCAGGTCCTTGACGGCGTTGATGTAGTTGGCGCCGCCGTACTCGGGCTTGACGTTGGAAAGGCCCAGCCAGCACTCCTCGTTGAGCGGGATGCGGACCGAGTTGGCCTTCCAGTCGGCGATCGCCTTGATCGCCGCGTCGTCCACCGGGCCGTCCCAGATGCCGTAGCCCTGCACGCACATGAACTCGCCGCCGGAGCGGTTCACGCCGAGCAGCCTGCGGGTCCTGCCGGCCGCGTCCACCAGTTTGTTGCCCGAGACGTGCAGGGCGGGCGCGGTGCCGTCGGACGGCGGTGGATCGGTCGGGGGCGGATCGGTCGGCGGGGGTGTGCTCGGTTCGGAAGTCACGTTGCAGGTGGTGCCGTTGAGCTTGAACGCCGTAGGCACGGCGTTGCCGCCGGACCAGGAGGCGAGGAACCCGGCGCTGACGCTCGCGCCGGAGCCGAGACCGCCGTTCCAGCTCTCGTTGGACGCGGTCACGGTGGTGCCGGACTGGGACCACTTGGCGTTCCAGCCCTGGGTGACCTGCTGGCCGGCCGCGAAGTCGAAGGTGAGCTTCCAACTGCTCATCGCGGCCTGATTGTTCGTGATCTTCACGGAGCCCTGGAAGCCGTTGTCCCACTGCCCGGTGACGGCGTACTCCGCCGTGCACGCGGGTGTGGCTCCCTCGGCCGTGACCACCGGGACGAGCACGCCGCCGAGCAGCGCGGTCGCGCCGGCGACGGCTAAAAGTACTGAACGCGGGGGGTGTCGCATGAGCGACTCCTTGCAGCTTGGCGCGCCGTGACGGACGCGTCGACTGAACGGAATCGCTCCCACTGGTGCGTTGGAAGGTAGCGGCAAGTGACGTGCCTGCACAGGGGAGTTGAGGAATTTTTTCGGGAGTGGACCTGTCGAATCATTTCGACTCTTCAAGCACCTTGACCGCTCCCGGGGTCATCCTCACTATGGGAGCGCTCCCACTGGTTCAAGCCTTGACATCCCCCCTCGAGCCGCAAGCGCAAGGAGGAACCAGCACCATGGATCCCGGACGCAGACGCAGAGCCGCGCGGCGATGGTGGACCGCCGCCCTCGCAGCGCTGGCCCTGCCCCTGACGATGCTCGCCACCGGCACCACAGCCGCGCACGCGGCGGGCGTCCAGTGCAGTGTCGACTACAAGACCAACGACTGGGGCTCCGGTTTCACCGCCGACCTCACCCTCACCAACCGCGGCACGTCCGCGATCGACGGCTGGACCCTGACCTACGGCTACTCCGGCAACCAGAAGCTGAGCAACGGCTGGAACGGCAGCTGGTCCCAGTCCGGCCAGACGGTCACCGTGAAGAACGCCTCGTACAACGGCACCATCGCCGCCGGGGCCGCGGTCTCCACGGGCGCCCAGTTCACGTACAGCGGGACCAACACGGCGCCCGCCTCCTTCGCGGTCAACGGCACCACCTGCGCCGGCGCGCACCAGCCGCCGGTCACCGTGCTGACCAGTCCCACCGCGGGCGCGACCTACTCGCAGGGGACCGCGGTGCCGCTCGCCGCGACCGCCGCGGCGGCCGACAACGCGACGATCGCCAAGGTGGAGTTCTACGACGACACCACGCTGCTGGGCACGGACACCAGCGCGCCGTACTCGCTCTCGGCCTCAAGCTTGACCGTGGGCAGTCATTCACTGGTGGCGAAGGCGTACGACAGCCTCGGCGCGTCCGCCGAGTCCACACCGGTCGGCATCACGGTCTCCTCGGGGCCGGCCGTCGTCGCCTCGCCCACGCAACTCGGCGTCCAGCAGGGCAAGACGGGCACCTTCGACGTGAAGCTCTCCACGCAGCCGAGCGCGAACGTGACGGTGGGCGTCGCCCGCACGGACGGCAACACGGGTCTGTCGGTCACCGGCGGCTCCTCGCTGACCTTCACGCCGGCCAACTGGAACACGGCGCAGAAGGTGACCGTCACCGCCGACTCGTCCGGCACCGGCAGCGCCACCTTCACCGCCTCGGCGACCGGCCACACCAAGGCGACGGTCACGGTGACGGAGCTGGCCGCGTCGAAGGCGTACGACGCCCGGTTCCTGGACCTGTACGGGAAGATCACCAACCCGGCGAACGGCTACTTCTCCCCCGAGGGCATCCCGTACCACTCGGTGGAGACGCTGATCGTCGAGGCACCCGACTACGGTCACGAGACCACGTCCGAGGCCTACGGCTACCTTCTCTGGCTGCAGGCCATGTACGGGAAGGTGACCGGCGACTGGTCCAAGTTCAACGGTGCCTGGGAGATCATGGAGAAGTACATGATCCCCACGCACGCCGACCAGCCGACGAACTCCTTCTACAACGCCTCGAAGCCGGCCACGTACGCGCCCGAGCAGGACACCCCGAACGAGTACCCGGCGAAGCTCGACACGGGCGTGTCGGTGGGCCCGGACCCGATCGCCGGTGAGCTGAAGAGCGCGTACGGCACGGACGACGTCTACGGCATGCACTGGATCCAGGACGTCGACAACGTCTACGGCTACGGCGACGAGCCCGGCAAGTGCGAGGCCGGACCGACGGCCACCGGGCCGTCGTACATCAACACCTTCCAGCGCGGTCCGCAGGAGTCCGTCTGGGAGACGGTCCCGCAGCCGACCTGCGACGCCTTCAAGTACGGCGGCGCCAACGGCTATCTGGACCTGTTCACCGGCGACTCCTCCTACGCCAAGCAGTGGAAGTACACGGACGCCCCGGACGCGGACGCGCGCGCGGTGCAGGCCGCCTACTGGGCCGACGTGTGGGCGAAGGCGCAGGGCAAGGGCGGTGACGTCTCCGCGACCGTCGCCAAGGCCGCGAAGATGGGCGACTATCTGCGGTACGCGATGTACGACAAGTACTTCAAGAAGATCGGCAACTGCGTCGGTCCGTCCGCCTGCGCGGCCGGCACCGGCAAGGACGCCTCGCACTACCTGCTGTCCTGGTACTACGCCTGGGGCGGCGCCGCCGACACCAGCGCCGGCTGGGCCTGGCGGATCGGCTCCAGCCATGTGCACGGCGGCTACCAGAACCCACTCGCCGCGTACGCCCTGAGCAACTACGCCGACCTGAAGCCCAAGTCGGCGACGGGCGCGGCCGACTGGGGCAAGTCGCTCACCCGGCAGCTCGAGTTCTACCAGTGGCTGCAGTCGTCCGAGGGCGCGATCGCGGGCGGCGCGACCAACAGCTGGCAGGGCCGGTACGCCGCCCCGCCGGCGGGCACGCCGACGTTCTACGGCATGTACTACGACTGGCAGCCGGTCTACCACGACCCGCCGTCCAACCAGTGGTTCGGTTTCCAGGCGTGGTCGATGGAACGGGTCGCCGAGTACTACCAGCAGACCGGCGACGCGAAGGCCAAGGCGGTCCTCGACAAGTGGGTCAAGTGGGCGCTGTCCAAGACCACGGTCAACCCGGACGGCACCTACCGGATCCCCTCCACCCTCCAGTGGACCGGTCAGCCCGACACGTGGAACGCGTCGAGCCCCGGCACCAACAGCGGACTCCATGTGACCGTCGCCGACTACACCGACGACGTCGGCGTGGCGGCCGCGTACGCCAAGACGCTCACCTACTACGCCGCCAAGTCCGGTGACACGGCGGCGAAGTCGACGGCGAAGGCGCTGCTGGACGGCATGTGGGGCAACTACCAGGACGGCCTCGGCATCGCCGTCCCCGAGACCCGCAGCGACTACAGCCGGTTCAGCGACAGCCTGTACGTGCCGAGCGGCTGGAGCGGCAAGATGCCGAACGGCGACACCGTCAACTCGTCCTCGACCTTCTCCTCGATCCGGTCCTTCTACAAGAACGACCCGGCCTGGTCGAAGATCGAGGCCTACCTCAAGGGCGGCGCCGCACCCGTCTTCACGTACCACCGTTTCTGGGCCGAGGCGGACATCGCCCTGGCCATGGGCTCGTACGCGGAGCTGCTCGAATAGGTCCCCGCTGATGCTCCGCGTGCACGGCCCCGTCACAGGACGACGGGGTCACCGGGCCGGGCGGTGCCCATCCGCGAAAGGGGGCCGCCCGGCCGGCACATTCCCAGGTCCTGCACTGCCGGCGCTGGCCGGCAGCACCCCGGCACCGTCATGGCCACCGCCTACAGCTCCTGGTGGCCGGACACCCAGATCCTCCGCTCCACGGACAGCGGCGCGAACTGGACCAGGGCCTGGGACTTCACCTCGTACCCCGACCGGTCGAGCCGCTACACCATCGACGTCTCCAGCACCCCCTGGCTGCCCTTCGGCGCACACCCCTCCTCGCCCGAACAGACGCCGAAGCTGCGCTGGATGACGGAGAGTCCGGAGATCGACCCGTTCGACTCGTCCCGGATGATGGGCGTGAGCGGTGGCGGCGGCCGCCGACGGCAGCCGGCTCGTGTGGAGCCCGAAGGGCGCCGGCGTGCAGTATCGGGCACCTCGGTGACCGCGAAGAACCTGAGCTGGAACGGCACGGTTGCGGCGGGCTCGTCGGTGAGCTTCGGCTTCACCGGAAGCCGGTCGGGGACCAACACGGAACCGGTGTCGTTCAAGCTGGGTGACCGGACTTGCACGGTGACCTGACGGGACCGGCGCCACACGCCCGGGGACGGCGATGCAACGTTTCGCCGTCCCCGGGCGTCGTCCCTGTCCAGGGCACGACGGTCGTGTCCGGGGAGGGGAGACCGGGTGCGAGGGGACGAGTTCGCCAAGTGGGTGCGGGACTTCGAGGACGAGCGGGAGCGCCGGGCCGCCCAGGGTGACCCCGACTGGGGGCGGGGCGCGGCACTGCATCCCGCTGTGTGGGCCGGTATCCAGCGCTTCCAGGTCGGGGAGGACGGCGACGGCGCCAACCTCGTGGCGAAGGCGGACCAGGCGGGCGACGCCGACTACGCGCGTGCGGTCCGGCTGTTCGTCGCCGAGGAGCAGAACCACGCCAGGATGCTCGCCCGCCTGCTGGCCGCGGGCGGGATGCCGCTGCTGAGCGGCCACTGGAGCGACACGGTCTTCGTACGGCTGCGGCGGCTGATGGGCCTGCGCCTCGAACTGCTGGTGCTGATGATCGCCGAGGTGGTGGCCCTGAGGTACTACCGCGCGCTGCGCGACGGCGCCGGGGACCCGCTGACCTCGGAGGTGGCGGGCCGCGTCCTCGCCGACGAGGAACGCCATGTGCCCTTCCACTGCGCCCGGCTGCACGCCTCCTTCCTGGAGCTGCCCCGCGTCGCACGCCGCCCGGTGCTGGCCGGGTGGCGGCTGCTGCTGCTCGCGGTCTGCGCCGTCGTCGCCGTCGACCACGGCCGGGCCCTGCGCCGGCTCGGCGTCACACGCCGGCGCTTCCTGGCCGACGTCATGGCCTTGTCCGGCCCGGTGGTCGGCACGATCCTGACCCCGCGGCCCGACGCCTGGTCGGGCCACGGGGTCTGACGGCCGGCGGGGTGGCGGCGGTACCGGCCGACGTGCGTTTGACTGGCCGTCACCTTCGCGTGATATCAGTCCTGTTTCAGACGGGCGTGCGACCGTTAGCCACTTCGGTGGTAAAGGATCAGCCATCCGGGGCATATGACTGTGAGCAACCGGTTGAGTACGCAATGCTGTGAGTGTCGCGCAGCACAGCACAACCGTCTGGGGGGTAGACGATGAGTGTGACGATCGACGAGAAGGCACTCACGGATCACGAGGACGACATCGTGATCGTCGTGTCCGACGCCGACTACCGGGATGCCGCGCAGCGGGCCCTGGACGACCTCGGTCTCACTTATGCCGAACTGCGGGAACAGGCGCGCGAGGGCGACTTCACCTCGTCGCAGGCGCACGCGCTGTGGGTGTCGATCGGCGGCACGGTTGACCTCTGACCTGTCCAGGCAGGTCTACAAGTTCGCCAAAGAGTTGCAGGCAACCCTCAACGGAACCGTGTGCCAGCACGTGCGCATCGCCGCAGTGCTGCGCCCACGTTCCGTGGTCGGCCCTGTCTTCACTCTCGGCAACGGCCTGTCCGCCGCCAACCCGACCCAGCCGATCGCGTTCCCGCTGCGCATCGACAACAAGAAGCCCCGCGCTTGGATGAACCTCTCGTACCAGGTTCGTCTGGACGACGAGGACGATTTCCTGACGGTGCATTCGTCATACTGCGGGATCTTCACGGACGAGGCCTTGGAGACGTGCCTGCTCCATTGGGACTACGAACGGGAGAAGGACAGGTACACGAGCGCCCATGTACAGGTGTACGGCACGTCTCCCGCGCTGGAGGCACTCAACCGGAACAACGACCAGAAGCGTTCGCTGGACAAGCTGCACATTCCCGTGGGTGGCAAGCGGTTCCGGCCCTGTGTCGAGGACGTCATCGAGTTTCTGATCACCGAGCGGTTGGCCGACGGCCGGGAAGGCTGGGAGAAGCGCGTAGAGGAGGGCCGCAACCACTATCGTCGCGGCCAGCTGCTGGCGACCATGAGGCGCAACCCGGACGTCGTCAAGGAGTACCTCGAGAGCCTCGACGCCGAGGAGTAGGGAGGGCCGCGGGCCGCAGGAGCGAAACTGAACGGGCAGCCGGTCATCCTGGACGCGGTGAAGTTCGGCGAGAGCTGCGCCGCTCGGGAGTTGCCGCCCGGAGTCAGGCGGCGGGCGGCTTGCGGAAGGCGCGCAGCGAGAACACCGGGTCCGGGCGACGGCGGTCCTGGTCCGGCAGGCGGGCGAGCCGGGCGGCGAACTCCTCGGCACGGGGGCCTTCCGGGGGCAGCAGGGTGAACCAGCCGCGCCTGAGGTCCATCACGGTGGTCCGCGGGCTGCGGCCCTGGCCGAGGCCGGGGAAGGCGGCCCGCCCGGCCGGGACGAGTCCCTCGGCGGCGGCGTACCCGGTGACGGCGTCCGCGGCGTCCTGGGCGGGGCGGCGGGGGCGGGTGACGAGGACGGCGTCGATGTCGCTGCCGACGTCGTGCGCCTCGGCCTTGTCGACGGTGGTGACCCAGACCCCGCCGGGCGTGAGGACCCGCGCGCACTCGGCGATGACGGCGCGCACGTCGGCGGGGCCGGACAGCAGGTGCAGCAGCCAGACGCAGGTCACCGCGTCGAAGGCGGCGTCGGCGAAGGGCAGGCGGCGGCAGTCGGCCCGCACGACGGTGCCGGGCAGGCGGTGGGCCGCCCGGCGGGCCATGGCGGTGGAGAGGTCGGCGCCCGTCACCCGCAGCCCGGGCCGGGCGGCGGCGAGGCGCCGGGTGACGATGCCGGTGCCGCAGGCGAGGTCCAGGAGCCGGCCCGGCGGGTCGGGTATCAGGCCGAGGACGGCCCCGGCCGCCGCCTCGGCGCGCGGTTCGCCGCCGCGCGAAGCGTCGTAGGCCTCCGCTTCCTCGTCGTAGTCGAGCACATCGTCAGTGTGTTCCGTGGCCGGGGGCGATGTCCTCCACCCTGCGGGCGAGGTCGAAGTCCTTCTCGGTGACGACGCCGCCGGCGCTGTGCGTGTTCACGCTCAGGTGGACGGAGTTGTAGCCGAGGGTGAGGTCGGAGTGGTGGTCGAGCTCGTCCTGGATCCCGGCGATGTGCACGACCAGTGCCGTCGCCGCGAAGTGCGAACCGAGCCGGTAGGAGCGGGTGAGCCGGTCGCCGTCCAGCGACCAGCCGGGCAGCTCGGCCAGCCGGTCCTCGATCTCCTTCTGCGACAGCGGTTCCACGGCCATGGACGGTCTCCCTCCGGAGTGTGCGGGTACGCGTTCAGCCTGCCACGTCCGCCCGTCCGTGCACCCGGGCCGGTGCGCCGCGCACTCCGTTCGGCCGCGCGGGCACTCCGTTCGGCTCCCTGCACCTCCTTCTGGCCCGGCCCCTCCTTCTGACGCTGCCCCTCCTTCTGACGCTGCCCCACCCTCTGGCGCTGCCCCACCCTCTGGCGCTGCCCCACCTTCTGGCGCTGCCCCTCCCCCTGGCCGGGTGAGGCCGGCTTCCTGGCGGGACGCGTCATCGGGCGCGCCGCTCGGATACGGTCGACGGCATGACCATCGTCGCGACCGGCCCCACCGCCTCCGCCGCCACGAACGCCGACAAGGGCCAGGCAGGCCGGCTGCTGCGCTCCTGGCGGGAGCGGCGCCGGATGTCCCAGCTCGAGCTGGCGCTGCGCGCCGACTCCTCCGCCCGGCACATCAGTTTCATCGAGACCGGCCGGTCCCGGCCCAGCGAGGAGATGGTGCTGCGGCTGGCGGAGCACCTCCAGGTGCCGGTGCGGGAGCGCAACGCGCTGCTGCTGGCGGCCGGTTACGCCCCGCGCTACCCGGAGACCCCGCTGGACGACCCGGCGCTCGACGCGCTGCGCGACGGCATGGAACGGCTCATCCAGGGTTACGAGCCCTACCCGGCCCTGGTGGTCGACGCCGGGTACACGGTGGTCGCCGCCAACCGGGGCATCGCCCTGCTGCTGGAGGGAGTTGCCGAGGAGCTGATGACGCCGGCGCCGAACGCGATGAGGCTGACCCTGCACCCCGACGGCCTCGCGCCGCGCATCCGCAATCTGCGCGAGTGGCGCGGGCATCTGCTGGCGCAGATGGAGCGGCAGATCGCCCTGGACCGCTCGGACCAGCTACGGGCCCTGTACGAGGAGGTCGCCGGGTACCCGGTGCCCGAGGACGCGCCCGGTGACGAACCGGCCGGGCCGGTGCCGTACTTCGCGCTGCCGCTGCGCATCGAGCACGACGGGCGGATCCTGTCGTTCGTGTCGTCGATCTCCACCTTCAACACGCCCATGGACGTCACGGTCGCCGAACTCGCCATCGAGACCTTCCTGCCCGCCGACCCGGCGACGAGCAAGTACCTGCACACACTGGCCGGTTGACGCCTCCGCCCGGCGCCGGATCCGCTCGACCGCCTGTGCGACGAGGGCACGCGTGGCAGACTGCCGCCGTACTTCGGACCTGGGGGGAGGGCGGGCTGTGAGCGAGCGGCGGGCGGCTCCCACCGTGGGTCAGGTGGTGCTTGGCAAGCGGTTGCAGGAACTGCGGGAGGCGGCCGGGCTCAGCCGCGAGGAGGCCGCCCGGGTGCTCCGGGTGGCGTCGGCGACCGTACGGCGGATGGAGATGGCCGAGGTCGCGCTGAAGATCCCTTACGTGCAGGTGCTGCTGGCCACCTACGGGGCGGCCGGGGAGGAGCAGGCCGCGTTCGTCCGGCTGGCCGAGGAGGCCAACCAGCCGGGCTGGTGGCAGCGGTTCCACGACGTGCTGCCGGACTGGTTCAGCCTGTACGTGAGCCTGGAGGGCGCCGCCCGGATCGTCCGCTCCTACGAGCCGCACTTCGTGCCCGGCCTGTTGCAGACCGAGGGGTACGCGCGCGCGGTGCTGGAGGCCGGGACGATCGGGCAGACCGGGCCGGAGGCGATAGAACGGCATGTCTCGCTGCGCATGGCGCGGCAGCGGCTGCTGGAGCGGGAGGACCCGCCCCACCTGTGGGTGATCATGGACGAGACGGTGCTGCGGCGCCCGGTGAGCGTCGACGCCGCGGTGATGCGCGACCAGCTCGACCGGCTGCTGGAGTACGCCGGCCGGGACCGGGTCACCCTCCAGCTCGCCGAGTTCGCGGCCGGCCCGCACCCGGGGACCTACGCGCCGTTCACACTGTTCCGGTTCGCCGAACCGGAGCTGCCCGACATGGTGTTCACCGAGTACCTGACCGGCGCCCTGTATCTGGACTCCCGCCAGGAGGTCTCCACGCACCTGGAGGTGCTGGACCACATGACCGCGCGGGCCTCCTCCGCGCGGCGCACCCGGCAGCTGCTGCGGGAGTCCCGCGAGGCCCTGTGACGCCCGGCCGCCGGCTCAGGCCGCGCCGCCCTTCGTGTCCCGCTCGTCGTCGACGATCTCCGCGTCCACCACACCGTCATCCTCCTCCGACGCGCTCCGCTCACCGGCGGGACCTGCCGAACCGGCGGAGGCGTCGGCATACATGGCCTGGCCCATCCGCTGGCTGACCGTGGCGAGTTTCTCGACTCCCGCGCGCAGGGCCGCCGTCTCGGCGTTCTCGGCGAGCAGGGTCTTCAGCCCGGTCACCGCCTCCTCGACCTCGGTGCGGGTCTCGGCGGGCACGCGGTCCGTGTTGTCCCGAAGGAACCGCTCGGTCTGGTAGACGAGTTGCTCGGCCTGGTTGCGGGTCTCGGCGGTCTCGCGGCGTTTGCGGTCCTCCTCGGCGTACTGCTCGGCCTCCCGCATCATGCGGTCGATGTCGTCCTTGGGCAGGGCCGAACCGCCGGTGACGGTCATCTTCTGCTCCCGGCCGGTGGCGAGGTCCTTCGCGGAGACGTGCATGATCCCGTTGGCGTCGATGTCGAACGCGACCTCCACCTGCGGGACCCCGCGCGGCGCGGGCGGCAGCCCGGTGAGGTCGAAGACGCCCAGCTTCTTGTTGTACGCGGCGATCTCGCGCTCACCCTGGTAGACCTGGATGCCGACCGAGGGCTGGTTATCGGTGGCGGTGGTGAAGATCTCCGAACGGCGGGTCGGGATCGTGGTGTTGCGCTCGATCATCTTCGTCATGATGCCGCCCTTGGTCTCGATGCCCAGGGACAGCGGGGTGACGTCCAGCAGCAGGACGTCCTTGACGTCGCCGCGCAGGACGCCCGCCTGGAGCGCTGCGCCGACCGCGACGACCTCGTCGGGGTTGACCCCCTTGTGCGGCTCCTTGCCGGTGAGTTCCTTCACCAGGCCGGTGACGGCGGGCATCCGAGTGGAGCCGCCGACCAGGATGACGTGGTCGATCGCGGACAGTTGCACGCCCGCGTCCGCGACCGCCTGGTGGAAGGGCTTCTTGCAGCGGTCCAGCAGATCCTCGGTCAGCTCCTGGAACTGGGCGCGCGTCAGCTTCTCCTCCAGGTGCAGCGGGCCCTCGGCGGAGGCGGTGATGTAGGGCAGGTTGATCGAGGTCTCGGAGGACGAGGACAGTTCGATCTTGGCCTTCTCCGCGGCCTCCCGCAGCCGCTGCACGGCCATCTTGTCGGCCCCGAGGTCGATGCCGTTCTGCCCCTTGAACCGTTTGACGAGGTACTCGACGATCCGCTGGTCCCAGTCGTCGCCGCCGAGGTGGGTGTCGCCGTTGGTGGCCTTCACCTCGATGACGCCGTCGCCGATGTCCAGCAGGGACACGTCGAAGGTGCCGCCGCCGAGGTCGAAGACGAGCACGGTCTGCTCCTCGCCGCGGTCCAGGCCGTAGGCGAGGGCGGCGGCCGTCGGCTCGTTGATGATCCGCAGCACCTTCAGGCCGGCGATCTCCCCGGCCTCCTTGGTCGCCTGGCGCTGGGTGTCGTCGAAGTAGGCGGGGACGGTGATCACCGCGTCCGTGACGTCCTCGCCGAGGTAGGCCTCGGCGTCCCGCTTCAGCTTCTGCAGCACCCGCGCGGACAGTTCCTGCGCGCGCAGCCGGCTGCCGTCGATGGAGCCCTGCTCCGGGAAGCGCCAGTGCGCGTCCCCCATGTGCCGCTTCACCGAGCGGGCGGTGCGCTCCACGTTGGTGACGGCCTGCCGCTTGGCCACCTCGCCGACCAGTACGTCGCCGTTCTTCGCGAACGCCACCACCGACGGGGTGGTGCGCGCGCCCTCCGCGTTGGCGACGACGGCCGGCTCGCCGCCCTCCAGGACGGCCACCACCGAGTTCGTCGTCCCGAGATCGATCCCGACCGCACGTGTCATGGTCCGTCCCCTTCCGCCAGGTGGTTCCGCCAGGAGGTTCCGCCGGGACGCATCCGCGAGGACGCCTGCCGCCCTCCCAGCACAGAACGCGGGTGCGCGCTTGTCAATGCACGGGTGCCCAGGAAACGGCGATGCCGCGCACCCGGTGGGCACGCGGCATCGACGGGGCGTACGGCGTCAGGCCAGCTCGGCCGTCAGGGTGATGGTCGTACCGGTCAGGGCCTGGCTGACCGGGCAGTTCTTCTTGGCGTCCTCGGCCGCGGAGCGGAAGCCGTCCTCGTCCACGCCCGGCACCTCGCCGCGGACGGTGAGGTGGATGCCGGTGATGCCCTCGCCGGGCTGGAAGGTGACGTCGGCCTTGGTCTCCAGGCGGGTGGGCGGAGTACCGGCGCCGGCCAGGCCGTGCGAGAGGGCCATGGAGAAGCAGCTGGAGTGGGCGGCGGCGATCAGCTCCTCGGGGCTGGTCCTGCCGTTCGCCTGCTCGGCGCGCGACGGCCACGACACCGGCTGCTGGCCGATGCCGGAGGAGTCGAAGGTGACGACGCCGTTGCCCTCGAGCAGGTTGCCTTCCCAGACGGTGTGTGCGGTGCGCGTGGTTGCCACGGCTCTTCCTTTCCATGGGGGTCCGAGTTGTTCGGGTACCGCGTCCCATCCGATCACACTCGGGGGCGCCGCACCCTGTCGACGGGCCCCTAGGCGGCCCGCTCCTCTCCCGTGCGCTCCTCCTCTGCCCGCTCCTCTCCGGTGCGCTCCTCCCCGGCGCGCGTGGTGAGCGGCACCTGCGGGCCGTCCACCTCCAGCAGCCAGCGCCGCAGTACGCGGTGCACGTGCTCGGCTCCGGCCGGCTCCTCGCCGTCGGCGGCGGGCGCGGACAGGGTGAGCGGGGAGAGCAGGAAGGGCCGGGACTGGGCGCCGCCGAGGCCGCCGTGGGAGCCGATCTGCTCCTCGAAGGCGAGGACTTCGCCGTCGGCGGGGTCGTGGAAGGAGTTGACCATGATGTCGGCGGTGTGCGGGAAGGAGTGGGTGCGGCGTACGGCATCCGCGGCGCCCGGGCCGAAGCCGGCCAGCGGGCCGGGCTCCTCGTCCAGGCGGGCCAGCGGGATCTCGGTGCCGTACGGGCCGAGCACCAGACCGTCGTGCTCCTCGCTGCGCACCAGCAGGAAGCCGATGCCGGGGTGGTTGGCGAGGGTGGTGAGCAGGCCGGGGTGGCGGGCGTCGATCTCCTCCCGGCTCATGCGGTGCGGCACGTCCGGGAACGACACCAGGCCCAGGTTTCCCGAGGCCAGTACGACGGGTTCGGTGCCCCGGGCTGGGCGGTGCCCGTCGCCGTCGGCCTCCTCGGGCCTGCCCAGGGCGGCCCGGACCGCGGCGCGGGCCTCGGCGCCGCTGCGGGTCCGCTCGGCGTGGCGCGGCACGGGCAGTCCGCAGCCGGCCCGGACCAGGTCGCCGAGGGTGAGGCCGTAGCGGGAGCGGAAGGTCTCGCCCGGGCTCTGGCCGTGGTCGGACAGGACGACGACGCGGTAGGGGCGCGGCGCGTGCTCGGCGGCCTTCGCGATGAGGGCGAGGGACCGGTCGAGCCGCTGCAGCACCTTCTCGGCGTCCCGGCCGCGCGGCCCGGAGTGGTGGGCGACCTCGTCGTAGGCGACGAGGTCGGCGTAGACGGCGGTGCGGCCGGCGAGCATGTCGCCGAGCACGGCGGCGACCACGACGTCGCGCTCGACGACGGTGGCGAAGGCCCGCACGAAGGGGTAGAGGCCGCCGCGGCCGACCCGGGGCCGCTGCCGGCGGACGCGGGCCCGGGTGGACTGGACGATCTCGCGGACCACCTCGGCGACGAAGGACAGGGCCGTGCGCACGGCGTTGGCGGGGTCGGAGAAGTAGGCGAAATAGCCGGCGCGGGAACGGTTCTCCCGGCCCCGGCGGCGGATGGCGATGGACAGGACGAGGGCCTGTTCGCCGGCGCCGCCGCTGAACAGGTTGCCGCGGCTGGCGCCGTCCACGGCGAGCAGTCCCCCGTCGCCCGTGCGCTTCACGGCACGGCGCTGGAGTTCTGCGGCGCTGGTCGGGCGGTTGCACACCATCACCTCACCGCGCTCCTTCTCGTACCAGCGGAAGGCGGGCACGTCGAAGGTGCTGCCGTGCAGGATGCCGAGCTGGCTGGCGCCGGTCTGGCTGGACCAGTCGGTGCGCCAGGGGGTGAGCCGGTGCGTGGGCCGCATGCCGTCGGCGGTCGCCAGCCAGCCGGCGACGGTCGGCATCAGGCCCCTGCGGACGGCGTCGGTGAGCACGTCGTGGCCGACGCCGTCGAGCTGGACGCAGACCAGGCCGGGGGTGTCCGCGCAGGGCGGCCCGGCTCTTCGGCGGCGGTCGGCGAGGCGCAGCAGACGGCGGCGGTAGGCGTCGTCGTCGCGTACGGCGAGGGCCGCGCCGGTGGCCGAGGCCACGGCGGACATCACGGCGGCCACCACGACGGCGGTCTCCGGGGCGGCCTCGGGACGGCCGGAGGGGTTGAGGCGCAGGGCGAGCAGCAGCAGCGAGCCGTTGAGGAAGAAGACCAGCAGGCCGAGGACGAGGGCGGGCACGAGCAGCAGCAGCCGTACCAGGAGCGGCCACACCAGAACGGAGAGCAGACCGAAGGCGCCGGCGCCGCAGGCGGCGGTGATGGCTATGTGGGTGGCGCTGTCGCCGTCGGGGGACTGGAGCCTGAAGTCGGGCAGCAGTCCGGCGAGCACGAGCATGGTGAGCGTGGAGACCGCCCACACCGTGGCGCTCCGTCCGATCTGACTGGCCGCCCTCCGCCACCGCACGTCCCGCACACCTCACGTCCCGCCCCGCTCGACCGACCGACCGGGCCCCGGCTCCCACCTTGTCACACCGGGCCGGGCGCTTCCGGACGGGGCGCCGCACCGCGAGAACGGTGCCGGTGCCGGTGCCGTCAGCGTCCGTCGTAGCCGGCCGTCGGCATCGACAGCCTGCGGTGCACCCGTGCCTTCATCTGCGCGTCGTACGACGGCTCGGCCCGCCCCACCGTCTCCACGCGCACCCCGCGCCGCGCGCACTCGGCGGTGAACTCCTCCACGGAGGACAGGGCGCGCTCCAGTACGCGCAGGCTGGGCGCGACGAACACGTCCACCCCGGACCGCACTCCGTCCCACAGTGCGCAATGGTCGAAACGCAGCCCGCCGACGAGAAGTTCCCGCGCGACGACGTAGCCGCGCTCCGCGGCCCAGCGGGCGCACATCGCGTACTGGCTGCGCGAGTCCACCAGGAAGGGGTCGGCCTCCAGTTCCTCCAGAGGCGTCAGGCTCGCGATGGCGGTGACCCGCACCGGCGCGAGCCCGCCGGAGGCACCCCGTAACTGTCCCATGGCGTCCCCCTCACCTCCGGGTTTCGCCAGCGACCCTACTCCTGCCCGTAGGCTTCGGGGAGTCGCGTGAAGGAGGCGAAGGAGGTGCCGGTGGAGATCACCTGGTGGGGGCACGCCACCTGCACACTCGAGGACGCGAACATACGTGTGATCACCGATCCGCTGTTCGCCACCCGGCTCGCGCATCTGCGCCGCCGCCGGGGCGCGGTGCCGCCCGCCGAGGCCCGCCGCGCGGACCTGGCGCTGGTGTCCCATCTGCACGCCGACCACCTGCATCCGCCCTCGCTGGCCGCGCTCCCCCCGGGCACGCGCCTGCTCGTGCCCCGGGGCGCACCACGGGCGGTACCCGCACTGCGCCGGCTGCGGGGGCTACGGATCACCGAGGTGACGCCCGGCGACGAGGTGCGGGTCGGGGACCTGCTGGTCCGGGTGGTCCCGGCGCGGCACGACGGGCGCCGGCTGCCGGTCGGCCCGCACCGCTCGTCGGCGCTCGGATACGTCCTCACGGGCGAGGCACGGACCTACTTCGCCGGGGACACCGGGCTGTTCGACGACATGGCCGAGCAGGTGGGGCCGGTGGACACGGCGCTGCTGCCGGTGGGCGGCTGGGGTCCCTTCCTCGGGCCGGGGCACCTGGACGCGAGGCGGGCGGCGCAGGCGCTGGCCCGGCTGGCGCCCCGTGCCGCGGTGCCGGTGCACTACGGGACGTACTGGCCGATCGGCATGGACGCCGTGCGCCCGCACGAATTCCACGCGCCGGGTGACGAGTTCGTGCGCCTGGCGGCCGCGGCCGCGCCGGAGGTGACGGTGCACAAGCTGGGGCACGGCGAGCGGGTGCGGCTGGAGGTCGCACGGTGAGATGGCTGCCGGACGCGGTGACACTGGCCGCCGCGTCGGCACGGTCCGTGCCGCCGGAGTCGACGCAGCAGGCGCTCGGCTATCCGTCGCTGTTCCTGCTCGTGCTGATCGGGGCGCTGGTCCCGGTGGTGCCGACCGGTGCCCTGGTGAGCACGGCGGCGGTGGTGGCGTTCCATCAGACGGCGCCGTTCTCGCTGCTGCTGGTGTTCGTCACGGCCTCCGCGGCGGCCTTCCTGGGGGACGCGACGCTGTACTGGCTGGGGCGGCGCGGGCTGCGGTCGAAGAACGGCTCGCGCTGGCTGGAGGCGATCCGGTCGCGGGCGCCGGAGGAGCGACTGGAGCAGGCGCAGGAGAAGCTGGCCGGGCACGGGGTCGCGGTGCTCGTGCTGTCCCGGCTCGTGCCCGCGGGGCGCATACCGGTGATGCTGGCCTGTCTGCTGGCCGAGTGGCCGCTGCGGCGGTTCTCCCGGGGCAACCTGCCGGCCTGTCTGGCGTGGGCGCTGACGTACCAGGTGATCGGGATCCTGGGCGGCTCCCTGTTCCCGGAGCCCTGGGAGGGGGTGGCCGCGGCGGTGGCGCTGACCGTGCTGGTCAGCGCCATGCCGAGCGCCGTGCGGCGCCTTCGGGGGATCGAGCGGTAGCTACGGGCGGGTGGGCGGCGGCCGCGGGAAGGGCCCGGTTCACTCCAGCACGCGCGAGCCTCCCACCGGGAGGTCCCACAGGTCCTCGCGCTCCAGGCCCGCCTTCTCCCAGGCCGTGCGCACCCGGGTCAGCGGCTCCAGGACCGGCTCGGCCGACAGCACGAACGTGCCCCAGTGCATCGGGGCCATTCTGCGCGCCCCCAGATCCAGGGTGGCCCGTACCGCCTCCTCCGGGTCGCAGTGGACGTCGCTGAGCCACCAACGGGGGTCGTAGGCGCCGATGGGCATGAGGGCGAGGTCGATCCCCGGGTAGCGGCGGCCTATGCGGGAGAACCAGTGGCCGTAGCCGGTGTCCCCGGCGAAGTAGAGGCGCTGTCCGTCCGGGTCGGTGAGGACCCAGCCGCCCCAGAGGCTGTGGCAGGTGTCGGTGAGGGTGCGCTTGGACCAGTGGTGGGCGGGCACGAAGTCGAAGCGGACGCCGGACAGTTCGGCGCCCTCCCACCAGTCCAGCTCGGTGACGCGGGTGAACCGGCGTCGCTGGAACCAGCGGCCGAGGCCGGCGGGTGCGAACACCGGGGTGTCGCGCGGGAGCCGGTTCAGGGTGGGGGCGTCCAGGTGGTCGTAGTGGTTGTGGCTGATGACGACCGCGTCGACGCCCCGCAGGCTCTCCCAGGGGACGCCGACGGGGGTGATGCGGGCCGGGGTGCCGAGGATGCGGCGGGACCAGACGGGGTCGGTGAGGACGGTCAGTCCGCCGGCCCGGAGGATCCAGCTCGCGTGTCCCGCCCAGGTGACGGCGATGGTGTCGGTGCCCACGCTCGGCAGCGGGCCGGGGGCGTACGGGACCCGCGGGATGCCGGCGAGGCCCGCCGGGCCCGGGCGTACGGCGCCCTCGCGGGCGAAGCGGGCGAGGGCCTTCAGGCCGGGCAGGGGGGCGGTGAGCCGGTCGTGGAAGGTACGCGGCCACACCCGGTGCTCGCCCAGCGGGCGGGGCTCGGCGAGCGGCGGGAACGGGGGCGCGAGGGCGGCCCGGGGCGCGCGGACGCCGGCCGTGCCGTCCTCCGGGTCCGGCGCGGTCGTGGAGGCCGGCGTGGGCGTGGAGGTCGTGGAGGCCGGCGTGGGCGTGGTGGTCAAGGAGGTCGAGGAGGTCGAGGAGGTCGTCAGGGACGTCGTGGCGGTGGACCCGGGCTCATGCGTCTGCTGCGTCATCGAGGAGGCTCCCGTCGCTGAGCGTCGTCGCGGAGGCCGTCGAAGGCCGACCTCAAGGAGATCAACGCGCGGTGCACGTGTGGCAGTTCCAACGGTGAGGGTGACGTGAGGGATTCCGTGCGTTCCTCGTCCGTGCCGCCCAGCAGGGGCCCCGTGGCGAGCCGTACCCGCAGCTCCCCGAGGCCGTCGCCGAAGCGGTGGCCGCCGGGCGCGGGCATGCCGAGCCGGGCGGTGAGGAAGTCCTCGAGTTCCTGCGCGTCCGTCACGCCCTGGCGGGCGAGCGCCCCGCCCAGCGGCCCGAGGTCGGCGTACAGGTGGCGGCCGGCCTGCGGCGGCCGGGCGAGCGCGCCGGACGCGACGACCGCGGAGTGCGCGGCGGCGGCCACGCGCGCGTGCAGGCGTACGGCGGCCTCGCGGCGCTCGGCGACGGGCGTGGGCTCGTCGAGGGCGTATCCGGCGACGGCGGCGACGGGCGCGGCGACCCGCGCGTCGAGAGCGGTGAGGATGTCGAGCACGCGCGCGTGGAGCCGCTCCCCCGCCGCTCCGGAGGGCACGCGGGCGACGGCGGCGGGCCAGCCGGGCGGCAGCAGGGCGCCGGCCAGGTCGCTGACCACGGTGACCCGGTCGGGCAGCATCTCGGCGGGGCTGAGCAGGACGGTCCCGTGCGGGTCGTGCAGGGTGTCGCGCCAGGTCTCGTCGCTGACCAGGTGCAGTCCCTCGGCGACGGCGGCCTCGACGGTCTCGTGCAGCAGTTCGGGCGGGGCGACGGTGGCGGTGGGGTCGTCGGCCACGGACAGCACCAGCAGCCGGGGGGCGCCGCCCTCGGCGCGGACCCGGCGCACAGTCTCCAGCAGGGCGTACGGGTCGGGGACGCCGCCGCTCTCGGCCGGGGTCGGCACGTGGAACACAGGCCTGCCGAGCAGCCGGGCATAGGGCGCCCACCAGGCGGCGCAGGGGCGGGGCACCAGCACGTCGCCGCCGTCCCCGGCGAGCGCGGCGGTCACGGCGAGCAGCAGGGCGGGGGCGCCGGGGCCCGCGGCCACCCGGTCCGGGACGCAGGACAGCCCGCGCCGGGTCCAGTAACCGCAGGCCGCCTCCAGCAGGGCGGGGGAACCGCCGACCGGCTGGGCCTCGGCCCGGCCCGCGGCGGCGGCGAGGACGGCGGCGAGTTCCGGCAGGACGGGCAGACCGTCGCCGGGCAGCGGGGGCCCGTAGCGGACGGGGCCGTGTCCTTCCGGGTCCGTCCGCCGCATGTCCGCCTCCGCGCTGTCGTGGTCCGTCCGCCGCCCCACCAGGTGGGTGCTTCCCTCCGCACGCCGTCACCACTGGTCTCCCGGCGGGTCCCGCGGCTTCGGGGGTGCGGGCTGTGCGGCTGGTGCGTCCGGTGCCCACGGATGGTGCCCTCGGGTAGGTGTGTACCCGCCGGGCGGCCCGCCATGGCCGGTGATCGCGGCCGGTCCGGCACCGTGCCGGACCGGACCGGCGTCAGCCGCCCGAGGTCCGTCGGCGGCCGAGGAGCCGGTAGCCCGCTCCGGCGCAGGCCGCGGCGATCAGCAGACCGCCGGCGACCAGGGCCGGGACCGAGTCGTCGAAGGTGCCTCCCCGTCCCGCCTCCACCCCGTGCTCCACGGGCGCGGGCGTGCAGTCGTCGTCCCCGCCGGACGCGCGGCAGCCGTCACCGCCGCCGCCCTCGCAGGAATCGCCCTCCTCACATCCCTGTCCCTGACCTTGGCTCTGGTTCTGCCCCGGGCTCTGGCTTGGCCCCTGGCTCTGCCCCTGTCCCGCCCCCTGCTCCTGTCCCTGCCACAGCCCATCTCCCTCGTCCTGCCCCAGTTGCTGGTCCCCCTGCTCCTGTCCCTCCCCCTGGGCGTCCCCCTGCTCCTCGCCCTCTCCCGGTTCCTGCGTCTGCCCCAACCCCTGCTGCGGCGCCGGGGTTTGCCGCGCCTGCCCCGAAGCGCACACGCCGCCGGTGGCGGCACCCGAGCCGGTGCCGGCGTCGCAGGGCACGGGCACCGTCACCGGACCGGGCACGGCGGCCGGGGACTCGGGCACCACGGCGCCGGGGCTCTCCCCGGCGCCGGGGTCCGCGGACGCGACGGGCCCGGGCATGACGAGCGCGGCGCCGGCCAGGACGGCGACGGACAGGGCACGGGCGGTGCGTCGCATGAGAAAGGCTCCTCGGCGAAACGGCGGTCGACGGTCGGCGGGGCACGGCTGGTGCCCTCGACTGCCATGAGAGCCCGCCAGGCGCCGTACCGCGCGCGGCCGGACCCCATTCGCGGGACACGGACCGCCGGGCGGGTGACACCGCCCCGACGCACCCCGATCCCCCGGCCCGGCAGGTTTTCCGCACCCGCTGCAGGTCACTCGGCAGGTACTGACCGGATGTCCGCGACCCACCGCACCGGGAGGACCCCTCCATGAGCAGCAAGGTCTCCGACCACATCCTCGAGCGGCTGCGAGCCTGGGGCGTGGAACAGGTCTTCGGCTACCCCGGAGACGGCATCAACGGGCTGCTCGCCGCCTGGGGCCGGGCGGAGGACCAGCCGCGCTTCATCCAGTCCCGGCACGAGGAGATGTCCGCCTTCGAAGCGGTCGGATACGCCAAGTTCAGCGGCCGGATCGGGGTGTGCGCGGCCACCTCGGGGCCCGGCGCGATCCACCTGCTGAACGGCCTGTACGACGCCAAGCTGGACCACGTCCCGGTGCTGGCGATCGTCGGCCAGACCGACCGGACCGCGATCGGCGGCTCCTACCAGCAGGAAGTCGATCTGCACACGCTGTACAAGGACGTCGCCTCGGAGTTCGTCGAGACGGTGATGGTGCCCGAGCAGCTTCCGAACGTGCCGGACCGCGCGATCCGCACCGCCTGCGCCCGGCGCTGCCCCACCGCGGTCATCATCCCGGGCGACGTGCAGGAGCTGGACTACTCACCGCCGACGCACGAGTTCAAGATGGTGCCGTCCAGCCTGGGGATGAGCGACTACACCGCGACCCCGACGGACGAGGCGCTGCGCCGGGCGGCGGACGTACTGAACGCGGGTGACAAGCCCGCGATCCTGATCGGGCAGGGCGCCGCCGGTGCGGTGGCCGAGGTGCGGGAGATCGCCGAGCTGCTGGGTGCGGGCGTGGCCAAGGCGCTGCTCGGCAAGGACGTCCTCAGCGACGAGCTGCCGTACGTCACCGGGCCGATCGGGCTGCTGGGCAGCAGGCCGTCGTACGAGCTGATGCGGGACTGCGACACACTGCTGACCATCGGCTCCTCCTTCCCGTACACGCAGTTCATGCCGGAGTTCGGCAAGGCGCGCGGGGTGCAGATCGACATCGATCCGCACATGGTCGGCATGCGCTACCCGTACGAGGTGAACCTGATCGGCGACGCCGCGGCCACGCTGCGGCGGCTGATCCCGCTGCTGGACACCGACCGGGGCGGGCGCGAGTGGCACGACACCGTGTGCGCCAACGTCAAGCGCTGGCACGACACCATGGAGCGGCGGGCCGGTCTGTCGGCCGACCCGATCAACCCCGAGTACGTGGCCCGGGCGCTCGACCCGCTGCTGCCGGACGACGTGATCCTCACCTCGGACTCCGGTTCGGTGGCGAACTGGTACGCGCGGCACATCACGATGCGGCCGGGCATGCGCGGCTCGCTGTCCGGGACGCTCGCGACGATGGGCCCGGGCGTGCCGTACGCGATCGGCGCGAAGTTCGCGCACCCGGACCGGCCGGTGGTCGCCCTGGTCGGCGACGGCGCGATGCAGATGAACGGGCTGACGGAGATGATCACCGCGGCCAAGTACCGGGACCGCTGGTCCGATCCCCGGCTGGTGGTGGGCGTGTGGAACAACCGCGATCTGAACCAGGTCACCTGGGAGATGCGCGCGATGGAGGGCTCCCCGTCGTTCCTGCCGTCGCAGGAGATCCCGGACGTGCAGTACGCGGCGTTCGCCCGCACCCTCGGCCTGACCGGGGTCCGGGTGGAGAAGCCCGAGGAGGTCGAGGCGGGCTGGCGTGCGGCCCTGGAGGCCGACGGCCCGGCCGTGATCGAGTTCGTCACCGACCCCGCCGTACCGCCCATCCCTCCGCACGCCTCCTGGGAGCAGATGGAGGCGACGGCCAAGTCGATCCTCAAGGGCGACGCCGACCGGGGATCGATGATCAAGCGGGGGCTGAAGGCAAAGGTGCTGGAGTTCCTGCCGGGCGAGAGGAAATAGCCGGGAGCAGCGGAAAGCGAATGCCGGGAAGCCCGTGTCGGCCGGCGGCCGGCGGGTACGCGGTGCGGACCTTCGACCCTCTGGAGGGAGAACATGCAGCGAGGCAGTGACCGGCTGAACGTCCACCGGGACGACGAGATGAAACACGAGCTGCAGGGCCTGCTCAGGTCCGGGCACCCGACGCGCACCGAGGAGTGGCACGACCCGGAGCCCACTGCGGACGACGACCCGGAGGTGTGGGCCGGACCCGTGGCACCGGGGCAGGCGGGCGCGTCGCTGGAGACAGTGCGGCTGGAGCTGGCCCGGCACCTGGGGCGGCACGCCTTCCCGGCCAACGCGGGCGAGCTGGCCCGGGCACTGCGCCGCGGCAACGCCCCCGGCGCGCTGATCGACGCGGTGGCGGGACTGACCCGCTCGAGCCGCTACGAGACCGTGCACGAACTGGCCGAGGCGCTGGTGGGCCGGGCATGAGCCGGGCCCGGGCGGCCGGAGCGGGAAACGGCGCGCCCGGGCCGGCAAGGCCGTCGTCCGTGCTGTGGAAGGAAAGTGAGCAAGCATGCGTATCGCGTTTCTGGTGGCCCCCGAGGGTGTCGAGCAGGTCGAACTGACCGAGCCGTGGAAGGCCGCCTCCGACGGCGGGCACGAACCGGTGCTGGTGTCGACCGCGTCCGGCAAGATCCAGGCGTTCAACCATCTGGACAAGGCGGACACCTTCCCCGTGGACGAGGTGGTGGGTGAGACGTCGGCCGCCGGGTTCGGCGCGCTCGTGCTGCCCGGCGGGGTCGCCAATCCCGACTTCCTGCGGATGGACGAGAAGGCCGTCGCTTTCGTCAAGGAGTTCTTCGAGCAGGGCCGGCCGGTCGCCGCGATCTGTCACGCGCCGTGGACGCTGGTCGAGGCGGACGTCGTGCGGGGCCGGGTGCTGACGTCGTGGCCCAGCCTGCGGACCGACATCCGCAACGCGGGCGGCACCTGGGTGGACGAGCAGGTCAAGATCTGCGACCACGGTTCCAACAAGCTGGTGACCAGCCGCAAGCCGGACGATCTGAAGGCGTTCTGCGACGCGTTCCTGCACGTGTTCGCCGGCGAGGCGGGCTGATCCCGTCCAGTGCGCGCGGAAGGGCCGGCCCGTACGGGCCGGCCCTTCCGCGTGGGCGTCCGGATCAGGTGCCGGACGTGCCCGGAGTCACCGCGTCGCCGCACCCGCGCTCTCGGGCGCCCTCACGGGTGCGGCCCGCGCTCACCAGGCGGCGCGGGTTGCGGCGCAGGTACTCGCCCTCCAGCTGCGCCATCCGCTCGTTGTGGGCCCGCAGCGCGTCGTTGGAGCCGTACAGCAGGGTGTCGTGGCGCGTGCGGTGGATCGTCTCCAGCTCCTTCATGAGCTGCTGGTCGTCCAGTCGGCTGGGCTCGACTCCGGTCATGGTGGTGCCCCGCTCGTCGTGGTCGTGTCCGTGGTCCGGGTACCCGCCCGGATGGACCGCACCCGGGGATCCCGGGACGGAAGCCGTGGAGCTCGCGTTCCTGTCTCCACTGTACGAACATCCCGGTCTCCGGGCCTCCGCATACGTCCTCAGCGGGCGCGTTCCACCCGGCGCTCGTCCCAGACCGGCTCGGGCGTCTCACGGACGCGGCCGTCGCTGCCGAAGACCAGGAACCGGTCGAAGGAGCGGGCGAACCAGCGGTCGTGGGTGACCGCGAGGACGGTGCCCTCGAAGGCCTCCAGGCCCTCCTGGAGGGCCTCGGCGGACTCCAGGTCGAGGTTGTCGGTGGGCTCGTCCAGCAGCAGGGCGGTGACACCCTCCAGTTCCAGCAGCAGGATCTGGAAGCGCGCCTGCTGGCCGCCGGAGAGCCGGTCGAAGGACTGCTCGGCCTGGCCGGTCAGCTCGTAGCGGCGCAGCCGGGACATGGCCGCGCCCCGGTCCTGGGCGTGCTCCTTCCACAAGATGTCCAGCAGGGTACGGCCCGTGAGTTCGGGGTGGGCGTGGGTCTGCGCGAAGTGGCCGGGCACGACCCGCGCGCCGAGCTTCCACCCGCCCGTGTGCGCCACCTCCTGACCGGCCAGCAGCCGCAGGAAGTGCGACTTGCCCGAGCCGTTGGAGCCGAGCACGGCGACCCGTTCGCCGTAGAAGACCTCCAGGTCGAACGGCTTCATCAGGCCGGTCAGTTCGAGACCCGCGCAGGTGACGGCGCGCACCCCGGTACGGCCGCCCTTCAGCCGCATCCTGATGTCCTGCTCGCGCGGCGGCTCGGGCGGCGGTCCGGCCTCCTCGAACTTGCGCAGCCTGGTCTGGGCGGCCTGGTAGCGCGAGGCCAGCTCGTGGCTGACGGAGGCGGCCTGGCGGAGGTTGATCACGAGCTTCTTGAGCTGGGCGTGCTTCTCGTCCCAGCGGCGGCGCAGCTCCTCGAAGCGGGCGAAGCGCTCGCGGCGCGCCTCGTGGTAGGTGGCGAAGCCGCCGCCGTGCACCCAGGCGTCGGCGCCGGCCGGGCCCGGCTCCACGGAGACGATCCGCTCGGCGGCGCGGGCGAGGAGTTCGCGGTCGTGCGAGACGAACAGCACCGTCTTGCGGGTCTCCCGGAGCTGCTCCTCCAGCCAGCGCTTGCCGGGCACGTCGAGGTAGTTGTCCGGCTCGTCGAGCAGCAGCACCTCGTCGGTGCCGCGCAGCAGCGCCTCCAGGACGAGGCGTTTCTGCTCGCCGCCGGAGAGGGTGCGCACCTGCCGCCACTGGGCCCGCTCGTACGGCATGCCGAGGGCGGCGGTGGTGCACATGTCCCACAGGGTCTCGGCCTCGTAGCCGCGCACCTCGGCCCAGTCGGCGAGGGCCTGCGCGTAGCCGAGCTGGGCGGCCTCGTCGTCGACGGTCATGATGGCGTGCTCGGCCCGGTCCACGGCCCGCGCCGCCTCGCGGATACGGGGCGGCGCGACGGACACGAGCAGGTCGCGGACGGTCGTCTCGTCCCGGACGGAGCCGACGAACTGGCGCATCACGCCGAGGCCGCCGCTGACGGTCACCGTGCCGCCGTGCGGTTTCAGCTCGCCGGAGATCAGCCGGAGCAGGGTCGTCTTGCCGGCGCCGTTGGGGCCGACCAGGGCGACGGCCGCGCCCTCGCCGACCCGGAAGGAGACATCGCCGAGCAGCGTCCTCCCGTCGGGGAGGTGGTACTCGAGGTGCGCGGCTTCCAGATGTCCCATGAGGAGGCATTCTGTGGGCCGCCCCGGCGCAGGGGCAAACCGTTATCCGGCGTCCACCGGTTCCCCCGCCGGGCCGCTCTCCCCCGCCGGTTCCACCGCCGCGCCCTCCCAGGCCAGGGCCTTCCACCCGTCGGACGGCGAACCCTCCAGGACGACGACGCCGGTGTTGCGCAGCGGGCGGGCCGCGGCGAACGCGACGTCGACGTTGCCGGCCCGGGCCGCGGTCCACAGGCGGATCGCGGCGCCGTGGCTGACCATGGCGACGGTCGCGGCGCCGCTCGCGGCGGCCTCGGCGACCACCGCGTCGTACCGGGCGAGGGTCTCCTCGCCGTTCTCCCCGCCGGGGATGCGCGGTGCGGTGTCACCGGCGGCCCAGGCGAACACCGTGCGCAGGTAGACGGTGCCCCGCGGGGAGTCCCCCGGCAGCATCTCCAGGTCGCCCGCGGTCACCTCGCGGATGCCGTCCCTGACGATCGGCTCCAGGCCCCGGGCGGCGGCCAGCGGGGCGGCGGTGAGCCGGGTGCGCAGCAGGGTGGAGACGTAGACGGCCTCGATGTCCTCGTCCGCGAGCGCCCGGGGCAGTTCGGCGGCCTGCCGCTCGCCGAGCGGGGTGAGCCCCGGGCCGGGTACGGCGGTGTCCAGCAGCCGGTCCACGTTGGACGGGGTCTGGCCGTGGCGGACCAGGAGCAGGCGCATCAGGGGTGTCTCCTCACACGCCCGTCGGGCGGACCGGTGAGAGCGGGCCGGTGACCGGCGTGTCCGGGCACAAGAAGCGGGCACTTCAGGGTAACCGGACCCCTATGAGCCCAGACGTCGACCTCACTGTCCCGAGGCCCCGCCTCCGCGTCCTGTCCAAGCTGCTCGAGTACGACTGCCGGCTGTTCGAGCTGGCGGCCGGCCGGCACTGGCCCGGCGGCGAGCGGGTGCTGCCCCGGCTCAGCCGGAGTGCCAACCACGGGGTGCTGTGGTTCGCGACGGCCGCCGCGATCGCGGCGAGCCGTTCGCCGCGTGCCCGGCGGGCCGCCACCCGGGGTGTGGCCTCGCTGAGCGTGGCGTCGCTGGCCATCAACACCCTGGGCAAGCGGTCGGTGCGCCGCGCTCGGCCGGTGCTGGACTCGGTGCCGCTGTCGCGGCAGCTCAAGCGCCAGCCGATCACCACCTCGTTCCCGTCCGGTCACGCCGCCTCGGCCGCCGCCTTCGCCACCGGGGTCGCCCTGGAGTCGCCGCGGTGGGGTGCGGCGGTGGCACCGGTGGCGTTCTCCGTGGCCATGTCGCGTGTCTACACGGGCGTGCACTATCCGAGTGACGTGCTGGCGGGGGCGGCGCTGGGCGTGGGCGCCGCGTTCGCCGTACGGGGCCTGGTCCCGACCCGCACCCAGGTCGCGCCGCCCCCGCGGCCGCGGACCGAGGCGCCCGCGCTGGCCGACGGCGAGGGCCTGGTGCTCGTCGCCAACCGCGCCTCCGGCACCTCCGAGCGGGTGCGGGTGCTGCACGAGGCACTGCCCGGGGCGGAGATCGTGGAGTGTGCCCCGGAGGACGTGAAGGCGGAGCTGGAGAAGGCCGCCGCGCGGGCGCGGGTGCTCGGGGTGTGCGGGGGCGACGGGACGGTGAACACGGCGGCCGGGGTGGCCCTGCGGCGCGGTCTGCCGCTGGCGGTGCTGCCCGGGGGCACGCTCAACCACTTCGCCTACGACCTGGGCGTGGAGGACGAGCGGACCCTGGCCGACGCCGTCCGGGCGGGCGAGGCGGTCCGGGTGGACGCCGGCCGGTTCGTGGCGGGCGGTCACGAGGGCCTGTTCCTGAACACCTTCAGCCTGGGTGTCTACCCGGAGCTGGTGCGCGAGCGAGAGCGCTGGTCGTCCCGGATCGGCGGCTGGCCGGCGGGGATGCTCGGCGCGATGAAGGTGCTGCGCGCCGACCGGCACCCGCTGACGGTGGAACTGCGCGGCAAGCGCCACCCCCTGTGGCTGCTGTTCGTGGGCAACGGCACCTACCACCGCATGGGTCTCGCGCCCGGACGCCGTACCGACCTGGCGGACGGGCTGCTGGACGTGCGGGTGGTGCACGGGACCCGCAGGCCCGCGCTGCGGCTGCTGGCGGCCGCCGCGGCCGGCCCCCTCACCCGGTCCCCGGCCCACGCGGCGGTCCAGGTGAACCGGCTGCGGCTGACCGGTCTGGCCTCCGGGACGCCCCTGGCGTACGACGGCGAGGTCGTCGAGGTGGGCGGGGACGTGCTGGTGGAGAAGCTGCCCGAGGCGCTGACGGTGTACCGGCCGCTGTCCTGACCCCGGCCGGCTTCCCCCGGCCGCTCTCCCGCGCCTCGCGGCCGTGGCGCTCGTCCACATGATGAAACGTGGGTCTCATCATTCGGCACGGGCGCGTACCGTTCGGCGTACCGCGCGACGGGGTCGCAAGGCCCCGCCGCGAGCGACGTCGACGAGGGGCGAAGGGGCACAGCCATGCCGAAAACGCGGGACACCGCCGTCTACACGCACGGGCACCACGAGTCGGTGCTGCGGTCGCACACCTGGCGCACCGCCGCCAACTCCGCGGCCTATCTGCTCGGCGTGCTGAAACCCCACATGCGGATCCTGGACATCGGCTGCGGCCCCGGCACCATCACCGCCGACCTGGCCGCGCTGGTCCCCGAGGGTCATGTCACCGGCGCCGACCGGGCTCCCGCGATCCTTGAGCGGGCCCGGGCGACCGCCGGGGCGCGTGGCCTGACGAACGTGGACTTCACGGTCGCCGACGTCCACGCCCTGGACTTCCCCGACGACACGTTCTGCGTGGTCCACGCCCACCAGGTGCTCCAGCACGTCGGCGACCCGGTGGCGGCGCTGCGCGAGATGCACCGGGTGACGAAGCCCGGCGGGTACATCGCGGTGCGCGACGCCGACTACGCGGCGATGACCTGGTACCCGGTGCTGCCGGGCCTGGACGACTGGCTCGACCTGTACGAGGCGGTCGCCCGGGCCAACGGCGGTGAGCCGGACGCGGGCCGACGACTGCGGGCCTGGGCGCTGGCCGCGGGCCTGACGGAGGTCACGGCGACCTCCAGCACCTGGACGTTCGCCACCCCCGAGGAGCGCGCCTGGTGGAGCGGGCTGTGGGCCGACCGCACGGTGGATTCGGACTACGCCGACCGGGCCGTACGGGGCGGGCACGCCACACCGGAGCGGCTGCGGGCCGCGGCGGCGGCCTGGCGGGACTGGGGCCGGCGGGAGGACGCCTGGTTCGGTGTCCTGCACGGCGAGATCCTGTGCCGTAAGGCGGCCTGACCGCGGCCCCGGGAGGAGGCCCCGGGAGAATCCCGGGGCCGCCCGGCTCACTGGCGGGGCAGCAGCGGCCCCAGCGGCCCGAGGTCCAGGTTCAGGTCCTCGGGCCGCAGCCCGTAGCGGTCCCGGAGTTCGGCCATCCGCTCCTCCAGGAGCATCAGGGTGAGCCCGATCCGCTCCTCCTGGTCCTCGGTCAGCTCACCGGTGTCGAAGCGGCGCACCGCCTGCCGCTCCATGAGCTGGCGCAGCAGTTCCACCACGGTCAGCACCAGTTTGACCAGGTCGCGTTCGACCGTGTCGGGCTCCAGGTCGAGCCGGTTGCGGGTGCTCACAGCAACTCCTCGAAGGGTGAGGGCACCGTCTCGTTCACGGAGCTGATCAGCGCGTTGAGATCGATGCGGACGAGGTCGACGTCCGCGATCCGCAGCGTCAGGTCCCCGGTGATGACGACCCCGCCGGCCAGCAGCCGGTCCAGCAGGTCCACGAGTGCGATCTCACGTCGCTCGACGACGGTCACGCTTCCTCCCCGCTGAACGAGTACGCGGCCCACGGCCCGGTGAGTTCCACCCGGATGCCGGGTGTCTCGTCCTTCGTGCGGTCCACCAGTTCCACGAACTCCTCGCAGCTCGCACGCGGCACCAGATAGGCCGCGTTGAGCACGTTCTGCCCCGACGCCCCGGACAGCGCCGAGTTCTGCGCGGGATGCATCCGGAAGTCCTCGGCGTGCTCGCTGAGCCGCTCGTGCAGGGAGCGCGCGAACGACTCCGCCCGCTGCCACCTCTCCTCGTGCGCCTCGCTGTGCCGCCGGCGGCTGCGCAGATAGTCACGGCCGCTGGCCGGTTTCGCCGCCGGCGCGACGGCGGGCTCGGCGGGCTCGGACTCCACGAACACCTTCACGCCCCACTCCACCCGGCCCTCGAGCCGGTCCAGGGCGCGCCGGAAGTCGTCCTCGCGGGCCTCGATCATCGCCCGGATGCCGCTGTCGTCCCGGAAGACGGTCGCGAGGCGCAGCGGCAGCGGGGTGGTGACCGTGCTGAGCGCGGCGATCACGCCCTGGTGGGCGCGGGCCGTCGCACTGAGCCAGTCGAGATCCTCGAGACGGGACCGCAGCCCCTGCTCGTCGAAGTCCGCCTCCGGCACCGCGCTGACGACCGCGACCAGCCCGTGGTGGTGCAGCAGCGCCGGCGGGGCACCCCCGATACCGGTCAGCTCGGCCTGCAGAGGCGCGTCGAGAGGCCGGCAGACGGCGTAGACGTACCGCAGTGCGCTCATTGGGCCTCCTCCTCCGTCGGCACGCTGCCGGGTGCCAGTTCCTGGAGCCGTTCCAGCCGCTCCCTGAGCTCGGCGTTCTCCTTTGCCAGCTCGTTCTGGCGGGCGCGGGAGGACAGCGCGGGGTCGGTCTCCCACCAGTCGATGCCCATCTCCTTGGCCTTGTCGACCGAGGCGATGACGAGCCGGAGCTTGATGGTGAGGAGTTCGATGTCGAGCAGGTTGATCTTGATGTCGCCCGCGATGACGACGCCCTTGTCGAGCACCCGTTCCAGAATGTCGGCGAGGTTGGCCCCGCTGCCGCTCTGGCCGTAGGGCTCGGGGAACCGGCTGGCAGTCGTCATCGACGGCTCCTGCCTCCGGAGTGCTCAGGCTCCTCCTCTTCCTCGTACTCCTCCCCCTCGGGCTCCTCCTCGTACTCGTCCTCGTCCTCGTAGGGGCCCTCCTCCTCGTCCTCGTACTCCTCCTCCTCGGGCTTCTCCTCGTCCTCGTAGGCCTCCCCGTTCTCGTCCTCGGCGGCGGGCTCGCGGCCCTCCTCGCCCTCCTCGCCCTCTTCGGGCTCCTCGCTTTCCTCGCCCTCTTCGGGCTCCGCGGACTCCTGGGGCTCCTCGCCCTCCTCGGGCTCCTCCTGCTCGGACTTCTCCTGCTCGGACTCCTCCTCGGCCACCACGTCCTCGTGGCTGCGGACCACCTCACCGTCGCGGATCTCGCCGCGCCAGCCGTCCTCCGCCTCTCCCTTGAGGGTGATGTAGCGGTCGAAGTTCTTGAAGTCGAGGCGGACCCGGCGGCCCTGAGCACGCCAGATGTTGGCGGTCTTCTCGAAGAAGCCGCTCGGGTAGTACTCCATGACCAGAAGGATGCGGGTGAGGTTGTCGTCGAGCCGGTGGAAGGTGACGACGCCCTTGTGGGTGCCCTTGGCGGCCTCCGACGACCACTGGATCTTGTAGTCGGGGATCTGCTCGACGGTGAGGCCCTTCCAGCTGCGGGTGGACCACCAAATCTTCCCCTTCCAGTCGGAGGTCGTGTCGTCGATGCGGCTCGCACTCTTCACACCCTTGGCAAAGGTGCTGAAGTCCTGGTACTGGGTCCACTGGTCGTAGGCAGTGCGCACCGGCACGCCGACGTCGATGGACTCGATGATCACCGTGGGCTTGTTGCCTCCCCCGCGCTTGCCCTTGCCCTTGCCGCCCCCCAGGCCCTTCAGCTTGTCCATGACGGTGTCCTTGGCGTGCGAGGCACCGAGCTCCAGCGCGGAGCGCAGCGGGCCCTTGCCCTCGGCGACCTTGCGGCCGGCGTTCAGGGCGAGCTTGGCGAAGCCCGGGCTGTTGCCCTCGGCGATGTCGTTGAGTTTGCCCGTGGTCTCGCCGAGCTTGCGGCCGAAGCCGGTCAGCAGCTTCTGCGCCTGGGCGGCCAGGTAGTCCTGCACCTCCGCCTTGAGCCGGTCCGCCGCCTCACTGTGCGCCAGATCGGTCAGGGGGTTGCTCGTGGCCGCTCCGCCCGCGGCCTTGCCGGCGGCTGACGTCGCGGATCCAACACTCTCGGTCATCGGTCATCGCCGCCCTTCGACTGCCGGGACCGGCCGGTGTTACGGCTGCCGCCGGCCGCGGCCGTCTTCTTCGTGGCCGTTCTGCGGGCCGCGCCCGCCTTCTTGGCGGCCGTCCGGCCGGCCGTGCTCTTCGCCGCGGCCTTCTTCGCGGGGGCCTTCCCGGCGGGCGCCTTCTTCGCAGGCGCCTCGCGACGGGGCTGTTCGTCCTCCCGCCCGGCGGAGTCCTCGCGGGCTCCGTCGTCCTCTTCCTCCGTCTCCTCCGGCTCGGACCCGTTGCCGGGCACCACGCCGGAGAGCTGGTCGCGCACCGCGCTGGTACGGCCGTGCAGCCGGTCGGCGAGCGCGCTCATCTGCCGCTCGGCCATCGCCCCGGTGGCGGCCTTGCCGACGCCGCGCAGATCCTGGCGGAGCTGATCCCCGATCTCCTTGAACTGCGGGTTGTCGCGGAGCTGCTGGTTCAGCAGCTCCGCGAGGCCCCGCGGGCCGAGGTTCAGCTTCTTGCCGGCCACCAGGGAGCCGACCGCGAGGGCCATTTTCAGTTTCTTCGTACGTCCCAGAAGGTATCCGGCCCCTATCGCGAGGCCGAGTCCCGATCGATTCATCACGTCGTCCCGTTGCCTGTGGTTTCGCCGGAGCGCAGGGCGGTCTCCAGCCGGTCGAGCAGTTCGTCCTCGCGGCGGTCGAACTCCTCCTCGGTGATCTCGCCCGCCTCCAGCTCCTCCTCGAGGCGTGCGAGTTCGGCCCGTACGGTGGCGGGGTCGTAGTAGATGCGCTCCGCCTCGCGGTACACCTGTTCGATCGCCCATCCGGCGCCGCGGACCGGTGCGAACGGCAGCAGCAGCACCTCGCTGATCAGTCCCACGATGTCCCTCCTTTCCGTTCGGGCCGGACCTGGGTCAGTGCGCTCCGGCGTCGGCGCCGGCCGTGCTGTCCGCGGGCGCGGCGGGACCGGGCTCCACGAAGCTGTACGGCGGGAGCGGCCCGTTGACCCGCAGATCGAGATGGGGGTGGCTGGTGCGGACCTGCTCGACCGCGGCCAGGAACTCCTCGGCCGTGTCCCGGGCCACCAGGAACGACAGGTTGACGAGCCAGCCGGTCGACTCGGGGCCCACGCTGATGTCGGCGCCGGCCGTCTCGAGGGCGGCGCGCACCTCGGCCGCGTCCTCGGCCTCCTTGGCCTTGACGGCGGCCGCGACCATCTCACCGAGACGGATCTTGTCGTCGTAACTGCCGCCGCCGGACTGCCGGTTGGCCTCGGCCAGGGAGCGCACCTCGGCGTTCTCGGCCATCACGCGGTGCAGGACCGCCTCTTCGACGTGCGTGGCCTTGACGTTGTACTCGACCTTGCCGTCCAGCTCCCGCAGCCGCTCCAGGTAGTGCTGCGCGCGCTCGCCGAGCACCTGGGTGACGGAGTCGTCGTCGGGCGCGACGCTGCCGAAGCGCATCGGCAGGATGCAGCCGGCCGCGCCGGTCTCGGCGAGCACGTTCTGGTGCGCGAGCAGGTCGCGGCGCTTGGGCCGCAGCCCCTCGGGCGCGTCGCTGACCACGGCCGCCAGGTCACCGGCCGTCAGCACGCGCACCGGCAGCGGCGGCTCGCCGACGCCGGACATGCCGTCGGGAAGCGCCGGGTGCGAGCGGGCGGTGATGCCGTAGACGTAGGTGCTCACTCCGACTCCTCCTTACGCCGGGCCGCGGTCTTGCGGGCCCGCGGACGGGACTCCCTCTGACCCTCCTGCCCCTCGTCACGGGCCTGCTGGAAGGCGCCGGATATGGTCTCCGCGGCCCCCGACAGCGCGCCCTTGCTCTTGCCGCGGGCGCCGGACTCGGTGACCTCGCCGACGATCTCGGGCAGGCCGGGGCTCTTGTTCGGACCCGACTCCAGGTCGAGGCGGTTGCACGCCTCGGCGAAGCGCAGATAGGTGTCGACGCTGGCCACGACGACGCGGACGTCGATCTTCAGGATCTCGATGCCGACCAGGGAGACACGGACGAACGCGTCGATCACGAGCCCCCTGTCCAGAACCAGTTCCAGTACGTCGTAGAGGCCGCTGCTGCCGCCTCCGCCGCCGCTCTGTTGTGCCGGTACAACGGTCATGCCGGCCGTTCCTCCTTCTCTCGGTGTTCGGACAAGCGGTGCGCCGGTGGGTGCCGCACACGGGGGGGACGGGCGGTCTAGCGGCCGCGCGCGTCCGACCGTCCGCGTTCGTAACGGCGGACGCGGCGATAGCCCGTGAGCTGCCCGTCCTCGTCCAGCTCCACCTGGTAACTCGCCATCAGGCTCATGGTGTCCGGCACCCGCTCGAGTTCGAGGACCTCCACATCGAGCGACCATCCGCTCTCGGTCTGCTCGAAGGAGGACACCGACTCCGGCTGGAGCCCGGTCAGCTCGGCGAGCTGGGCGCGGGCCTCGCGCAGCACCTCCATGGGACGCGGCCGCCGGCCGGTGGCCGCGCCCCGCGGCGCGTCGTCGTCCGCCTGGGACGCGTTCCGCTCATCCTGTGAATTCTGTGAATTCTGTGACTGATGCGTGTTCTTTGTGTTCGTCATGGCCACCTCTCCCCTGCGTGTGGCCGCTCATCCCTTGGCCAAACATTCCGGGGGTACGGGTTCTCGAAGCCGCAGGTCACAGATGGTGAGCGCGGGCCCGGAACCGGCCACGGCCGGCCGCCGTCAGCCCTTCAGTCCCGCGAGGCGGCGCTGGGCGGGTCCGAGGGCGCGTCCCCGGCCCGGCAGTGCGGCCCACGGGTCGGTGCGGGCCTGGTCGGCGGCGTCGGCGATGGTCCAGCGGCGGGCGTGGACGCCTGGATCGGCCACCTGTTCCCAGCTTAGGGGTACGGCGACCGGCGCGCCGGGCAGGGCGCGCACGGTGTACGGGGCCACGGCGGTCTGCGCGTAGCCGTTGCGTTGCACGTCGAGGTAGAGGCGGTCGCCGCGGTCGCGGACGCGCGCGGCGGTGGTGAGCCGGTCGGGGTGCGCGGCCTCGGCGAACTCGGCCACGTCGCGGGCGAACCGGCGTACCTCGTCGAAGTCGTGGCGGCCGTCCAGCGGGACGACCAGGTGCAGTCCGCGCGAGCCCGTGGTCATGGGTGCCGCGGGCAGGCCCAGCTCGTCCAGCAGCTCGCGCAGTACGCCGGCCGCCTCCCGTACGGCGGCGAAGCCCTCCTCGGGGCTGCCGCCGGGCCCGTCGGGCGCCGGGGCGGGGTCGAGGTCGAACACCAGCCGGTCGGGGTGGTCCGGGCCGCCGGCCCGGTCGGTGCGGGAGAGCCAGCGGTGCAGGGTGAGACAGGCCTGGTCGGCGAGGTACAGCAGGGTGGCGGTGTCGTCGCAGACGACGTGCGTCACCGTGCCGCCCTCCTTGGCGACCTCGGACCGGGTGATCCAGTCCGGGTAGTGGCCGGGGGTGTTCTTCTGCATGAAGCGGGGGCCGTCGAGGCCGTCCGGATACCGTTCCAGCATCAGCGGACGGCCCCGCAGGTGCGGCAGCAGATACGGCGCGACGGACCGGTGGTAGTCGGCGAGATCGCCCTTGGTGTACCCCTGGGCGCCGCCCGGGAGGAGGACCTTCCCGGGCCGCCGGACGCGCACCGAGCGGCGGCCCGCCCGTATCGTCCGCGCGTCGTCGTCGCTCATCCCACGACCGCCTCCTCGACCAGCAGCTTCGCCGCGGCCGCGATGCCCGCGGCGTCGATGCCGGCGGCGTTGAGCTGCTCGTCGGGCGCGGCCGAGCCCGGCATGGTGCGCACCGCGAGCCGCACCAGGCGGGGCACGGGCCGGCCGTCGGCGAACGCCTGGGCGACGGCGTCACCGAGGCCGCCCTCCTCGTGGTGGTCCTCGACCGTGAGCAGGCAGCCGGTCTCCTCGCCGGCCCGGCGCAGGGTCTCGCCGTCGACGGGCTTCACGGAGTACAGGTCGATCACCCGGACCTCGATGCCGTCCTGGGCGAGCCGGTCGGCGGCCGCCAGGGCCTCGTGGACGGTGACCCCGGCCGCGACGACGGTCAGCCGGTCCCGCTCGCCGGAGCGCAGCACCTTGCTGCCGCCGACCGGGAACTCCTCCTCGGGGCCGTAGATCACCGGGCTCTTGCCGCGTGAGGTGCGCAGATAGCGGACGCCGTCGAGGCCGGCCATGGTGGCGACCAGCCGGGCCGTCTGGTTGGCGTCGCACGGGTACAGCACGGTCGAGCCGTACACGGACCGGAACATCGCCAGGTCCTCAAGGCCCATCTGAGAGGGCCCGTCCTGCCCGATCGCCACGCCGGCGTGCGAGCCGACCAGGTTGATCCCGCTGCCGCTGATGGAGGCCATGCGGACGAAGTCGTGGGCGCGGCTGAAGAAGGCCGCGAACGTCGAGGCGTACGGCACCCAGCCGCGGGCCGCCATGCCGACCGCGGTGGCGACGAGCTGCTGTTCGGCGATGTAGCACTCGAAGAAGCGGTCGGGGTGCTCCTTGGCGAACACCTCGGTGCGAGTCGAGTCGCCCACCTCGCCGTCCAGCGCGACGACGTCGCCCCGGGCGGAGCCGAGCGCGGCGAGGGCCTTGCCGAAGGCGTCCCGGGTGGCCACCTCCTCGCCCTTGTCGTACCGCGGCAGCCGGACCACCTCGGCGTTGAGGGAGCGGACCGTCGCCGCGCCGGCCGGCTCGTTGACCCGGACGCGCACGTCCCGCGGTCCGCCCAGCTCGGCGATGGCCTCGTCGGCCTCGGGCAGCGGCTTGCCGTGCAGGCCCTCGCGGTCCTCGACGGAGGCGACGCCCTTGCCCTTGAGGGTGCGGGCGAGGATCACGGTGGGCTGTCCGCTCGTCGACAGGGCCTCTCCGTACGCCCGGTCGATCGCGTCGACGTCATGGCCGTCGATCTCGATGGTGTGCCAGCCGAAGGCCTGGAAGCGGCGGGCATAGGCGTCCAGGTCGTGGCCGTGCCGGGTCGGGCCGCGCTGGCCCAGCCGGTTGACGTCCACGATGGCCACGAGGTTGTCCAGGTTCTCGTACGCGGCGTGCTCGGCCGCCTCCCAGACGGAGCCCTCGGCCAGTTCGCTGTCCCCGCACAGCACCCACACGCGGAAGCCGGTGCGGTCCAGCCGCTGCCCGGCGAGCGCGATGCCCACGCCGACCGGCAGGCCCTGGCCGAGCGAGCCGGTGGCGGTCTCCACCCACGGCAGCCGGCGCGGGGTCGGGTGCCCCTCCAGGCGGCTGCCGAGCTTGCGGAAGGTCAGCAGCTCGCCGTCCTCCACCGCGCCGGCCGCCTTGTACGCGGCGTACAGCAGCGGCGACGCATGGCCCTTGGAGAGCACCAAGCGGTCGTTGGCGGGGTGTTCGGGGCGCTCGAAGTCGTAGCGCAGGTGGTTGGCGAGCAGGACGGCCATCAGGTCGGCGGCGGACATCGACGAGGTGGGATGCCCGGAGCCCGCCGCGGCGGCGGCCCGCACGCTGTCCACACGCAACTGCTGCCCGAGTTCGGCGAGTTCGGCGGTGTTCATGAATCTCCTTCTGCTGGTTCGGGTGGGTCCCGGCGGTCCGCCGGATCCTCGGGGTCGGTGCGCCGGACCGGGCCCGGGGCGGGATGGCCGGTGGGCGGTGCTGATGCGGGCCGGTCCGCCGCGGGCGCGTCCGCGGGCCGGCTCCCGGCGGGCCGCTCGACGGGCCGGCTCGCGGCGGGTTCGCCGCCGTCGCCGTCGTGTGCGCCCTCGCCCGGCTGTCCGGGGCCGCCGGGTACCCGGGGCAACTCGGGGGATGCCGTGTCCAGCGGGACCGACCAGGACCGCACTAGGCCCAACTGCACGGTCTGGCGCGGGAGTACGGCGTCCAGCAGCCAGTCGGCGGCCACGCGCAGGCGGTTGCCGGGCAGGGCGGCCAGGTGGTAGCCGCGGGTGACCGCGCCGGCCGGCGGGCCGGACAGCGGGACACCGAACGGGTTGGCGGCGGCCCGTACCCCGCCGAGGTCCACGGCGAAGCCCAGGTCGCGGTGACGGTAGGCGCGCCGGCGCCGGCCGAGGCCGAGCGAGGCGGCCACGTTCTCGCCGGCCACCCTGCCCTGCCGCCAGGCGTGCTGGGCGGTCATCGGGGTGAACTCGCCGGGGCGCTCCAGGTCCGGTACGGCCGCCGCGTCCCCGCAGGCGAACACCTCGGTGCGGCCCGGCACCTGGAGGTACGGATCGACGATGAGCCGGCCCCGCTCCAGCGGCTGTCCGACGGCCTCGATCAGCGGATCCGGGCGGACCCCGACGCACCAGACCAGGGTCCGCGACGCCACGAAGTCGCCGTCGGTGAGCAGTACGCCGTCGTGGGTGGCCTCCTTCACCGAGGTGCCGGTGCGGACGTCGACGCCGCGCGCCCGCAGCACCCGGTCGGCGGTGCGGGAGAGCCTTTCGTTCATCTCCGGCAGCACGCGGGGCGCCGTGTCCAGCAGGATCCAGCGGGGCCGTGCCAGACCCGGCAGGTCGCGGCGGGCCAGGTGGTCGGTGAGCATCCGCATCTGCGCGGCAACCTCGGTGCCGGTGTAGCCGGCACCGACCACGACGAAGGTGCACCGCGCGGCGCGCGCCTCCGGGTCGTCCTCGATCGCGGCGAGTTCCACCTGCCGGGTGACGTGGTCCCGCAGGTACAGCGCCTCCGGAAGCCCGCGGAACCCGTGTGCGTGCTCGGCGACGCCGGGGATGGGCAACAGCTTGTTGACGCTGCCGACGGCCAGCACGAGCCGGTCGTAGCCGAGGGTCCCGGTGCCGTCCTCGGGGTCCCGGTAGTGGACGGTGCGCCGGTCGAGGTCGACGCCGGTGGCCTCCCCGAGGACCAGCCGCACCCCGCGCAGAGTGCCGAGCAGCGAGACGGTGACCCGACGGGCCTCCAGGATCCCGGCGGCCACCTGGGGCAGCAGCGGCAGGTACAGGAAGTAGTCGGTCGGGTTGAGCAGCGTGATCTGGGCGCGGCCGCGGGTCAGCCGGGCGAGGGTGCGGGCGGCCCGGTACCCGGCGAAGCCGGCGCCGACGATCACGACACGTGCTCGACTCACGGGTGTCCCTCCGGCGGTGTGGCTCCCTCCAGGCCTTCCGCGTAACCGGGGCAACCGCACCCAAACGCCGCCCGGCTCACCCGGACGCCGGTCGTGCCCGCGTTTCGCCCGGTCGGCGGCGGTTACCCGGCCCGGGTCCCTGCGATCCCCACCAGTCGCGACCCCGGCCGTGCGGTCGCGCGGAGGTGTCTGTCATGCCCGAATACGGTTACTTCCTGGCCTGCGAGGAGCACGGCCCGGCCGAGCTGATCGAACAGGCCCGGATGGCAGAACAGGCCGGCTTCCAGGCACTGTGGATCTCCGACCACTACCACCCGTGGAACGGCGCGCAGGGGCAGAGCCCGTTCGTCTGGTCGGTGATCGGCGCGCTGTCGGAGGCCGTGTCGCTGCCCATCGAGACGGCGGTGACGTGCCCGACGGTACGCATCCATCCGGCGGTGCTGGCACAGGCCGCGGCGACCAGCGCGGTGCTGACCGGAGGCCGCTTCCGGCTCGGGGTCGGCACCGGCGAGGCGCTGAACGAGCACATCCTCGGTGATCGGTGGCCTCCGGCACACGTGCGCCTGGAGATGCTGGAGGAGTCCATCCAGGTGATGCGCCGGCTGTTCACCGGCGAGGAGGTCAACCACCACGGCACGCACTACACGGTGGAGAACGCCCGGCTCTACACGATCCCGGACGAGCCCGTCCCGATCGACATCTCCGGCTTCGGCCCGAAGGCCACCTCGCTGGCCGCGCGGGTGGGCGACGGCTACATCACGATGATGCCGGACGAGGAGATGGTCACCCAGTTCCGCAAGGGCGGCGGCGGGGTCAAGCCGGTCAGCGGCGGTACGAAGGTCTGTTACGGCGCCGACCGCGACGACTGTGTGCGGACGGTGCGCGAGCTCTGGTACAACGAGCTGCTGCCCGGCGAGATGGGCCAGGTGCTGCCCTCGCCCCGGCACTTCGAGCAGCTCGCGGAGCTGGTCACCGAGGACATGGTGCGGGAGAAGTCGGTGTGCGGCGACGACGTCGACGAGCATGTCTCGGCGCTGCGGGCGTTCGCCGACGCGGGCTTCGACCGGGTGTACGTGAACCAGATCGGGCCGGATCAGAAGGGGTTCTTCGACTTCTACCGCACGAAGGTGCTGCCGCGGCTCGGGTGAGGGCCGTGCGTTTTCGGGCTTTCGGGTGCGGGTTGAGTGTGGCTGGGCGCGCGGTTCCCCGCGCCCCTGCTGAGTCGGCGCCTGCTTGGATGGCTCGGGGGTCATAGGCGGCGTGGTGCATTGTCGGGTGCGGGTGGGTTGCGCCCGGCGGGGGCGCGCGGTTCCCCGCGCCCCTGCCGGGCGCGGGGGTGGGGTCAGGCCCTGTGGTGGGGGACTTCGTCCGGCGGCTCGGTGGGCATCGGGGGGTAGGGGGTGGCCGCCGTCCGGGCGGGGCCGTGGCCGTGCTTCGGGTGGGCGGCGCCGCGCAGTACGTAGGCGAGGGCGCCCAGGATCGCGGCGGTGATCAGTGCGGCCGCCCAGCCCGGCAGGCCCACCGCCAGGGCGAGGCCAACCGCGAGCGCCAGGGCGCCGCCCGCGTACAGGGCGACGGCGCCCGAGGCGGCGTAGAGCATGGCGGTGCGGCGTTGCTTGCGGCTCTGCTCGCGCAGTTCGTCGCGTACCGTCTCGCGTGCCACCTGTGCCAGCTCTTCGACGAGGTGCTTGTCCAGATGTTCCAGGTGATCCAAACGGTCCATGTAATACGCCTACCCGTCCGATCCCGGCGGTAACGGCATCGCCCGGTGCCCGCCGGGGGCTCGGACTGTGCCGGTCCGGGCGTCCCAACTAGGCTCGTGCGCATGGAGATTCTGGGCGCCACACTGCGCATCTGCGTCGACGACCTCGACACCGCGATCCCCTTCTACGAGAGGCTGGCCGGCGGCCGGGCGCTCCGGTTCGAACGCGGTGGGGTGCAGGTGGCCGCGATCGGCTCCTTCCTTCTGATGAGCGGCCCGGAGGCGGAGCTGGAGGTGCTGCGCAAGGTCACGGCGACGATCGCCGTCAAGGACGTGACCGAGGCGCACCGGCTGCTGACCGACCTGGGCGCCCGGGTCATCGCCGGGCCGGTGCCGACCCCGGCGGGCCGAAACCTGCTGGCGATGCACCCGGACGGCTCGATCTTCGAGTACGTCGACCAGAGCGGCTGAGCCGGCCTCCCGCTCAGCCGGCGTCCGGCCGCATCCGGAAGTCCAGGCGGGCGGGCAGCGGTTCGTCGGTGAGCCGGGCCCACAGCAGCTCGATCACGTCCGCGCCCTCCCGGAGGTCCGCCACCTCGAACCCTTCGTCGAGGACGGCCCGGGCGTCCGCCCGCCGCCCCTCGGCGAGCAGCAGATCCGCCTCCAGCAAGCGGAACGCGCCGCGCTGCCGCACCGCGGGCAGCAGCCGCTCCCACACCGCGCGGGCCTGCGCCGTGCGCCCCGTCCGCAGCAGCGCCCGGAGCCCCTCGCGGCCCAGCGCGGCCACGGCGGCGGTCCAGGCCTCGCCGTCGTCGCGGCGTTCGCGGCACAGATCGTCGAAGGCCTCCGCGTACCGGTCGGCGGCCCGCTCGTGGTGGCCGGACTCCTGGTCGGCGACGGCCAGGCAGCGCAGCAGCGGCCACAGCGAGGGGGCGAGCGGCACGGCCCGCTCCCAGCTGCGCACCGCCTGGGCGCGGTCCCCGGCGTGCCACTGGGCGATGCCGAGGTGGTACTCGGTGTGCGGGGTGGCGGGCGCCGTCTCCAGCATGTCCCGCCAGTGCGGGGCGACCAGTGTCCCGCCAGGCGGGCGGACCCGGCGCGGTTCCGGCAGCGACCCGGTGCGCAGCAGTTCCAGCCAGGGCTCCTGCGCCTCGCCGAGGGTGGACTCGGAAAACGGCGTGCCGGGCAGTTTCCAGTCGGCGCGCAGGACCTCGAGCGCGCCCCAGCCGGAGCCGGTGGCCAGCCGCTCGCCGGGTTCGGTGTCGGCGTACGGCCTCCAGTCCGAGTACGCCCGCTCGACGCGGGCCCGCGGCAGCACCGACGCCAGCCGGTCCTCGGCCCCCCGCACGACCGCCGGCCACGAGGGGCCGTCGGGAGCGGCGTCCAGCGGGCCGTACGCCTCCAGCCAGGACACCTCGCTCTCGGGTTCCAGCCGGACGTGCTCGAGCTGGGTGCGGGCGAGGCCGGCCTGGATCTCGCAGTAGCCGCCGGTGCCGGGCTCGGTCAGCCATTCCTGCCAGCGTCGGCCGCCGGGGCCGCTGCCCCACACGAACAGCTTCCGGCCGCGCAGCACGTCGGTGGAGGTCTGCACCAGCCCGTGCCCGTCCGCGTCCAGCGCCGCGATCCAGCGGCGCCGTCCGTCCGGGACCTCGTAGAAGTAGTCGGCGGCGTAGGGACTGTTGAGGGGGCGGGTGCGGTCGATGCCGTCGTGGCTGGGGACCGGCACCCGGCGCAGCCGGCGCTCGTAGCCGAACTGCCAGGCCTCGTCGGCGGGGGCGAGGACCCGGCGGTCCTCGGGGACGGCGATGTTGGACCACCAGTAGGCGGGCGCCGCGTGCTCGTGCGGGTTGCGGATCCGGACGCCCACGTACAGGAAGTCGGATCCCTCGGGGAGCCACAGGTCGACCTGGAACGGCAGGTCACGCAGCCGCTCCCACTCCCACAGGCGCAGCATGTCGCCGCCGTTGGGGGCGGAGACGCGGGCGGCGTGCAGGGGGGCGCAGGACAGGGTGGTGTGGCCGGTGGCACCGATGTTCCACTCGATGCCACCGGAGTACCAGGCGCCGTTGAGCGCGAAGTTGGCGGGCTGGAACACCGGGTTGCGGTACAGCAGTTCGCGTCCGGTGGGCAGGTGGACCAGGGAGGCGATCCGGCCACCGAGGCCGGGCAGGACGGTGGCCCGCAGCCGGTCGTTCTCGATCACCAGGGCCTGGAGGGCGCGGGGTTCGCGCTCTCTGCCGTACCCGTCGCGCACCCGCACCGGCAGCAGGCTGCGCAACGGCTCGTAGTCGAGCTGCCGTGCCATGTCGCGGGGCACGTCCCCGCGGTCCCGGTCGTCGACATGGTGCACCTCGTCGAGGGGACGGAGCGGGGGCAGGGGGTTGTCGGGGCCCAACCGCGCGGCGGGCAGGGTGATGACCTCACGTCGGATCCTCGTCACGATGACCATGGAACCCGGCGTGCGGCGAGTCGGCCAGGGGATCTGCCGGTCAGGATTGCGCAAAGGCGGCCACGACGAGATCGGCCAGCAGGGCTCCCGCCGTGCCCTCGGGGTCGAGGTCGGGGTCGTAGATGGTGACGTTGAGACCCACGCAGCGCGGGGAGGCGAGCAACGGGCGCAGCAGTTCCTCCAGTTCGGCGGGCAGCAGGCCGTCCGGGTCGGGGCTGTCGACGGCCGGCATCACGGACGGATCGAGGACGTCGGCGTCCAGGTGGACCCAGAAGCCGTCGAGTCCGGGTGCCCGGAAGGCCTCGGCGGCGGCGCGGGCGACCGCCCCGGCGCCCTCGGCGCGGATACCGCCGACGGTGGCGACCGGCATCTTCAGTGAGGCGAGTTCGGCCAGGTCGTCCGTGAAGGCGTCGCGGATGCCGAAGAACCGTACGTCCTCGTCCCTGAGGTAGGGCCGCAGGCCCTCCAGGTCCGTCAGGTCCTCCTGCCCGCGTCCGGTGCCGATCGCGACCTCCTCGCCGCCCGCGGCGCCGATCCGGCCGGAGTTCCCGGGGTGCCGGAAGTCGTGCGAGGCGTCGATCGCGGCGAGCCCGTACCTGCCGAGCCGGCGCATGGCGAGGGAGGCGCCGAGCTGGATGGAGCAGTCGCCGCCGAGCACGACGGGGAACTCCCCGGCGCGCAGGTGGCGTTCGACGCGGTCGGCGAGCCGCACGGTGTACCCGGCGAGCGCGGCCGCGTTGAACACGCCGTCGCCCTCCCGCCAGTCGCCGCGGTCGTAGCGGGGCGGTACGACCACCCCGCCCTCCCGTGCGCCGAGCCGCCGCAGCAGGCCCTGCTCGCGGAGGGCTCCCGCCAGCTTGTAGCAGCCCGGGACGGTGCCGGGGGCAGGCGGGCGCAGGCCCAGGTTGGAGGGGGCGTCGAGCAGGACGAGCGTTCGCATGGGGATCTTCCTCAGCCGGACGACGGGTTCAGTTGCCGGTGCGCATCTCGGTGGTCAGTGCCCAGCGTTCGTGGTCGCGCCAGGCGCCGTCGATGAAGATCATGGCCGGTGAGAAGCCCTCCAGGCGGAAGCCGGCGCCGCGGGCCAGCGCGACGGAGGCGGCGTTCTCCGGCTGTGCGTTGATCTCGAGCCGGTGCAGTCCGAGCGCCCCGAACGCGTAGCCGATCACCAGGTCGAGGCCCTCGCGCATCAGTCCCCGGCCGGCCGCGTGGGCGAAGGCGCCGTAGCCGAGGGCACCTGACTGGAAGCCGCCCCGGACGATGTTGTTGATGTTGATGAACCCGGCGATGTCCCCGGTGTCCTTCTCGCACACGAGGAACCCGGCCCTGGCCGGGTCCTTGATGAGCGGCCCGGCGTAATTCGCGTAGCCCTCGCCGGTGTCCGGCGGGAACAGCCACGGCCGGTGCAGGTCCTTGCTCTCCCTGGCCCGGGCGGTGAACTCGGGGCCGTCCTCGAGGGTGAAGGCACGGATGCCCACGCGGGGGCCGGTGGCGAGGTAGTGGGCTGCGGTGTGCGGCATCCGGCCAGCCTACGCGTCACCGGCCGGGCCACGGCGGCGCGCTGTCCCGGTTCCGGCCGGGCCCCACCGCGTGCGGGACCGGCCGGTACCGGGTCAGCGCAGCGCGGGTTCGTCCAGCGTCAAGGTCCCCGCGTCGGCGTCGAGTTCGGCCGTCACTCCGAACGGCACCGTCAACGCGCCGTCGCAGTGCCCGAATCCGATCTCCTCGACGACCGGCACCCCGAGCCCGCCGAGCCGGTCGGCGAGGACCGCGCGGAGTTCGCCGTACGGTCCGCAGTCCCGCCAGGAGCCGAGTCCGATCCCGGCGACGCCGTCGAGCCAGCCGGAGCGCATGAGCTGGGTCAACAGCCGGTCCACGCGGTACGGCTGCTCCCCCACGTCCTCGAGCAGCAGCAGTCCGCCACGGGCGCCGGGGCGGGCCAGGGGCGTGCCGAGGTCACTGGCGAGCATGCTGAGACAGCCGCCGAGGGTCACCCCGCGGGCCCGCCCGGGCGCCAGCGCGGGGCGGCCCGAGGCGAGGGCCTGGACGGTCTCCGGTGCGAACAGGGTGGCCCGCAGATGCTCCTGCGCCCGCGCGTTCTTGATGAAGTCGACGCCCGCGGCGGCCGGCCCGTGCAGGGTGACCAGGCCGAGCCGGGTGGCGAACGCCTGGTGCAGCACGGTGATGTCGCTGAAACCGACGAACACCTTCGGACCGGCCGCGCGCATCGCCTCCCAGTCGAGCAGATCGGCCATGCGCTGGGCGCCGTACCCGCCGCGGGCGCAGAGCACCGCGTCCACGGCGGGATCGCACCAGGCGTGCTGCAGGTCGGCCGCCCGGTCGGCGTCGGTGCCCGCCAGGTGACCCAGCTCCCCGTGCCGGTCCAGCACATGGGGCGCGACCACCGGGTCCAGGTCCCAGCCGCGCAGCACGTCGAGACCGGCCTGGAGCCGTTCCTCGGACACCGGCCCGCTGGGGGCGACGACGGCCACCCGCGCGCCGGGGGCCAGCCGGTCCGGCCGGCGCGGTCGGCCGGTGTGCCCGTCCCTCATGTGCCCAGCTCCAGCTTCGGCACGGCCGGGGTCGGGTCCAGCCCGAACACCTGGGCGTAGAGGGAGAGTTCGGCCTCCAGGGCGCGCACCATGGTGTCGGCCCGCCGGAAGCCGTGCCCCTCCCCCTCGAAGGTGAGGTAGGCGTGCGGCACGCCCCGGCCCTCGATGCCGGCGAGCAGGCGCTCGCACTGGGCGGGCGGGCAGATCACGTCGTCCAGGCCCTGGAGCAGCAGGAACGGCGCGCTGAGCCGGTCGGCGTGCGCGGTGGGCGAACGCTCGGCGTACCGGTCGGGGACCTCGGCGAGCGGGCCGATCAGCGACTCCAGATAGCGCGACTCGAAGTCGTGGGTCTCCCCCGGTCCCCAGGTGGCGAGGTCCAGGACGGGGTAGATGATCGTGCCGCAGGCGTACACGTCCGTCCCGGTCAGGGAGGCGGCGGTGGTCCAGCCGCCCGCGCTGCCGCCCCGGATGGCGAGCCGGCCGCGGTCGGCGGTGCCCTCCTCGGCGAGGGCGAGGGCGACGGCCGCGCAGTCCTCGACGTCGACCACGCCCCACTGCTCGCGCAGCCGCTCCCGGTAGGCGCGGCCGTACCCGGTGGAGCCGCCGTAGTTGACCTCGGCCACGCCGATGCCGCGCGAGGTGAAGTAGGCGATCTCCAGGTCGAGTACGCACGGCACCCGGCCGGTGGGGCCGCCGTGCGCCCAGATGACGTACGGCGGCAGTTCGCCGTCGGGGGCGGTGCGGCCGGGGTGGTGCGGCGGGTAGACGTGGGCGTGCACCTCGCGTCCGCCGGGGCCGGTGAAGACACGGGTCTCGGGCTCCGGGTAGTACCCGGAGTCCACGGCGTCCCGGTGGCGGGCGCCGATGGCCCGGGCGCGTCCGATCCGGGTGTCCAGTTCCACCACTTCGGGCCCGGTGCGCGGGCCGGCCCCGATCGCCACGACCCGCTCGCCGTGGGCCGCGAGGGTGGACCCGAACTCGGTCCACGGTCCGGCGGCGTCGACGACCTCGCCGGACTCGGGGTCCAGTATCCCGAGTCCGGCGGCCCCGCGGCCGTGCACGACCGCGATCAGGCCGTTGTCCAGCGGCGCGAACCAGTTCAGGCCGAGCTTCCACAGCGGCCCGGCGAACTCCTCCTCGCGCGGGCACAGCGGGGTGCCGTCGCGGTAGAGGTTCCACCAGCCGCCGCGGTCACTGGAGTACAGCAGGGCACCGTCGGCGGCCCAGTCCACCTGCGCGACGGACTCCTCGGGGCCGCCGGCGACCGTGCGGACCGTGTGCAGGGTGCCGTCGTCACCGACCTCGCCGACGAGCAGCTCCGTGCCGTCCCACGGCATCCGCGGATGGTCCCAGGCCAGCCAGGCGGCCCGGCGGCCGTCGGGCGAGAGCCGGGGCCCGGTCACGAACCGGTGCTTCTCCGGGACGAGTTCCCGTACGGCTGCCCGGTCCTCGGCGGCCGAGCCGTCCAGCGGTACGGCGGCCAGGACGCGCCGTACGTCGTCCGGTCCCTCCCCGGTGAACTCCTCCAGCACGCACCACACTTCGCCCCTGGCGAGGTCCACCCGCGGCTCCGCCCAGCGCAGTCCGCCCGCCACCGGTGACGAAGGGGTGAGCGGGCGCGGCTCGCCGCCGGGCTCGTACCGGTACAGCCGCTGGTCGGCGAAGTTCGCGAACACCACCAGGGGCGCGCCGTCCTGGACCGTTCCGGTCCACGGCCGGCCGCCGTACTCGATGACGCGGGTGCGCACGTTCCACGGCGGGGGCAGTACCGACTCCTCGGTGCCCTCGGCCGTGCGCCGCACCAGGGCCCGGCGGCCGCCCTCGGCGGGCCGGGGCTCGGTCCACCAGACCTCGTCGCCGACGAAGCCCACCCACTCCGGCTGACCGTCGTGCGCCGCGGCCAGCGCCGCGTCGATCGGCGAGGGCCACGAACCGTACGGCTGCTTCATGTCTTCCCCCATCGTCTAGGCCGTCCGCAGGAACCGGTCGAGGACACGGACACCGAAGTGCAGCGCCTCGACGGGGACGCGCTCGTCGACGCCGTGGAAGAGCGCCTGGTAGTCGAGATCCTCGGGGAGCTTCAGCGGTGCGAAGCCGTAGCCGGTGATACCGAGCCGCGAGAACTGCTTGGCGTCCGTGCCGCCTGACATGCAGTACGGCACCACGTGCCCCTCGGGCGCGAACTCCTCGACGGCCGCCCGCATCTTCGCGTAGGTGGGCGAGTCCAGGGGGGCCTGCAGGGCGACCTCGTGGTGGGCGAACTCCCACTCCACGTCCGGCCCGGTGAGCCGGTCGAGGGTGGCGCGGAACTCCTCCTCGCCGCCCGCGAGATACCGTCCGTCCACGTAGGCCACCGCCTCGCCCGGGATGACGTTGACCTTGTAACCGGCGTCCAGCATCGTCGGGTTGGCGCTGTTGCGGACGGTGGACTCGACCAGCTTGGCGGCCGGGCCCAGCTTCCTCAGCAGCCCGTCCACGTCCTCGAAGTCGGCGTCGACGCCGTACAGGGCGGCGAGTTCGCCGAGCGCGGCCCGCACGGTCGGGGTGAGCCTGAGCGGCCACTCGTGCTCGCCGATGCGGGTGACGGCGGCGGCGAGCCGGGTGACCGCGTTCTCCGTGTTCACCTTGGAGCCGTGTCCGGCCCGGCCGCGCGCGGTCAGCTTCAGCCAGCCGGTGCCCCGCTCCCCCGCTGCGATCGGGTAGATCTGCCGCCCGGAGCCGTCGTGGAAGGTGAAGGCGCCCGACTCGCTGACACCCTCGGTGCAGCCTTCGAACAGCTCCGGGTGCTCGTCGGCGAGGAACCCGGAGCCGTCCTCGGCGCTGGCCTCCTCGTCGGCGGTGAACGCGACGACGACGTCCCGGCGGGGCCGTACGCCCTGCCGGGCCCAGGAGCGGACGACCGCGAGGATCATCGCGTCCATGTTCTTCATGTCGACGGCGCCGCGGCCCCACACCACGCCGTCTCGGATCTCACCCGAGAACGGGTCGACGCTCCAGTCGGCGGCCTCGGCCGGCACCACGTCGAGGTGGCCGTGCACCAGCAGCGCGTCGGCGGACGGGTCGGTGCCCGCGATCCGGGCGACCACATTGCTCCGCCCCCGGGTCCGCTCCAGCATCAGGGGTTCAAGGCCCGCCCCGGCCAGCCGCTCGGCCGCGTACTCGGCCGCCGGCCGCTCCTGGCAGTCGCCGCCGCCCCGGTTGGTGGTGTCGATGCGGATCAGGCCGGAGGTGAACTCCACCACCTCGTCCAGGGCCTGCTGGTCAGCCATACTGCTCCTCCACTGCGGCCGAGACGATCGTGGTGACCGCCTTGAAGGTACGGATTCCCTCGTACATGGTGTCGCTGGTGTACGCCACCTTGCGCTCGCCGACGCGTGCCACGCCCGGCACGACGGTCGCGGCCATCGCCAGGTGCTCGGCGTCGAACTCGACGGCGACCGCGAACGGGCCGCCCCGCACCGGCTCGTACCGGACGGCGAGCCGTGCGGCCTCCTTGGCCGCGGCGCGGATGTCGGTGGCGGTGCGGGCCGGAGTACGGCAGACCGCCGCGTACCGGGACACATGGTCCTTGACCGCGACCTTCAGCGCCTCGGGCGCGTACCCGAGGGCGTCCTCGCAGGCCAGGTCGTCGCCGGTGACGAGCACGACGGGGACGCCGTACTCGGCGACGACGTGCGCGTTGAGCAGACCCTCGCTCGCGCGGACGTCGTTCACCCACACCCCGGTGATCTGGTTCGCGAGGTAGGTGTGGGCGAGGACGCCCTCCATGCCGGCGCCCGCGTGGTAGCCGATGAACGCGATGCCGTCGACGTCGCCGTGCTGGACGCCCTCCACCATGGAGAGCGACTTGTGCCGGCCGGTGAGCATCTCGACCCGCTCGTCGAGCTGCTCCAGGAGCAGGTTGCGCATGGTCCAGTGGGCCTCGTTGACGAGCACCTGGTCGGCGCCGCCGTCGAAGAAGCCGAGCACGGCGGCGTTCACGTCGGAGGTGAACATGGACCGGCACCGCTCCCACTGCGGCGTCCCCGGGAGCACGTCGGCCGGCCAGGTGACGCCGGTGGCACCCTCCATGTCCGCACTGATGAGGATCTTCATGCACCGCACGTTACGCGGTGCCCCGGGGCGGCGGCTACGACCCCCGTGCGCAGGACCGCCGGCCCCGGGACCTCGTCACTTGCCGGCGAGCACGAACCAGCGGGCGGGCAGGTCGATGCGGGTGCCGTCGGCCAGGTGCTCGGTCTGCGGCACGGTGGTCTCGCCGGTGGCCAGGATCTCGAGGCCGGCCTCGCCGAGCAGGCGCGGGATCTCCTCGTCGTCGGCGTCGGCGGGCTTGAGGCCGTGGTGGAAGACCCGGCGCAGCTTGGGCCCCGGCCCCTCGGGCCCGCCGGCGGCCAGCTTGAGGACGTCGCGGGATCCGGACGTCAGCTCGACGACGAACGCGCGTCCGTCGGTGCCGAGGAGCTCGGCGACCGCGGCGGCCACCGCGGCGCGGGCGTGCGGCTCGCTCTGGTGGATGACGGCGCGCATGTAGACATTGCTGTCGCCGAGCCGCTCGTGCAGCTCCCGTACGGCGCCGGTGTCGGTCAGGTCGAGCTGCTGGAACTCGACCGGGCCGCCGTTCGTGGCGCGCCGGGCGTGCTCGACGGCGGCGTGCGAGAGGTCGACGCCGACGGCGCGGGCGAACCGGGTGGCGAGGAAGCGCGTCTGGGTGCCGTTGCCGCAGCCGAGGTCCACTATGGCGCGCCCGGTGTCCGCGTACGGCAGGAGCAGCGCGCTGTGCGGCTCGGCACTCAGGGACGGGTCGGAGTCCCAGATCGCCTCTCCCGTCCCGTCGGCGGTCTCCCGCCAGTAACTCTCCCAGGAGTTGCGGTAGTTGTCCGAGACGTTCATGGCGGTCTCCCCACGGTCGGTTGCGTGATCGGGATATCGCGACCGCCGTGTGCGGGGCAAGGGGCTGGAGGTCGCCTTCACCGGATGTACGGACCGCGGCCATCGCCGGGGGCGCTCGGAGCAGACGGCGCGCCCCGGTTCATCGCCCTTCGGTGAGGCCCTGTTCGAACCAGACGGTCTTGCGGTGGCCGGTGGCGCTGGCGCCCCACTCGCGGGCGAGTCTGCTGACCACCCGCAGCCCGCGCCCGGCCTCGTCGTACGGCCCCGCGGCGAGCATGCTGGGCAGGGCGGGCTCGTCGTCCGTGACCTCGAACAGCAGCGCGTCGGTGCGGACCACTCGGAGTCCGACGCGCCCGCCCCCGCCGTGCCGTACGGCGTTGGTGACGGCCTCGCTGACCAGCAGTCGCGCCGTCTCCACGGCCTGCGGCAGATCCCAGTCCAGCAGCCGGTCGCGGACCAGGCCCCGGGCCCGGGCGACCTCGCGCGGGTCCGCGTCGAAGTGCCAATCGGCGACGTGGTCGCCGGGGATGCCGTTGAGCCGGGCCATGAGCAGGGCGACGTCGTCCTTGCGGCCGCCATGGGTGTTGAGGGCCCGGATGATGGTGTCACAGGCGTCGTCCATGGAGGCCGCGGGATGGGCGGCGGACTCGCAGAGCGCGGCCAGGCCCTCGCCGATGTCGGAGCCGCGCACCTCGACCAGGCCGTCGGTGCACAGCACCAGCCGGTCGCCGGGCGCGACCCGGACGACGGTGGCCTCGAAGGGGACACCGCCCACGCCTATGGGCGCGCCGGTCGGCAGGTCGAGCAGTTCGCTGCGGCCGTTCTCGGCCCGCACCAGCACGGGCGGGATGTGCCCGGCGTTGGCGAGGTGCAGTTCGCCGCGGATCGGGTCGTAGACCGCGTAGAGGCAGGTGGCGAGGTAGTTCTCGCCGAGCCGCCGGGCGAGGTCGTCGAGGTTGCGCAGCAGTTGGGCGGGCGGGGTCTCCATGGTGGCCATGGTCTGTACGGCCGTGCGCAACTGCCCCATCATGGCGGCCGAGTTCAGCCCGTGGCCCATGACGTCGCCGACCACGAGGGCGGTGCGGGAGCCGGGCAGCTTGATGGTGTCGAACCAGTCACCGCCGATCCGGCCGAGCCGGGTGCCGGGCAGGTAGCGGGTCGCCACGTCGCAGCCCGCCATCCGCGGGGTGACCTGCGGCAGCATGCTGTCCTGCAGGGTGTCGGCGACGTTCTCCTGGTACGTGTACATACGGGCGTTGTCGAGCACCAGGCCGGCGCGGGCGGCCAGTTCGGCGCCCGTGGTGCGGTCCATGTCGTCGAACGCGGCGCGGTCCGGGCGGCGCATCAGCACCATGAAGCCGAGGACGACGTTGCGCGCCTTGAGCGGCACGATCAGCAGGGAGCGGCCGCTGATGAGCGGCCTGAGGTCGCGCTTCTCGAACTCGCCGGCGATGCGGCCGGACAGCTCCTCGGTGACCCTCGGGATCAGCACCGGCTCGCCCGTCACCATGCACTTGTAGAACGGGGTGTGCTCGGGGAAGGCGAAGGTCTCGCCGACCGGCACGGTGTCGTCCCAGCGGCCCGGTTCGTCGTTGTGCTCGACCCAGACCCGGTGCATCACCGTGCTCGCGTCCGGCGGGCCGTCCGGGAAGCCCTCGCCGGCGAGCACCGCGGAACGCAGATGGGTGCCGGCGAAGTCCGCGAAGCGGGGGACGGCGGCGCTGGTGACCTCGCGGATGGTCTCGCCGAGGTCGAGCGAGGTGCCGATGCCGGAGCTGACCTCGTTGAGGAACTCCAGCCGCTCGCGCACGGCGGCGTACTCCAGGTCCCGTTCGGCTCCGGCCGGGATCACGGGCGCGGTCCGCTGCTGCGGTACGACGGCCTCGGCGCGGCTGCGGCCGGGGCGGCGCGGCACACCCCAGTAAGGGGTGACCGGCACCCGGTCGAACTGGCTGAACTCCAGGACGGGATAGCCGAGTTCGAGGATCTGGGAGACGATGCGGCCGCTGAGGTCGGGGCCCATGCTGGGCAGGATCTCGGGGAGCCGCCGCTCGAGTTCGTCGGAGGCGGGAAGTTCGGTGTGGCGGGCGAAACCGGGCGAGATGTGCTCGGCCGTCTCGTCGTCGTAGCCGCGCTCCTCGCGCAGCCGGGCGGCGTCGGCGGCGAGCACCAGCAGCCGGAACGGGCCGGGGCCGACCAGCGGGTAGGCCCACCAGAGCACGTCGATCCGCTCGCCGTCGGCCGCCCCGGCACCGGAACTCGCGTCCCTGTGCGGGAACTGGCGGGCCCGGCCGGCCGCCGGGTAGGCGGTACGGCCGCCGAGCGAGGACTCCAGGTCGGGGCCGAGGCCGTCGTACGTGTCGTAGGGGCCGTAGGCGTCCGGCGCCGCGTCGGCGTGCGGGTCGTCGGAGAGCGCGCCGGATACCGGCAGCAGATCCACCGCGGGGCGCCCCACGGCGTCCTCCCGGCCGACACCGAACAGACGGCCCGCGCCACTGCTCCAGTGGGACACCAGGCCGTCGCGGTCCACGACCACGACGGCAAGCGGAATCCGGCCCGCCGCGGCGTCGTCGGCGCCGCGGCCGGGAGGTGTGTCCCGCTCGCTGCCATGGTCCATGGCCCCGGCCCTCTCTCCCCACGGCTGTTCGCAAACGATCTGTGCCGCCCGCCACTACGGTACGGCGGCGGCCGGTCGCGATGTGCGGCAATCCGGGAATTGATGTCGCCGGACCGCCCCGGCGCGCAGCTCAGCGCCCTGCGTGCGCCCCCGTCAGTCCTCGTGGCCGAGTTGGAGATCCCGCTCCGTGCGGCCGCCGCCGGCGACCTGCAGGACGGTCGCGACCGGCGGGTAACCCGCGGCGATGACCGTGTACTCGCCGGAGGACAGGTCCACGAACCGGAACGCTCCGTCGGCTCCGGTGGTGAGGGTGTCCACCACGTTCCCGGCGGCGTCCAGGAGCGTGACGCGGGCGTCCTCCACCGGACGGCCGCCGCTCGCCCGGACGGTGCCCCGCAGCACGGCGCCGCCCGAGAGTTCGACGTCCTGCCGGGTCTCCCGGGCGGCCTGCACGGTGACCGGGAGCGCGGCGGGCCGGAAGGCGGGCGCGCTGGCGGCGAGGGTGTACTCGCCCGCCACCAGCTCGGTGATGACGTAACCGCCCTCACGGCCGCTGCGGGTGCTGGCGACGACCTCGCCGTGCACGTTGGTGAGGGTGACGGTGGCGTCCCGGACGGGGCTGCCGTCGGCGGTGAGCACGCTGCCGGCGAGGCGTCCGGCGCCGCCGAGGACGACGTCGAGTTCGACGGGCCGTTCGCCGACGGTGACGGAGACGGCCTGCGGCTGGTGGCCGCCTGCGGCGGCGATCAGCACGTACGAGCCGACGCCGGGCGTGGCGAGGGCGTAGCGCCCGTCGTCACCGCTCGCACCGCGCCCGATCTGCTGGCCCGCGACGTCGATGAGGGTGAGCGCCGCGCGGGGCACCACGGTCCCGTCGGGATGCTGCACCGTGCCGCAGACGGGCACTCCGGCGGCGTACGGCGAGCGGGACGCCGCGGCCGGGGGCTGCTGGTGGCGGGCCTGCGGGATGGGGGTGGCCGGGGACGCGGGCCCGGTTTCGGCGGCGTTGTGGGACACCAGCGGTTTCTCCTTGAGGAAGAAGGCGATGAGCAGGCCGAGGACGAGCACCGGGACCAGGTAGAGGAAGATCCGGGGCATCGCGTCGGCGTAGGCGCGGATGTAGGCGTCGCGCAGCGCCGGTGGCAGCGCGTGCACGAGCTGCGGGGTCAGGGACTCGGGGTCGGGCAGTCCGGCGCCCGCGCGCGGCGGCAGTTCGCGCCGCAGGGCGTCGGTGAGCCGGCCGGCGAAGAGCGTGCCGAAGACGGCGGCGCCGACGCTGCCGCCGATCTGCCGGAAGTAGTTGTTGGCGCTGGTGGCGGTGCCGAGGTCGGCGGGGCGCACGGAGTTCTGCACGGCGAGCACCAGGACCGGCATCACCAGGCCGATGCCGGCGCCGAGGACGGCCATCCAGACGCTGTAGTACAGCCGGGGCGTGTCCACCTCGAGCCGGGACAGCAGCCACATGCCGACGGCGGACAGGGCGCCGCCGAGGACGGGGTAGAGCTTGTACCGCCCGGTGTGGCTGATGAGCTGCCCGCCGATGATCGAGGCGCCGACGATGCCGGCCATCATGGGCAGCATCAGCAGCCCGGACTCGGTGGCGCTGGCCCCGTCGACCATCTGCAGGAAGGTCGGCAGATAGCTGGCGGCGCCGAACAGCGCCACACCGATCACCAGGCCGACCAGGCCGGTGACGTTGAAGACGGAGTCCCGGAACAGGCGCAGCGGGATGAGGGGTTCGGCGGCGAAGTGCTCGGCGACGAGGAAGAGGACGGTGGCGGCCAGGGCGCCCGCGCCGAGGCCGAGGATCTCCCGTGAGCCCCAGGCGTACTCGGTGCCGCCCCAACTGGTGAGCAGCACCAGGCAGGTGGAGGCGGCGGCGAGCAGCAGCGCGCCGGGCACGTCGAGCCGGGCGCGGACGCGGGGCCTGGGGAGTTTGAGGACGGCGCTTACCACGGCGAGGGTGAGCAGGCCGAAAGGGACGTTGATGTAGAAGCACCAGCGCCAGGAGAGATGGTCGGTGAAGTAGCCGCCGAGCAGTGGACCGGCGACGGAGGCGACACCGAACGCGGCGCCGATCAGGCCCATGTAGCGGCCGCGCTGCCGGGGCGGCACGATGTCGGCGATGATCGCCTGCACCCCGATCATCAGCCCGCCCGCGCCGACGCCCTGCACGGCGCGGAAGGCGATGAGCTGGTCCATGGTCTGCGCCCGTCCGGCGAGCGCGGAACCGGCCACGAAGACCAGGATGGCGAACTGGAAGACGCCCTTGCGGCCGAAGAGGTCACCGAGCTTGCCGTACAGCGGCAGGCCGATGGTGGCGGTGAGCAGATAGGCGGTGATCGCCCAGGACATCTTGTCCAGGCCGTGCAGCTCGCCGACGATCTTCGGCAGCGCGGTGGCGACGATCATCTGCTCCAGCGCCGCGAGCAGCAGCGCCAGCATCAGCCCGAGGAAGACCAGCCGCACCTGCCGGGCGCCGAGTTCGGCGGTCCGGGGTGGTGGGGGCGCGGGTGTCCCGGGGGGTGCCGCGACCGGCTCGTCCCGCACCAGAGTCGTCCCGCCCACGTACCGCTCCCCTCGTCGCACCTGTCACACAATCGCCGCGCGAGACGACAACTGCGGACAAGTACGGCGAGTTACGGCACAAGCTCGGACGGGATGCGATTCCACTCGAACCGGTGAGGGACACAACACCCGGTCGGCAGGCGGCGTTTGGGGTCAGCCGCGGACGCGCCCGGTCACTTCTCCACTTCGCGCGCCAGGTTGGCGAGGACGGCGTCGTAGATCCGGCCGAGGCCCTTGGGCGCGAAGGTGCGCTCGAAGAAGCCGCCGATGCCGCCCGCGCCCTGCCAGGTGGTGGTGACGACGACCCGGGAGCCCCCCTCGCCGGCGGGGGTGACGCGCCAGGTGGTGACCATGGAGGAGTTGCGGTCCTTCTCGACCAGCTCGCCGTCGGTGGGCTCACTGACCTCCAGCAGGCAGTCGCGCACCCGCTTGCTGGTGGCCTGGAGCTTCCAGTGCACGAGGGTGCCCTCCCCGTCACCGCCCTCGCGCACCTCGTACTCGCTGAAGTGCTCGGGCAGCAGCCGCTGCCGTGTGCCGCTGTAGTCGGCGAGGGCGTCGAACACCTTCTCCGCGTCCGCCGCGACGACCCGCTCCGTAGTGGCCTCGACCTGCGCCATTGCGTTCCTCCAGGACCTGTTTTCTCGAAGTGGGAGCAAGCCAACCACCCCGGTGCCCGGCCGCCCAAATCGGGGGTCGCACGATCATGGGAACAGATGTTCTATTCTGTGCGGCAGTGCTACCGAGGAGGCCTCATGCGCTGGGAGAACCTCACCGGCGAGCCCGAACACCGCCGGGCCGACCCGGCCCTGTTCGGCGCGGACGCGGTGACCACCCGCACCTTCGACACGCCCGAGTTCCGGGGGATCACGTTCCACGAGGTCCGGGCGCGCTCGATCCTCAACCGGGTGCCGGGCGCCTCCCGGATGCCGTTCGAGTGGACGGTGAACCCGTACCGCGGCTGCACGCACGCGTGCGTCTACTGCTTCGCCCGCAAGACGCACGGCTACCTGGACCTCGACACGGGCATCGGCTTCGACACCCAGATCGTGGTGAAGGTGAACGCTCCCGAGCTGCTGCGCCGTCAGCTCGCCTCGCGCCGCTGGCAGGGCGACCACGTGGCGATGGGCACCAACGTCGACTGCTACCAGCGCGCCGAGGGCCGCTACCGGCTGATGCCGGGCATCATCTCGGCCCTCACCGAGCACGCGAACCCCTTCTCGATCCTGACCAAGGGCACCCTGATCCTGCGCGACCTGGAGCTGCTGACCCGGGCCGCCCGGGTGACGGACGTCGGCATCTCGGTCTCGGTGGGCTTCATGGACACCGGGCTGTGGCGCACCGTGGAGCCGGGCACTCCCGCGCCCGAGCGGCGGCTGGACGTGGTCCGCGTCCTCGGCGAGCACGGCATCGGCTGCGGGGTTCTGATGGCACCGGTCATCCCCTTCCTGAGCGACCACCCGGACCGGCTCCGCGAGACGGTGCGGGCGATCGCGGCGGCCGGGGCCACCTCGGTGACGCCCCTGGTGCTGCATCTGCGGCCCGGCGCGCGGGAGTGGTTCATGGCCTGGCTCGGACAGCACCACCCGCACCTGGTACGCCGCTACGAGCGGCTGTACGCGGAGGGCGCCTACGCGCCCAAGTGGTACCAGCGCCGCATCACCCGCCAGGTGCACGACCTCGCCCAGGAGTACGGCATCGGCCCCACGCGCGCGGGCGCGGCCCGGCGGATCCGCCCGGCCGAGGCGGCCGAGGCGCCCGCCCCCGCGGAGCCGACCCAGCTCACCCTCCTCTGAGGGCGCCGGACTCCGGGAGCGTCGGACTCCGCGAGCGTCGGACTCCGGGAGCGTTGGAGGGCATCCCTCGGCCCAATTGGGTCAAGTATCGACAGAACGGGTTCCGCAGGGCGTCGATTCCGGGACGATCCGGCGAGGACCGTGATCACACGGTTCGCGTCACCCTCCGTCCCGGGAGGACCCATGAGGACACGCGCAGCCGTGCTGTGCGCAGCCGCCGCCATGGTGGCGGGCTCGGTCACGGCCGTCCCCGCCCAGGCGGCCCCCACCGCTCCGGCGCCGAAGCTCAGCTGGAAGAAGTGCGGCACCGACGACTACCCGGCCCTGCAGTGCGCGTCACTGAAGGTACCGCTGGACCACGCGCGGCCGTCCGGCCGGCAGATCACGCTCGCCCTGTCCCGCGTCCCGCACACCGCCCCGACCTCCCAGGGCCCGCTGCTGGTCAACCCCGGCGGCCCCGGCGGCAGCGGTCTCAGGCTCGCCGGCTACGTCGCGTCGGCGCTGCCGAAGTCGGTGGCGGCCCAGTACGACGTCATCGGCTTCGACCCGCGGGGTGTCGGGAAGAGCACGCCCGCGCTGGACTGCTCGAACGGCCGCTTCGCGCCGGTGCGGCCCGACACCGTGCCCGCCACACCCGCGCTGGAGCGGACTAACCTGGAGCGCGCCCGGTCCTTCGCCGCCGCCTGCGGCCGCAAGTACGCGGACGTGCTGCCGTACATCGACACCGTCGACGCCGTCCATGACATCGACGCCGTCCGCCGGGCCCTGGGCGCGCCGCGCATCAGCTACTTCGGGTACTCGTACGGCACTTATCTGGGCGCGGTGTACGCCAAGCTCTACCCCGAGCGGGTACGGCGTCTGGTGCTGGACTCGGTCGTGGACCCGACGGGCGTCTGGTACGAGGACAACGTCGGCCAGGACTACGCCTTCGACACCCGCCACCGGGCCCTGATGGCCTGGACCGCCCGGCACGACGCCACGTACCGGCTGGGCAAGGACCCCGCGAAGGTCGAGGCCAAGTGGTACGCGATGCGGGCGGCCCTGGCGAAGAAGCCGGCCGGCGGCAAGGTGGGCGCCGCCGAACTGGAGGACGCCTTCATCCCCGGCGGCTACTACAACGGCTACTGGCCGCACCTCGCGACGGCGTTCGCGGCCTATGTGAACGAGGGCAGGACCGGGCCGCTGGTGAAGGCGTACCAGGACTACGGCGCCGTGGACGGCCCGGGCGACAACGGGTACAGCGTCTACGCGGCGGTGCAGTGCCGTGACGTGTCCTGGCCGCGTGACTGGAACCGCTGGCGGACGGAGACCTGGGGGGTGTACGCGAAGGCGCCCTTCATGGCCTGGAACAACGCCTGGTACAACGCACCGTGCGCGTTCTGGCCGACCGGGTCCAAGCGGCCGGTGGACGTCGCCAACACGAAGCTGCCGCCGGCGCTGCTGTTCCAGGCGACCGACGACGCGGCGACGCCGTACGCGGGCGGGGTGGCGGCCCACCGGCTGCTGGCCGGTTCCCGCCTGGTGGTCGAGGAGGGCGGCGGCAACCACGGCATCAGCCTCAGCGGCAACGCGTGCCTGGACCGGTACCTGGCCGACTACCTGTCCGACGGCAGGCTCCCGCGCCAGGGCGGCACGGCCGGTACGGCCGACGCGGTGTGCGAGAGGACGCCGGACCCCGAGCCCCCGGCGGACAAGGCGGCCCCGACGGCCTCTCGGGGCGCGGAGCTGCACCGGCTGCTGGGCTTCCGCGGCTAGGCCTTGTCCGCAGCCTCACGATCGGCCCGGCCGGCCCCGCGCCGGCCGGGCCGCCGGAAATTCACGGGCGCCGGGCGGAGCGGGCTCCTTAGGGTGCGGTCATGGACGACCCCTCCCTCCGCATCCGCCCGATGACCCTCGACGACTGCGACCGTGTCTCGGAGATCCGTGTCCGGGGCTGGCGGCACGCCTACCGCGGGCTCATGCCGCAGCCGTATCTGGACGCGCTCAGCGTGGCGCGGGACGCCGAGCGGCGGCGGACCTGGTTCGCGCAGGGGAACGGCGCCGTGGTGAACCTGGTCGCCGAGCGGGGCGGCGAAGTGGTCGGCTGGGCGGCGTACGGGCCGTACCGCGACGGTGAAGTGCGCACCGCCGACGCCGAGTTGTACGCCATCTACCTCGACCCGGACCATCTCGGGACCGGAGTGGGGCGGGCACTGCTGGCGGAGTCGGTCGAGCGGTGCGCCGGGTACCCGCGCATGTTCCTGTGGGTGCTGAAGGAGAACACGCGCGCCCGCCGCTTCTACGAGCGGGCCGGCTTCCGCCGGGACGGCGCCGAGGAGCCCTTCGAGGCGGGCGGCGAACTCGTGCCCGAGGTGCGGTACGCCCGGACGCTGGGCGGCTGACCCGGCGTCACTTCCGGTCCTGGCGCGGGATGCGCGCCAGCGCGCGTACCGCCGCCTCGGCGAGGGCCGGGTGCGCCAGGGCCTCGCCCAGCACCCGCCGGGCGCGGGCGTCGCCGAGGGCGCCGAGACCGTCCACGCAGGCGAGGGCCACCCGCCGGTAGGGGTCGTGCGGGCGCAGCCGGCGCTCCAGGGTGGCGATCAGCGCGGGTACGGACTCCGGGGCGCGTAGCTCGACCAGGAGCCGTACCGGGTACAGGGCGTAGGCGACGCGCAGTTCGTTGGTGGCGAGGGCCGCCGCGGCACGGGCCGTACGCGGGTCGCCGAGCCGGGCGAGAGCGTGGGCGGCGGCGGCGCAGCGGGGCGGGTCGCGGTGGTTGAGCAGCAGCACGAGCGCTTCGAAGGCGCGCCGGTCGCCGGCCCGGCCCAGCCGGAACGCGGCCAGTTCCCGGGCCCACAGCGGCTGTCCGGGCGCGGTGAGCACCCCGGCCAGTTCGTCGTGGTCCCCGGTCGTCAGCAGCCGCTCGTAACCGGGCGAGCCGTGCGACTCCTGCCGTAAGCGTTCCGTGAGCGATCGCAACTCTTCGTCCACGGGGCCAGCGTAGGCCGGTCGCCGGCGCGGAGGGAGCTACATCACAAAGTCGGCTCCGGCGCGGGGCTGGCGCGCTCGTTACTGGCCGGTTAAGCTCAGACGAGCGAGTTACCCACTCGCTGTTCGCTCACGACGGTTTGGTGACGCAGCCGTCGTGCGCCGGTCGGTTCGGTACCTCGGTACCGCAGTACGACCCGGCTTCGGGACAGAGCCGGTCGGATTCCGCCGTTCCCGGGCGTGTGCACGCCCGCGGTTCCGGCACCGGGCGTGTGCGCCAGCAGCCCGGCAACACCCGCACTCCACTCCGCCCCGGTGTGCGCCTTCGGGCGCACCCGGCGCGTTCCCAGTCGTCACCCTCATTCCTGGAGTCCCGCGATGGCCACTCCCCTGTCCGACACCCCTCTGTCCCCGCTCAAGACGATCGCCGTCGTCGGCCTCGGCACCATGGGCACCGGCATCACCGAGGTCCTCGCCAAGGCGGGCCGCGAGGTGATCGGCATCGACGTCGCCGAGGCCCAGACCGCACGGGCGCTCGCCGCCCTGGAGGCCGCCACCGCCCGCGCCGTCGAGCGCGGCCGGCTGACCGAGCAGGACCGCGCCGGCCTCCTGGCCCGGGTCCGCCTCTCCACCGACCTGCGCGCGGCGGCCGACGCCGACCTGGTCATCGAGGTGGTCCCGGAGTCGTACGAGATCAAGCACCAGATCTTCCGCGAGCTGGACGGCATCGTGCGTCCGGAGACCATCCTGGCGACCGGCACCAACGCGCTGTCCGTGACCCGTCTCGCCGCCGACTCCGCGCGCCCCGAGCGCGTGCTGGGCCTGCACTTCTTCAACCCGGCCCCGGCGATGAAGCTGGTCGAGGTCGTCTCCTCGGTGCTGACCGCGCCGGCCGCGGTCGCCGCGGTCACGGATCTCGCGATCGAGCTGGGCAAGGAGCCGGTCGCGGTCGGCGACCGCCCCGGGTTCGTCGCGGACGGGCTGCTCTTCGGCTACCTCAACCAGGCCGCCGCGATGTACGAGGCGAAGTACGCCTCCCGCGAGGACATCGACGCCGCGATGCGGCTCGGCTGCGGCCTGCCCATGGGCCCGCTGGCCCTGCTGGACCTGATCGGCATCGACACCGCGCGCACCGTCCTTGACGCCATGTACGCCGAGTCCCGCGACCGGCTGCACGCCCCCGCCCCGATCCTCAAGCAGCTCAGCGAGGCGGGCCTGACCGGCCGCAAGTCCGGACGCGGCTTCTACACCTACGAGGCGCCGGGCAGCGCGACGGTCGTGCCGGACCCGCTGACGCCGGCCGCCGGCGCCGACGGGGCCGAGGGGCGTCCGGTCCGGTCCGTCGGTGTCGCGGGCTCGGGCACCATGGCCTCCGGCATCGCCGAGGTCTTCGCCAAGGCCGGCTACGAGGTCGTCCTCGCCGCCCGCAGCGAGGAGAAGGCGCTGACGGCCAAGGCCCGTATCGGCAAGTCGCTTTCGCGCTCTGTCGACAAGGGGCGGATGACCGCCGAGGCGGCCGCCGAGACCCTGGGCCGGATCACCCCGGCGGGCTCCTACGACGCCTTCGCCGACGTCGACCTGGCGGTCGAGGCGGTGGCCGAGGACCTGGAGGTCAAGCGGCAGCTCTTCGCGGCGCTGGACAAGGTCTGCAAGCCGGGCGCGGTGCTGGCCACCACCACCTCCTCGCTGCCCGTCGTCGCCTGCGCCCGTGCCACCTCGCGCCCGCAGGACGTGATCGGCATGCACTTCTTCAACCCGGCCCCGGCGATGAAGCTGGTGGAGGTCGTGCGCACGGTCCTGACGGCCGACGACGTGCACGCCACCGTCCGCGAGGTCTGCGGGCGGATCAGGAAGCACGCCGTGGACTGCGGCGACCGGGCCGGCTTCATCGTGAACGCGCTGCTGTTCCCGTACCTCAACAACGCGATCAAGATGGTCCAGGAGCACTACGCGACGCTGGACGACATCGACGCGGCGATGAGGCTCGGCGGCGGCTACCCCATGGGCCCGTTCGAGCTGCTGGACGTGGTCGGCCTGGACGTCTCGCTGGCGATCGAGAAGGTGCTGCACCGCGAGTTCCGCGACCCGGGCCTGGCCCCGGCGCCGCTGCTGGAGCACCTGGTGGCCGCGGGCTGCCTCGGCCGCAAGACCGGCCGCGGCTTCCGCGAGTATGCCCGCCGCTGACGGCGTCGGCGACTGGTCCCGCACGGAGACGGACTGGGGCGGACTGCTCGGCCCAGCGGGAACTCCCCCGCCCCTCGCGGGCGGGGGATCCCCCGGACCTGCGCATTCTGCCGCGCACATGCAGTACGTTCGGGTCATGCCCCAGCCCGCCAAGTCCTCACGTACACCAGCCACGCCCGACGCGCCGGAAAGTGCCGCAGGCAGTCGCGCCGCCGCCCAGCGGCTGAAAATGCGCCGGGAACTGGCGGCCGCAGCGATGGAACTGTTCGCGACCAAGGGGTACGAGGCGACCACCGTCGACGAGATCGCGGCCGCGGCCGGGGTCGCGCGCCGCACGTTCTTCCGCCACTTCCGCTCCAAGGAAGAGGCGATCTTCCCGGACCACGACGACACCCTGATCCGCGCCGAGGCGGTCCTCAACGCCGCCCCCGCGCACGAGCATCCGCTCGACACGGTGTGCCGCGGCATCAAGGAGGTCATGAGGATGTACGCGGCCCGGCCGGAGATCTCGGTCGCCCGCTACAAGCTCACGCGCGAGGTGCCCACCCTGCGCGAGGCCGAGATCGCCTCGGTGGCCCGTTACGAGCGCCTGTTCACCCGTTATCTGCTCGGCCACTTCGACGAGCACGCGCACGCCGACGACGCCAACGACGACCCGCTGCTCGCCGAGGTCGCCGCCTCCGCCGTCGTCACCGCCCACAACCACGTCCTCAGGCGCTGGCTGCGGGCCGGCGGCCAGGGCGACGTGGAGGCACAGCTCGACCACGCCTTCGCCATCGTCCGCAAGACCTTCGGCACCGGCATCGGCGCCGGACGCGGCCCGGCCCCCGGCCCGGCGACGACCATGGCGCCGGCGACGGTCTCCGCGCACGGCGAGGTCCTGGTGACGGTCGCCCGCACCGACGCCCCGCTCGACGAGGTCATGCGCACCATCGAGGAGGCGCTCAAGGAGCGCTGAGGCACCGCGTGCCCTGTGAGGACGGCCACCCTTCGGGGTGGCCGTTTTGGCATGCCAGGGGCCCTTTTCGGAGAGATTTAAGAGCCCGTTCGATCGATCATCGCTCATTTGTTACGTAAAGATTTCATCTGAGAGCAGCTTCTGGCACTCAGTGCCTTGCGGCATGACACGCGGTGTCATACGTTGAAGGGAGTCCGGGCGGCCGGCGCGCAGAGACCATTCGTGCGTCGGCTGTCCCCGCAAGCCGGACGGCCTGCGCGCCCGGACGCCTGCGTCACAGGCAACCTCCCGCGCCACAAAGCGCTGCCGAAGCACCACCCCCGCCGAACCGACGGCACACCCTCAAAACCCTCAGCAGCACTCCCAGCAGCACCGACGATCCCCCAGCGCCCCTCCCTCAGGGCGCTCACCGCCGGAGGCAACACCGTGACCGTGAAGGACATCCTGGACGCGATCCAGTCGAAGGACGCCACGTCCGCCGACTTCGCCGCCATGCCGCTCCCCGAGTCGTACCGCGCGATCACCGTCCACAAGGACGAGACGGAGATGTTCGCGGGCCTGCAGACCCGCGACAAGGACCCGCGCAAGTCGATCCACCTGGACGACGTGCCGCTGCCCGAACTGGGTCCGGGCGAGGCCCTGGTGGCCGTGATGGCCTCCTCGGTCAACTACAACTCGGTGTGGACCTCGATCTTCGAGCCGCTGTCCACCTTCGGGTTCCTGGAGCGCTACGGCCGCACCAACGAGCTGGCCAAGCGCCACGACCTGCCGTACCACATCATCGGTTCCGACCTCGCCGGCGTCGTCCTGCGCACCGGCCCGGGCGTCAACGCCTGGAAGCCCGGTGACGAGGTCGTGGCCCACTGCCTGTCCGTCGAGCTGGAGTCCTCGGACGGCCACAACGACACGATGCTCGACCCCGAGCAGCGCATCTGGGGCTTCGAGACCAACTTCGGCGGCCTGGCCGAGATCGCGCTGGTGAAGTCCAACCAGCTGATGCCGAAGCCGGGCCACCTGAGCTGGGAGGAGGCCGCGGCCCCGGGCCTGGTGAACTCCACCGCCTACCGCCAGCTGGTCTCCCGCAACGGCGCCGGCATGAAGCAGGGCGACAACGTCCTCATCTGGGGCGCGAGCGGCGGCCTGGGCTCCTACGCCACCCAGTTCGCCCTCGCCGGCGGCGCCAACCCGATCTGCGTCGTCTCCAGCGAGCAGAAGGCGGACATCTGCCGCTCCATGGGCGCCGAGTCGATCATCGACCGCAACGCCGAGGGGTACAAGTTCTGGAAGGACGAGAACACCCAGGACCCGAAGGAGTGGAAGCGCTTCGGCAAGCGCATCCGTGAGCTGACCGGCGGCGAGGACATCGACATCGTCTTCGAGCACCCCGGCCGCGAGACCTTCGGCGCCTCCGTGTTCGTCACCCGCAAGGGCGGCACCATCACCACCTGCGCCTCGACCTCGGGCTACATGCACGAGTACGACAACCGGTACCTGTGGATGTCGCTGAAGCGGATCATCGGCTCGCACTTCGCGAACTACCGCGAGGCCTGGGAGGCCAACCGCCTCATCGCCAAGGGCAAGATCCACCCCACCCTGTCGAAGGTGTACTCCCTGGAGGACACCGGCCAGGCGGCCTACGACGTGCACCGCAACCTCCACCAGGGCAAGGTCGGCGTGCTGTGCCTCGCCCCCGAGGAGGGCCTGGGCGTGCGCGACGAGGAGATGCGCGCCGAGCACATCGACGCCATCAACCGCTTCCGGAACATCTGAGGACCCGGAGGTCATAGATGACTGAGCGTCAGCCCTCCGGATCGCGGAGGGAGAAGGACCGGCCGTGGCTCATGCGCACGTACGCCGGTCACTCCACGGCGGAGGCGTCCAACGAGCTGTACCGGCGCAACCTCGCCAAGGGCCAGACCGGTCTGTCGGTGGCGTTCGACCTGCCGACCCAGACCGGCTACGACCCCGACCACATCCTCGCTCGCGGCGAGGTCGGCCGGGTGGGCGTGCCCGTCTCGCACCTCGGTGACATGCGCCGGCTGTTCCAGGACATCCCCCTGGAGCAGATGAACACCTCGATGACGATCAACGCCACCGCCATGTGGCTGCTGGCGCTCTACCAGGTCGTCGCCGAGGAGCAGGGCGCGGACATCACCAAGCTCCAGGGCACGACCCAGAACGACATCGTCAAGGAGTACCTGTCCCGCGGGACGCACGTCTTCCCGCCGGGGCCCTCGCTCCGCCTGACGACGGACATGATCGCGTACACGGTCTCCCACATCCCGAAGTGGAACCCGATCAACATCTGCAGCTACCACCTGCAGGAGGCCGGGGCCACGCCGGTGCAGGAGATCGCGTACGCGATGTCCACCGCGATCGCCGTGCTCGACGCCGTGCGCGACTCCGGACAGGTGCCGCAGGAGCGCATGGGCGACGTGGTGGCCCGCATCTCCTTCTTCGTCAACGCGGGCGTCCGCTTCGTCGAGGAGATGTGCAAGATGCGGGCGTTCGGCCGCATCTGGGACAAGGTCACCCGCGAGCGGTACGGCATCGAGAACCCCAAGCAGCGCCGCTTCCGCTACGGCGTCCAGGTCAACTCGCTCGGCCTGACCGAGGCGCAGCCGGAGAACAACGTCCAGCGGATCGTGCTCGAGATGCTGGCGGTCACCCTCTCCAAGGACGCCCGCGCGCGTGCCGTGCAGCTCCCCGCCTGGAACGAGGCCCTGGGCCTGCCCCGGCCGTGGGACCAGCAGTGGAGCCTGCGCATCCAGCAGGTGCTCGCCCACGAGAGCGACCTGCTGGAGTACGAGGACATCTTCGAGGGCTCGCACGTCATCGAGGCGAAGGTGAACGCCCTGGTGGAGGAGTCCCTCACCGAGATGGACCGGATCCAGGAGATGGGCGGCGCGATGGCCGCCGTCGAGTCCGGCTACCTCAAGGCGCAGCTCGTCTCCTCGCACGCCGAGCGGCGGGCGCGGATCGAGTCCGGCCAGGAGAAGATCGTCGGCGTCAACATCTTCGAGACGACCGAGCCGAACCCGCTCACGGCCGACCTGGACACCGCGATCATGACGGTCGACCCGGCGGTCGAGGCCCGCGTCGTCGCCTCGCTGGAGAACTGGCGGGACACCCGCTACCAGCCGCCCTTCAACCACCCGCGCCCCTGCAAGGCCCTGGACCGGCTGAAGGAGGCCGCCAAGGGCACCGGCAACCTGATGGAGGCCACGCTGGAGTGCGCCCGCGCCGGGGTCACGACCGGCGAGTGGGCGGGCGCCCTGCGCGAGGTGTTCGGCGAGTTCCGGGCGCCGACCGGAGTGTCCTCCGCACCGGTGGCCGTCACCGCCGAGGCCGGCTCGGCCATGGCCGAGGTCCGCGCCAAGGTGGACGCCACCGCCCGCGATCTGGGCGTCGGCAAACTGCGCTTCCTGGTCGGCAAGCCCGGCCTCGACGGTCACTCCAACGGCGCCGAGCAGATCGCCGTCCGCGCGCGCGACGCCGGCTTCGAGGTGGTCTACCAGGGCATCCGGCTCACCCCCGAGCAGATCGTGGACGCCGCCCTGGCCGAGGACGTCCACGCCGTGGGCCTGTCGATCCTGTCCGGCTCGCACGCGCAGCTCGTACCGGACGTGCTGGAGCGCCTGCGTGTGGCCGGTGCCACAGATATACCGGTGATCGCAGGTGGCATCATCCCGAACGGTGACGCCGAAGAGCTCCGGGCCGCCGGTGTGGCCGCGGTGTTCACCCCGAAGGACTTCGACATCACCGGGATCATCGGCCGCATAGCCGACGAGATCCGGAAAGCGAACAAGCTCGACCCCCTGGAGGTCCCCGCATGACGACAGTCAACCGCCTTCGCCCCCGCCGCTCCTGCCTGGCGGTACCGGGAAGCAACCCGCGCTTTCTGGAGAAGGCCCAGGGCCTCCCCGCCGACCAGGTCTTCCTGGACCTGGAGGACGCGTGCGCGCCGCTCGCCAAGCCCGAGGCGCGGCACACCATCGTCAAGTTCCTCAACGAGGGCGACTGGACCGGCAAGACGCGCGTCGTGCGGGTGAACGACTGGACGACCGAATGGACGTACCGGGACGTCGTCACGGTCGTCGAGGGGGCCGGCCAGAACCTCGACTGCATCATGCTGCCGAAGGTGCAGACGGCCCAGCAGGTCGTCGCGCTGGACCTGCTGCTGACCCAGATCGAGAAGACGATGGGCTTCGAGGTCGGCAAGATCGGTATCGAGGCGCAGATCGAGAACGCCCAGGGTCTGAACAACGTCAACGAGATCGCGCAGGCCTCCCCGCGCGTCGAGACGATCATCTTCGGCCCGGCCGACTTCATGGCCTCCATCAACATGAAGTCCCTGGTCGTGGGTGAGCAGCCGCCCGGCTACCCGGCGGACGCCTACCACTACATCCTGATGAAGATCCTGATGGCCGCCCGCGCCAACAACCTCCAGGCGATCGACGGCCCCTACCTCCAGATCCGCAACGTGGAGGGCTACCGCGCGGTCGCCCAGCGCGCCGCGGCGCTCGGTTTCGACGGCAAGTGGGTGCTGCACCCGGGCCAGGTCGAGGCGTCCAACGAGATCTTCTCGCCGTCGCAGGAGGACTACGACCACGCCGAGCTGATCCTGGACGCGTACGACTACTACACGTCCGAGGCGGGCGGCAAGAAGGGCTCCGCGATGCTCGGCGACGAGATGATCGACGAGGCCAGCCGCAAGATGGCCCTGGTCATCTCGGGCAAGGGCCGTGCCGCCGGCATGCAGCGCACCAGCAAGTTCGAGATCCCGGAGGCCTGAGCGCGATGCAGTTCGGACGCACCTACGAGGAGTTCGAGGTCGGGGCGACGTACAAGCACTGGCCGGGCAAGACGGTCACGGAGTACGACGACCACCTGTTCTGTCTCCTCACCATGAACCACCACCCGCTCCACATGGACACCAACTATGCGGAGAAGACGACGGACTTCGGCAAGAACGTCGTGGTGGGCAACTACATCTACTCGCTGCTGCTCGGCATGTCCGTGCCGGACATCTCCGGCAAGGCGATCGCCAACCTGGAGATCGAGTCGCTCAAGCACGTGGCGCCGACCTTCCACGGCGACACGATCTACGGCCAGACGACCGTGCTGGACAAGTGGCCGTCGAAGTCGAAGAACGACCGCGGCATCGTCTACGTCGAGACCAAGGGCTACAAGCAGGACGGCACCCTGGTGTGCGTCTTCCGCCGCAAGGTCATGGTGCCCACCGAGACGTACATCAAGGAGCGCGGCGGCGAGCAGCCCGGCCGCCCGGAGCTGAACGACCCTTCGGAAAAGACGGAGAAGTAACCATGGCGCGCCTCGCCCAGACCGCCGGTCTGACCGACGTCCAGCAGGAGATCCTTTCCACCGTCCGCGACTTCGTGGACAAGGAGATCATTCCGGTCGCGACCGGGCTGGAGCACCGCGACGAGTACCCGCAAGCGATCGTGGACGGCCTGAAGGAACTCGGCCTGTTCGGTCTGATGATCCCCGAGGAGTACGGGGGCCTGGGCGAGTCGCTCCTGACGTACGCGCTGTGCGTGGAGGAGATCGCCCGCGGCTGGATGTCGGTGTCCGGCATCATCAACACCCACTTCATCGTCGCGTACATGCTCAAGCAGCACGGCACGCAGGAGCAGAAGGACCACTTCCTGCCCCGCATGGCGGCCGGCGACATCCGCGGCGCCTTCTCCATGTCGGAGCCGGGCCTCGGCTCCGATGTGTCGGCGATCACGTCGAAGGCGGTGAAGGACGGCGACGAGTACGTCCTGAACGGCCAGAAGATGTGGCTGACGAACGGCGGAACGTCGTCCCTCGTCGCCGTTCTGGTCCGAAGTGACGAAGGTCACCCCGAGGGCACGGCCCCGCACAAGTCGATGACGACCTTCCTGGTCGAGAAGGAGCCCGGCTTCGGTGAGGTCCGCCCCGGCCTGACCATTCCGGGCAAGATCGACAAGATGGGCTACAAGGGCGTCGACACCACCGAGCTGATCATGGACGGCCTGCGGGTTCCGGCCGATCGGGTGCTCGGCGGGGTCACCGGCCGAGGTTTTTACCAAATGATGGACGGAGTGGAGGTCGGCCGCGTCAACGTGGCGGCCCGCGGCTGCGGAGTCGCGCAGCGCGCCTTCGAGCTGGGCGTTCAGTACGCCCAGCAGCGGCACACCTTCGGCAAGCCGATCGCCCAGCACCAGGCCATCCAGTTCAAGCTGGCCGAGATGGCCACCAAGGTCGAGGCCGCGCATGCCATGATGGTGAACGCGGCACGCAAAAAGGACTCCGGGGAGCGAAACGACCTCGAGGCAGGCATGGCGAAGTACCTCGCCTCCGAGTACTGCAAGGAGGTCGTGGAGGACGCCTTCCGGATCCACGGCGGCTACGGCTTCTCCAAGGAGTACGAGATCGAGCGCCTCTACCGGGAGGCCCCGATGCTGCTGATCGGTGAAGGCACCGCCGAGATCCAGAAAATGATCATCGGGCGCAGGCTGCTCGAGGAGTATCGATTCCAGGGCTGATTGTCCGGAAACGGGGTGTTTTCTTCGAGAAGAAGATCACACCCCGTCGATACCCTTCAGCCGCCGACTCGGCTTCCTGGCTTGCCCAGTTGTGACCTGCGACCGGTACGATCCCGAGAAAGCCGCCGTCCCCCGTCAGAGCGCGGCATCATCCGCTACGAAGGTCATCCATGCCCCACAGCCAAACCTCTGCACACCGCGACAGCCTGGTAGGCGCACGCCTCGCGCGCGGAGCATCGCCGTGGCTTCTCCCGACCGTCGCCACCGCAGCCCTCAGCCTGGCCCGCGCCCGCCGCTCGGGCGCGGCCAAGGCCGTCGCCGTGCCCGTCACCGCTCTCGCGGCGGGCATGCTGTGGTTCTTCCGCGACCCCGAGCGCGAGATCGCCCCCGGCCGGGTCATCTCGCCCGCCGACGGCGTGGTGCAGAGCATCATGCCGTGGAAGGACGGCCGCACCCGCGTCGCGATCTTCATGAGCCCGCTCAACGTGCACGTGAACCGCGCGCCGCTCGCCGGCACCGTGACGTCGGTCGAGCACATCCCCGGCGGCTTCGTTCCCGCGTTCAACAAGGAGAGCGAGAACAACGAGCGCGTAGTCTGGCATTTCGACACCGAACTCGGCGACATCGAGATGATCCAGATCGCCGGCGCGGTGGCCCGCCGCATCGTGCCGTACATCCCCGAGGGCACGAAGGTCGAGCAGGGCGACCGCATCGGTCTGATCCGCTTCGGCTCGCGTGTCGACCTCTACCTGCCCGAGGGCGTGGAGGTCGCGGTCGAGGTCGGACAGAAGACCGTGGCTGGGGTGACTCGCATTGACCGTGATTGATCCGGAGACCCAGGCGGGCTGGGTGCCCGAGGCCGACGACGTGGACGACGAGGAGGAGATGCCTCTTTCTCTCCGCCTGTCGATAGCGGACACCCTGACGCTGGGCAACGCCACGTGCGGGTTCATGGCGGTGTACTTCACCACCACCGGCATCCTGATCCCGCACCTCACCGGCAGCCAGGAGTCCGGCATGGCCCGCCACAGCGCGGCCACGGCGGTCATCCTGATGCTCTGCGCGGCGGTCTTCGACCTGTTCGACGGCCTGGTCGCGCGGAAGCTGCGCTCGTCGCCGATGGGCGCGGAGCTGGACAACCTCTCGGACCTGATCAGCTTCGGCCTGGCGCCCGCGTACTTCGTCCTCGTCTACGGCATGGTCGCGGACGACGCGCACCAGAGGGTGGCGGCGCTGGGGGCGATCGTGGTGCTCCTCGCGGTGGTGCTCAGGCTGGCGCGGTTCAGCTGCGTGACGGTGAAGGACGGCACGTTCCAGGGCATGCCTTCGCCGTTCGGCGCGCTGACGGTCGTCTCGATCGTCCTGCTGGAGCTGCCCTTCGTGGCCACCCTGCTGGCGATCCTGGGCACCGCGTGGCTGATGGTGAGCCGCGTCGAGTACCCGAAGCCGCGCGGCCGCCTCGCCGGGGCGATGCTCTCCTGGATCGTCCTGTCGATGGGCCTCCTGGCCGCCTGGGCCTTCGAGGCCCCGAGCGGGCAGCTGCTCCTGCAGACCGGCTGCGCGCTGCAGCTCGTCATGGGCGCGGTGATCCCGCTGTTCGCCACGGCCCGCCGGGTGAACAACTTCCGCGACAACCGCCGCGAGTCGCGGGCGGCCCAGCTGCCCTAGCGCCCTCGCCGGCACCGACGGGTGTGGCCCGAGTCCTGAGGACTCGGGCCACACCCGTTTCGCGTGCAGGAGCTGCCCGGTTCCCGTCGGCCGATCAAGGACTTCCGGACAGCACCGAGTCGCGGAAGGCGGCTTCCCGCCCCGGCCTCAGCGCAGCAGGTCCCGCGCGATCCGCTCCGCGACCCGCTCCAGGATCGGCCCCGCGTCGGCGATGCACTTCGCGACGTCCGGCTCGACGGACGTCAGCGGGTACGCCCGGCCGATCCCGGCCCGCCGCAGCGCCTCCTCGGGCAGGGCGAGCCGCCCGCACACCGCGACGACCTCCTTGCCGGCCGCCCGGGCCGCGGCGGCGACCCCCGCCGGAGCCTTGCCGTGCAGGGTCTGCTCGTCCAGCGAACCCTCACCGGTGATCACCAGCGAGGCGCGCGCCAGCGCCGGGGCGAAGCCCAGCACGTCCAGCATCACCTCGATCCCGGGGCGGAACCGGGCGCCCAGCAGGAGGGCGCCGTAGCCGATGCCGCCGGCCGCGCCCGCGCCCGGCGCCGCCGCGAAGTCGGCGGCACGCGGGCCCACGGTGGTCTCCAGCACCTCGGCGAAGTGCGCGAGCGCGGCGTCCAGGGCGGTCACGTCGTCCGGAGTGGCGCCCTTCTGCGGGCCGTACACCGCGGGCGCGCCCTTCGGGCCGGTCAGGGGGTTGTCGACGTCGCTGGCGAGGACCAGTTCCACCGAGTCGAGGCGTGGGTCGAGGCCGGTCAGGTCGGCCCGCGCCAACGCGGCGAGGCCGCCGCCGCCCGGCGGCACCGGCTCCCCGTCCGAGTCCAGGAACCGGGCGCCCAGCGCCGACAGCATCCCGGCGCCGCCGTCCGTCGTGGCGCTGCCGCCGACGCCGAACACGATCGTCCGCGCGCCCGCGTCCAGTGCGGCGCGCAGCAGTTCCCCGGAGCCGTACGTCGACGCGGTCAGCGGCGCGAACCCCCCGGCCGGCAGCCGCTGCAGCCCGCTCGCCTCGGCCATCTCCACGACCGCGGCGCCGTCGCGCAGCGCGTACGCGGCCGTGACCTCCTGCCCGAGCGGCCCGGCCACCCGGACCTCACGGCGTTCGAAGCCGGCCGCGACCGCCGCGTCCACCGTGCCGTCGCCGCCGTCGGCCACCGGCAGCGCCTCGACCTCCAGATCGGGCACGACCCGGCGCAGCCCGGCCGTGACCCGCTCGGCGACCCGCACGGCCGTCAGTGAGCCCTTGAACTTGTCCGCGGCGATGAGCACCCGACGGGTCCCGTTCACTGCAGCGTCCGCCACCTTGCATTCCCCTTGCTCTCCGGGCCCCGCGCACGTCGGGGCCAGTCGCGCCGCTGTGACCTTAACCGCAGGACGTCCGCGCCGCCATGCCCTGCCCGACCCGTGGGAAACGGCTGGGAGGCGGCCGGGGAAAGCGGGTAGGCACCAGCCATGGGTGACCTCGACAACGGGCCGGACCTCGCCGACCGCGTCCACGGCGGCTGGCTCGGCCGGATCGCGGGCAACATGCTCGGCAAGCCGGTCGAGCAGGGCGAGGTGTGGACACGCGCGCGCATCGACCGCTATCTGCGCCGGGCGGCGGCGCTGCCGCTCACCGACTACCTGCCCGAGCCCACCGACCCGGCCGACGCCGCCCTGCTGCGGCCCGAGTGGCGCCGGTGCGTGCGCGGCCGCGTGCGGGGAAGCTGCCGGGACGACGACGTCGACTACGCGATCCTCGGCCTGCACCTGCTGGAGACCCACGGTTTCGGCTTCAGCACCGAGCAGGTCGGCGACCTGTGGCTGCTCGGGCTGCCGTACCTGCAGACCTTCACCGCGGAACGGGCCGCGTACCGCAACCTCGCGAACGGTCTGAAGCCGCCGCTGACGGCGACGTACGACAACCCGTACCAGGAGTGGATCGGCGCCCTGATCCGGGCCGACGTGCACGGCTGGACCTGCCCCGGCGACCCGCGCCGTGCGGCCTCGCTGGCCCGCCGGGACGCGGTGCTGTCCCACACCGGCAACGGCGTCTACGGGGCGATGTGGGCGGCCGCGCTGATCTCCGCGGCGTTCACCGCGCCGGACGTGCGCGACGCGCTGGAGAGCGCGCTGGCCGTTATCCCGGCGAGCAGCAGGCTGGCCCGTACCGTGCGCCGGGTGACGTCCCTGCACGGGACCCGGCTGTCCTGGGCGGAGACCCTGGACACGATGTCCGAGGAGACCGCCGGCCTCGGCTGGATCCACACCGTCCCCAACGCGGCCGTCCTGACCGCCGGGCTGCTGTACGGCGACGGCGACTTCACCAGCACCATCGCCCTCACCGTCCGCGGCGGCCTGGACACCGACTCCAACGGCGCGACGGCCGGTTCGGTGGCCGGGGTGATGACCGGCGCGGCCGCGATCCCGGCCCAGTGGACGGAGCCGCTGCGGGACACCGTGCGCAGCGCCGTCTTCGGCTTCGACGGGGTACGGATCAGCGCACTGGCCGAACGCACCGTGCGCCTGGCGACAGCCGGGCTTTAGCCATCCGGTATCCGGATACCCTTCCTGGATGACCAGCACGGACACCTTCGCCGCGTACATCGCGAGCCTGCCGCGGGTCCTCGCCGCGGCCGCCGCGCTCTTCCGGGACCCCGAGGGGCGGGTGCTGCTCGTCGAACCCAACTACCGCGAGGGGTGGGCCCTTCCGGGCGGGACCGTCGAGTCCGACGACGGGGAGACCCCGCGCCAGGGCGCCCGCCGCGAGACGCTCGAGGAGATCGGCCTGGACCGGGAGCTCGGCCGGCTGCTGGCGGTGGACTGGGTGCACGGCACGGGCCGGCCACCGCTGGTGGCGTACCTGTACGACGGCGGAGTCCTCACCGGGACCGAGTTCGACGCCATCCGGCTGCAGGAGGAGGAACTCCTGTCCTGGCGTCTGGTGCCCCGCGAGGACCTCCCCGACCACCTGCCCGGCGCCCTCGGCCGCCGGGTACTGGCCGCGCTGGACGTCCTGGCGGAGGGCGCGTGCACGGCGGAGCTGGAGAACGGCCACCGGGTCGCCTGAGGGTTCAGCCCTCCGGGTCCGGGGGCCCGGCGTCCACGTCGCGCAGCGCCTCCTCGGGCTCGGCGACGCGTGCCTCGGTGCGGTGCCCGCGCTGGATGTAGTCACGGACCACGAGTTCCACGGCGTCCTGCGGGTTGCCGACCCCCGCGAGCACCATGACCTCGACGACGAGCTGGGCGTCGAGCGAGACGGTCACCTTGGCCATGCCGGGACGCTAACAGCCGGCGCCCGTCGCCGAGACCGTACCCGGAGATATCCGCTCGCGGTGCCCTCGATCGCCGTCCTACCCTCGGCCACATGACCAAGCCCCTCGTCGCCCTGCTGAGCGGGGCCGGCATCTCCACCGACTCCGGCATTCCCGACTACCGCGGCCCCAACGGGCTGTGGCGGCGGGACCCGGAGGCCGAGAAGCTCGTGACGTACGAGTACTACATGGCCGATCCGGAGATCCGGCGGCGGTCGTGGCTGATGCGGCGCGCGAGCGGGGCGCGCGACGCCGAGCCGAACGCCGCGCACCGGGCCGTGGCCGGGCTGGAGCGCTCCGGGGTCCCGGTCAGGGTCATCACCCAGAACGTGGACGGGCTGCACCAGCTCGCCGGGCTGCCCGGCCGCAAGGTGCTGGAGCTGCACGGCACCGCACGGAGCGTGGTGTGCACCCGGTGCCATGCCCGGGGGCCGATGGAGGACGCCCTCGCCCGCGTCGAGGCCGGTGAGGACGACCCGCCGTGCCTGAAGTGCGGCGGCATCCTCAAGTCGGCGACCGTGATGTTCGGCGAACGGCTCGACCCGGTAGTCCTCGGCGAGGCGGTCGCCATCACCAAGGCCTGCCAGATCTTCATCGCCGTCGGCACCAGCCTCCAGGTCCAGCCCGCGGCCGGCCTCGCGGGCGTGGCCGCCGACCACGGGGCGCGGCTGATCATCGTCAACGCAGAGCCGACACCGTACGACGACCTGGCCGACGAGGTCGTCCGCGAGCCGATCGGCACGGCGCTGCCGGCGTTGCTGGGCCGGCTGGGCACGCCCGAGGAGGGGCGTGAACGGTCGCGCGGCGCGCGCTAGAACAGGGCCGTTCCCCGTTCGAAGTCGAGCAGGCGGCGCTTGCGGTCGAGGCCGCCGCCGTAGCCGGTGAGGCCGCCCGCGGCGCCGATGACCCGGTGGCAGGGCACGATGATGCCGATCGGGTTCCTGCCGTTGGCGAGCCCGACCGCGCGGGAGGCCCTGGGGTTGCCCAGCTCGGTGGCGAGTTCGCCGTAGGAGCGGGTCTCGCCGTAGGGGATGCGGGTCAGCCGGTCCCAGACGCCGCGCTGGAACGAGGTCCCGGACAGCCGGAGTTCGAGGGTGAACTCCTTCAGCTCGCCTGCGAAGTAGGCGGAGAGCTGCTCCCCGGCCTCGGCGAAGGGGGTGTCGTCGGGGTCGCCGAAGGTCTCCTGCGCCGGGCGGTGGCGCTGCCCTGCCATGTAGAGGCCGCACAGGACGCCGTCCTCGGCGACGAGGGTGAGGGGCCCGTAGGGGCTGTCGATGACGGTGTGCTTCTTCACGGTGAAGCTCCTCAGGCGGGCAGGAAGTTGATGGGGTGGCCGTCCGTCGCCCACAGGTACTGGACCGCGTAGGCCCGCCAGGGGCGCCAGGACTCGGCGCGGGCGGTGAGCGCGGCCGGGGTGGCGGGCAGGCCCAGTTCCCGGGCGGCGCGCCGGATCCCGAGGTCGGTGGGGAGGAAGGCGTCGGGGTCGCCGAGGGCCCGCATGGCGACGACGTCGGCCGTCCACGGGCCGAAGCCGGGCAGGCCGAGCAGGCGGGCCCGGGCCTCCGCCCAGTCGGACTCGACGCCCAGGTGGAGGGTGCCGTCGGCCAGTTGGCGCACCAGGGTGGTGAGGGTGGCGCGGCGGGTGCGGGGCATGGCCAGGGTCTCGGGGTCCACGGCGGCCAGTGTCTCGGGGGACGGGAAGAGATGGGTGAGGCCGCCCTCGGGGTCGTCCAGGGGTTTGCCGTGCGCGATGACCAGGCGGGCGGCGTGGGTGCGGGCGGCGGCCGTGGAGACCTGCTGTCCGAGCACGGCGCGGACGGCGAACTCGGCCTCGTCGACGGTGCGCGGCACCCGGCGGCCGGGCGCCCGGTCCACCAGCGGCGCGAGCAGTGGATCGGCGCGCAGCCGCTCGTCGACGGCGACGGGGTCGGCGTCCAGGTCGAGCATGCGCCGGCAGCGGCTGATGGCCACGGTCAGGTCGCGCGGGTCGCCGAGGGTGAGACGACAGGCGACGTGGTCGGGGCGCGGGGTGAGGGCGACGATGCCGTGTCCGTACGGCAGCCGCAGCGTGCGCCGGTAGGCGCCGTCCCGCCACTCCTCCACGCCCGGTACGGCGGTGGCGGCGAGGTGGCCGAAGAGGTTGTCGGGGTTCAGCGGGGCCCGGAACGGCAGCCGCAGCGAGAGGGTGCCGGGGGTGCTCGCCGCGCGGTTTCCCGGCACCCGGGCGCGCAGCTCGCTCGGGGAGAGCGCGAAGACCTCGCGGACGGTGTCGTTGAAGGCGCGGATGGAGGAGAAGCCGGCCGCGAAGGCGATCTCCGCCATGGGCAGCGGGGTCGTCTCGACGAGCAGCCGCGCGGTCTGCGCCCGCTGGGCCCGGGCCAGGGCGAGGGGTCCGGCGCCCAGCTCGGCGAGGAGCTGACGCTCGACCTGCCGTGAGCTGTAGCCGAGCCGGGCGGCCAGCCCGGGTACTCCCTCGCGGTCCACGACCCCGTCGGCGATCAGCCGCATCGCCCGGGCCACCAGGTCGGCGCGCTGGTTCCACTCCGGGGAGCCGGGGCTGGTGTCGGGACGGCAGCGCTTGCAGGCCCGGAACCCTGCCTGCTGGCAGGCCGCCGCGCTCGGCAGGAACGTCATGTTCTCCGCCTTCGGCGGGACGGCCGGGCAGCTCGGCCGGCAGTAGATGCGGGTGGTCAGGACGGCTGTGAAGAACCATCCGTCGAACCGCGCGTCCTTGGAGCGCACGGCGCTCACGCAGTGCTCCCGGTCGAGGTGCATCCCTGTCTGCATGGGTCAAGGATCGGTCACCGCGGGGGGCGCTCGCTGGCGGGAATCCGACACGTACGTCGCGGTGGCCGGGCGGCAGCCGGTTCGCCCCGCCCGAAGGTCAGCCCGTCCGCTCCCCGTGCCGGAACCGGGCTATCCACTCGGACGTGGCCCGCAGCCCGCCGAAGGTGTAGAAGTGCACCTTCACCCTGCCGTGCCGGGCGGGGTCGTGGCGCCGGGCGAGGGCGTGCAGGAAGCGGTCGGGGCCGGCCGTGCCCATGAGGTTGGTCAGCGAGAAGCCGTACTTGCGGGCCACGGCGGCGCTGGTGGCGACGCCGAAGCGGGTGGCGTAGGTCATCAGCCGGCGGACCCCGGCGGGGCCGGGTACGCCGATGCGGACCGGCAGGGCGACGCCCCGGGCGCGGACGGCCTCCAGCCAGCCGAGCACCGGGTCGACGTCGAAGCCGAACTGGGTGATGACGTCGCCGGTGAGCCGTTCGGCGTCGAGGACCGACGACTTGTCGGTGAGCGCCGACCACAGCGTGCGGTCGGTGATCGCGGGGTGCCCCTCCGGATAGCCGCTGATGCCGATGTGGCGTACGCCGTGCCGCTGGAGGAGGCCAGTGCGGATGACGGAGAGGGCGTCCGGGTACGGGCCCTCGGGGCGGGCGGGGTCGCCGCCGACCACGAACACGTTTTCGGCGGTGCCGTCCGCGGCCAGGCCGGCCAGGAACTCCTCCAGGTGGCCCCGGGAGGGCAGGCGGCGGGCGGAGATGTGCGGCACCGGGACGAAGCCGAGCCGCTTGACCGCGCGGGCGGCGGCCAGCCGGGTGGCGAGGTCCTCGCCCGCGAGGAAGGTCACGTTGATCCGCGTGCCCGGCGGGATGCTGTGGCGCGCCTCCTGAAGCTTCGGCACGTCCTTGCCGGTCATCTCCAGCGAGAAGTCGTCCAGCAGCGAGGTGCCCACCGCGGGCGGGGCGGTGAGACCGGGGTTCATCGTGCTCCTCGTGCGGCTCCTGCCACCGCTTTCGGCGTCGGTCCTGACCGGGGCCGATGATGTCACGCGCGGTGCGGGCGGCGCGGAGCAGGGGGGCGCACGGGGTCCGGGACCGGCGGTTCCGCGCCTGTTTCCGCCCCGGTCCCAGGCGGCGTGCCGGCCGTCGCGGTCCCCGGCGCGGTGCCGGCCGTCGCGTCCCCGGCCGCCGTGCCGCCCGGCGCGCGGGGCAGCCGGGCCGCCGCGGCGAGGCCGCCGAGGCCGATCACGCCGAGGGTGATCATCGCGGCGGCGTAGGCGCCCGTGGTGAGCCCGGCGACCAGGATGGTGCCGGCGATGGCGGTGCCGAAGGACGAGCCGAGGTTGGACACACTGCGCGACAGGCCGGAGATCTCGCCCTGCCGCTCCTCCGGGAAGCTCGACTGGACGACGTTCACCGACGGGGTCAGCATCACGCCGAGTCCCAGCCCGATGAACAGCAGCCCGGGTACGAAGGCCCAGGCGGTGGAGAAGGCGGCGACCAGGGCGACCAGGACCGCCACGCCCGCGACGGAGAGCGCGAAGCCGGCCATGATCAGGGTCCGCTGCGACCGCCGCTGGGCCAGCCGCTCGGCGGCCAGCGAGGTCAGCAGCAGCCCGAGCGTGGCCGCCGTGAAGATCACTCCGGTCTGGATGGCGTCGTAGCCGCGGACCACCTGGAGGTAGGCGGCCACCGTGAAGGACGTGCCCATGAGCAGCAGCCACTGCACGTTCTGCGTGATGAGCCCGAGGTTGGAGGTGCGGTCGCGGAACAGGCTCAGCGAGAGGAGCGGCTCGCGGCCGGCCCGTTCCTTCGCGCGCGTGGACCGGAAGAACCAGGCGAGGACGAGGCCGCCGAGGACGAGCAGCGCGATCATCAGCCAGACGTCGTTGTCCGCCGCCAGGATGCCCATGACGATGAGCACCAGGCCGGCGGCCGACAGGACCGCTCCCACGGTGTCGAACGCGCGGTGCGGGTCCGGGGGCAGGGGGTCCTCGATACCGCGGCTCAGCCACACGATCAGCGCGATGACCAGCGCCTGGAACACGAAGGCCGCCCGCCAGCTGATGCCGGTCGTGATGAGTCCGCCGATCAGCGGACCCGCCGCCGCGCCGATGCCGCCCAGCGCCATGATGACCCCGAAGGCCCGGGCGCGGGAGGTGACGTCGGGGTACAGCAGCGTGGTGAGGATGTAGACCGGCGGGATCAGCAGGGCGGTGCCGACGCCCTCGAGGATCGAGTTGCCGAGGATGAGGACACCGAGCCCCGGTGCCCCCGCGCACAGCAGTGCGCCCACGGCGTAGACGACGAGACCGGCGAGGAAGCACCGCTTGCGGCCGTAGCGGTCGGTGATCTTGCCGCCGGGGATCATCAGCGCGGCCATGACCAGCAGGAAGAGGGTGATGGAGACCTGCACCCCCTGGACGGTGGTGTCCAGGTCCTTGCTGATGTCGTTGATCATCACGTTCATGTTGGAGCCGGCGAAGCTGCAGATGAACTGGGCGAGGGCCAGCGCGGCGAGGACCCGCCGCTCCCCCGGCGGGACCTTGGCCGGCACCGGCTGCTCAGTCACCCTCGGTGCCTCCGTCCGTGGTTTCGGGCGGCACCTTGAAGCCGTGGACGCCGGGGTGCCGGGTTCCGCCGTCGCTCGGCATCGTGCTCGCCCGGCTCAGCTCCTCGTCGAGCGCCATGGCGGCGGTGACGAGGGAGAGGTGGGTGAACGCCTGGGGGAAGTTGCCGAGTTGCTCGCCCGAGGGGCCGATCTCCTCGGCGAACAGGCCGACGTGGTTGGCGTAGGTGAGCATCTTGTCGAAGGCGTGCCGGGCCTGCAGGAGCCGGCCGGAGCGGGCGAGCGCCTCGACGTAGAGGAAGCTGCAGAGGTTGAACGTGCCCTCGGAGCCGCGCAGTCCGTCGGGGGACGCGGCGGGGTCGTACCGGTAGACCAGGCTGTCGCTGACCAGTTCCTCGTCCATGGCGTCGAGGGTGCTGATCCAGTCCGGGTCGTGCGGGGAGAGGAAGCCGACCCGGGGCATCAGCAGCAGCGAGGCGTCCAGCACGTCGGTGTCGTAGTGCTGCACGAAAGCCTTCCGCTTGTCGTGCCAGCCGCGCTCGGTGATCTGCTCGAAGACCGCGTCCCGGGCGGCGGTCCAGCGCTCGATGTCGGCAGGCCGGGAGAACTCGGTGGCCGCGCGGATGCCCCGGTCGAACGCAACCCAGGCCATCAGCCGGCTGTAGGTGAAGTTCTGCCGGCCGCCGCGGGTCTCCCAGATGCCCTCGTCGGGCCGGTCCCAGTTGTCCGCCAGCCAGTCCAGCACACCTCTCAGCGCCCTCCAGCCGCGTATCGCGCCGACGTCCTCGCCGACCACGAAGGCGTCGGAGGCCTCGCCGTAGATGTCGAGCTGGAGCTGGTCGGCGGCCGCGTTGCCGGCCCGTACCGGCCGTGATCCGCGATAGCCCTCCAGGTGGTCGAGGATCTCCTCGGTCAGATGGGGGTCGCCGTCCACCCGGTACATGATCTGCAGGGGGTCGCCCGAGGCGGTGCCGCCGGCCTCGACTCGGTCGCGCAGCCAGCGGCGGAACGCGTACGCCTCCTCCACGAACCCCAGGTCGATCAGGGTCCCCACGGACAGGGAGGCGTCCCGGATCCAGGTGTAGCGGTAGTCCCAGTTGCGCTCCCCGCCGACCTGCTCGGGCAGTCCCATGGTGGCCGCGGCGACGGGTGCCCCCGTCGGCGCGTACGTGAGCATCTTGAGTGTGATCGCCGAGCGGTTGACCGCTTCCTGCCAGCGCCCCCGGTAGGTGCAGGACCGCAGCCAGGAGAGCCAGAAGTCGCGGCACCGCTCCACGTCCTCGGCGACGCCGGAGAGGGACGGCGCCTCGGGCACCGGGGCTACCCCCTCCGTGGTGGTCAGCACGACGGCGGCGGCCTGACCCGCGGAGAGGGTGAAGCGGGCGGTGACGTCGTCCTCGTCGGCCCGCAGCGTGATGCCGCCGGTGGTCTGGACGTGCAGGTCCGTGCCCGGGCCCCGCAGGACGGCCGCGTGGCCGTCCGTGAGGGCGAGGGAGTGCCGGGCGCGCCCGTAGTCGAAGCGCGGCCGGCAGCTGAGGACGAAGGGCAGGGTGCCCCGCACGACCCGGGCGACCCTGATCAGCCGGTGCCGGTCGGTGGGCTCCGGCGAGTCGATGGGCACCATGAAGTCGGCGACCTCACCGACGCCGCCCGGCCCCATGAACCGGGTGACCAGGATCGCCGTGTCGGACAGGTACAGCTGGCGCACCGACATCCCGTCGCCCTCCGGGTGCTCCGCCGCCAGCCGACAGTGACCGCCGCGCTCGCTGTCCAGCAGTGAGGCGAAGACGCTGGGCGAGTCGAAACGGGGGGTGCACCACCAGTCGACGGTTCCGCCGGACGACACCAGGGCCGCCGTCTGGAGGTCACCCACCATTCCGTGCTCCGCGATGGGCGGATACCTGTCCATGCGTCCTCCTCGCGCACCGGTGACGGCGCGTGGCCCTCTAGGTCATCGCGGAGGCGTCGTCACGCTTGACGACGCACAGGGCCCAGATGATGAAGCCGGACAGCGCGATCATCAGGACCGACCAGACCGGGTAGTACGGCAGGGACAGGAAGTTCGCGATGATGACGAGCCCGGCGATGGCCACGCCGGCGACCCGTGCCCACATCGACGGCCCGAACAGACCGACGCTGACGGCCACCGCGATCACACCGAGTACCAGGTGGATCCAGCCCCAGCTGGTGAGGTCGAACTTGAAGACGTAGTTCGGGGTCAAAACGAAGACGTCGTCCTGGGCGATCGCCATGATGCCGCGGAACAGGCTGAGCAGCCCTGCGATCATGAGCATGATGCCCGCGAAGGCCGTCAGGCCACCGGCCCACTGCTGCTCGGCGGTCCGGGTGTGCGTGCTGGTGCGCGGTGACGCGGTCATACCAGTGCCTCCATTCGTCGTGGTGGGAGGTGCTCAGTGTCCGGACGAGGTCGGTACCCCGCGAGCGGGCTGCTGCGCCGTCCCCGAGCCCGTGGCGGTGCCGGTGGCCGTGCCGCCGCCGCTGAGGACCAGTTCCTTGGCCCTGCGGAACTCGTCGTCGCTGATGTCGCCGCGCGAGCGCATCTCGGACAGCTTGGCGAGTTCGTCGGCGCTGCTCCTGCGGTCCGCGCCGCCCAGCGCGGTCTCCCGGACGTAGGAGTCGAAGGCGGCCTGCTGGGCGCGCGCCTGCTCCTGCTCCCGTTTCCCCATGCCCTTGCCGCGGGCGATCAGGTAGACGAGGACGCCCAGGAAGGGCAGCGCGATCACGAAGAGCGTCCAGCCGGCCTTGGCCCAGCCGTTCATGCCGTCGTCGCGGAAGATGTCGACGATGATCCGGAACAGCAGGACGAACCACATGATCCACAGGAAGAACACCAGCATCGTCCAGAAGGCGCTCAGCAGTGGATAGTCGTACGCGAGGTAGGTCTGCGCGCTCATTTCTCTCCTCAGTCCGGGGCTCCGGCCCTGTCGAGCCGACCGGGCCGGTGTGTGCCGATCTCAGCGTGCGCGGGGCGGGGCGTGGTGACCTCACCCGAGGCGGGTGATCGTGGCCGCTGCGCCACCGCCGTCCGGCGGCACCCGGAGCGGCGGGCCAAAACCGCCGGGCGCCCGCGCGGCGGCGAGCCGGGGTCGCCCGGCGTGGCGTCGCACGGGGTGTCTCATGACGCGCTCGGCGGGGTGGCCCGTGCGGTCGCCTTCGCCTGGCGGTCCGCGCCGCGCAGCGCCGACCGCCAGGCGAAGGCGACCGCGAGCTCGACCAGGCCCAGCAGCACGAGCCACAGCCCGAGCAGCCGGGTCAGCGCCCGCGCCGACTCGGTGGGCAGGACCAGCACCACGATCCCGGCGACGATGCCGAGCAGCGCGGCGCCGAGGACCACCCCGCGGTGCGGGAGGTCCTCGGCGGAGATCGCGGTGTAGAGCGTGAGGATGCCCGACGTCAGCCAGGCGAGCCCGACGATCAGTGACAGCGCGGTGATGGTCTGCAGCGGGTTGCGCAGGCAGAGCACCCCGGCCAGGACGAACAGCAGCGCGATGAGCAGCCCGGGCAGCCGTTCCCCGGCTCCCTCCAGAGAGAAGGCCGTGACGAATCGCAGGGCGCCGATGAGCAACAGGTAGAGGCCGATGAGAACGGCCAGGACGTGCAGGGTCTCGTCCGGCCAGACGAGGATCAGGACCCCCGGAACCAGCGTCACGAGCGCCGATCCCAGGATCCAGAGCCACGACCGGGCGAGCACCGTCATGGACTCCCCCGGCCCCGGCCCCGGTCCCGCGGCCGCCCCGCCGAACGCATGCGACGGTCCGGTGCCCGGTGTCGTACCACGCGGCTCGGTCATGGCTCCTCCTCGCGTGACCGACGGGGCGTCTGCCGGGCCGCCGGTGGGGCGGCGCGCGAACCCCTCAGCGGCAAGCATTCCGCTCCGGCAGGGGCGAGGGATCACCCGTGGTGGGTGATCCCTCCCACCGGCCGGAACGGTGGGGTGGAGTGGCACGGGGGTGAGGCACGAGGAGGGCCCACATCATGACCGCACCGAGTGCCGTCACCGTCTCCCGGTCACTGGCCGACCGCGCGGCCCGGGGCAGGAACGCCCGCTCCCGCGTCCCGCGTTCGGGCCACGGCGTCTTCGGGCCCGCGCCGGACCGGCCGGACGTGGTCGAGGTGCTGGAGCGTCAGTCCGCCACCCGGGTACCGGAGTTGGTGCCGATCCGCTACGGCCGGATGCTCGAGTCCCCGTTCCGCTTCTACCGCGGCGCCGCGGCGGTCATGGCGACGGACCTCGGTCCGCTGCCCCGCACCGGGCTCCAGGTGCAACTGTGCGGCGACGCCCACCTGCTGAACTTCCGGCTGCTGGCCTCACCGGAGCGCCATCTGGTCTTCGACATCAACGACTTCGACGAGACCTTCCCGGGCCCGTTCGAGTGGGACGTCAAGCGGCTGGCGGCCAGCTTCGTGATCGCGGGCCGGGCCGACGGCTTCTCGGTCAGGCAGCAGAACGAGGCCGTGCTCCGCTGCGTGCGGGCCTACCGGGAGCGGATGCGGGAGTTCGCCCGCCTGCGCACGCTCGACATCTGGTACGCCCAGGACGACGCCGACCGGATGCGCGCGCTGCTGGCCTCCTCGATGGACAAGGCGGGCAGGCGCCGTACCGAACAGGCGACCGCGCGCGCCCGCTCACGCACCTATGTGCAGGCCTTCGCCAAGCTGACCACGCTCACGCCGCAGGGACGGCGGATCGCGGCGGACCCGCCGCTGATCACTCCCCTGCGGGACCTGGAGGCCGGCAGACCGGCGGAGCAGGAGGACCGGTACCTGCAGGCGCTGCTGGATCAGTACGCGCGCACGCTGCCCTCGGAGCGGCGGCATCTGCTGGGCCACTACCGGCTGGTGGACGCCGCCCGCAAGGTGGTGGGCGTCGGCAGTGTCGGCACCCGCTGCTGGATCCTGCTGCTGCTCGGCCGGGACGACGACGATCCCCTGCTGCTGCAGGCCAAGGAGGCCCAGGAGTCGGTGCTGGCGCCGTACACGGACGGGGAGCGGTACGACAACCAGGGGCACCGGGTGGTGGCCGGCCAGCGGCTCATCCAGACGACCAGCGACATCTTCCTGGGCTGGACCCATGTCATCGGCCTCGACGGGCGGGGCCGGGACTTCTACGTGCGCCAACTGCGGGACTGGAAGGGCATTGTCCGCCCGGAGACCATGGACCCGCCTCTGCTGAACCTGTTCGGCCAGGTGTGCGGGGCCTCGCTGGCCCGGGCCCACGCCCGCTCCGGCGACCCCGTCGCCATCGCCGCCTACCTCGGCGGCGGGGACCGCTTCGACCGCGCGCTGCCCCACTTCGCGCAGGCGTACGCGGACCAGAACGAGCGGGACTTCGCGGCGCTGGGCGAGGCCGCGCGCTCGGGGCGGATCCGGGCGGCGGATGTGTGAGTCACGGCGGCAGGCCGGGGAGGAGGCGGGTCGAGGCGGCGGAGACAGGGGGCGGACCAGGGGGCGGGCCAGCGGACCAGGGGGCGGGCCAGGGTCGAACCCCGGCCTTCACTCGGGGACTTGCCGCATCTCCACGACCCGCAGTCCCAGTGACTGGAAGCGGACCAGCAGCCCGTAGAGATGCGCCTGGTCGATGATCCGCCCGAACAGGACCGTCTGGCCGGACATCATCACATGGTCCAGTTCGGGGAAGGCCTTGGTCAGGGTCTCCGACATGTGTCCATCGACGCGGATCTCATAGCGCATGTGCCGTTCTCCCGCCGCGGGCCGCCTGCGGTCTCACCTGCGATCCTGCTCCGCCCCCCGCGCCCCGGACCTCACCCGGCGCAGGTGATACGGGGGACGGTGGCCGGGGACACCGGGCGGGTGCGGGGGCGTCAGTGGGTCAGCGCGATCTTGAAGGCGATGATCACCAGGCCGAGCAGCAGATTGACCGCCGCCGTGACGGACACCAGCCGCCAGGACGCTCCCGCCTGCCGTGCGCCGACCGCCGACCAGCCCACCTGGCCGGCCACGGCCACCGCGACCGCGAGCCACACGGCGCCCGCCACGTCCAGTCCCAGCAGCGGGCTCACCGCGACGGCGAGGGCCGGCGGGACGGCCGCCTCCACGATCGGCCACTCCTCGCGGCACACCCGCAGTATGGTCGGCCGGGTCAGCGACCGCTGTGCGAGCCGGGCGCCGAACAGCGTGGCGTGGACGTGCCCGACCCAGAAGACGAGACCGGTGAGCACCAGCAGCAGCACCAGCTGTACCCGGGGGAACTTGCCCAGGCCGCCGGCGCCGATGACCACCGACGCGGCGAGCATCGATCCGTAGACGGCGCCCGTGTAGTCGGCGTGGCTGCGGCGGCTGTCACGTTGTGTCCGTGCGGTGGTCGGGCGGGTCGAGGACATCGGCACATCCTTTCGCGCTCACAGGACCGGGTCGCCGGCGCCGGCCGGAGCGCCGCGCTCCGGCCGCTCGGCACCACGCTCCGGCGCCGACGGCAGGCCGGGCGTGACGAGGAAGCTCGCGAGGGTGATCGCGCCGGTGGCGAGGATCGCCGCCTTCAGACCGTCGAGCTGCGCCGAGGCGTAGGAGCCGGTGATGGCGTCGACCTCGGCCGGGGGCAGCCCGGCGTGCTGGGCCGCCGAGCGGACCTGGTCGGTGGGCACGAAGGTGAGGCCGGCTTCGAGGGCCACCCCGGTCTGCTGCTTGGTCTGCGCCGACAGCAGCGGATCGTTCTCCACGTCCGCGGTGAAGGCGTGTGCCAGCGCTCCGATCAGCACCGACCCGATGAGCGCGGTGCCCAGCGCCGACCCGAGGTTCTGCGCGGTGAACTGCAGGCCGCCGACCTCGCTGCGCTCCTCCTCGCCCACGCTGGACTGCACGACGTTGCCGAGCTGCGAGGCGAGCAGGCCCATGCCGATGCCGAGCACGGCCATGGCGGCGGCGAACTGCGCGTCGTCGATGGCGGGCTTGATGGTGGCCAGCAGCCACACGACGGCCACGGTGAGCGTCAGCAGGGCCAGCCGTACGACCCGGCGCGGCCCCAGGGTCCGGCCGAGCCGGGCGGCGGTCAGCGACGTGACGAGCATCGTGATGGACACCGGCAGCAGCCGCAGTCCCGTCTGGAAGGCGTCGAACCCCTGCACCACCTGCAGGTACAGGGGGATCGTGAAGAACAGCCCCAGCAGGATCAGGTTCTGGCTCAGCAGGGTCAGCAGCCCCGACCGCAGGGGCGGCACCCGGAACAGCGCCAGGTGCACCAGCGGGTCGGCGCCCCTGGCCTCCCGTGCGCGGTCCCAGCGCACGAAGAGGTACAGCACGGCCACCCCGGCGCCGATGACGAACAGGGTCGGCGCGAAGCCGAGGACGGTGAAGGGCGGGTTGCGCGGCTGCACCCAGCCCCAGGTGCTGCTCTGCAGCACCCCGAGCACGCCCAGCGCCAGCCCGGCCGCCGAGAGCACCGCGCCGACCACGTCCATCCGGGGCGCAGGTCCGGTCCGGCGGGACTCCTTGATCACCCGGTGGCAGCACAGGACGGCGACCACGACCACGACCTCGCCCGCGAAGACCAGCCGCCAGGTCAGATACGTGGTCACCCAGCCGCCCAGCAGCGGACCGACCGCGATCCCCGCACCGGCCAGTCCGCCGATGATGCCGTAGGCGACCGCCCGGTCCTTCCCCCGGTAGGACTCGGCGACCAGGGCCGCCATGGCCGGCAACACCATCGCGGCGCCGAGTCCCTCGATGACGGACCAGCCCAGGGCGAGGACCCACAGCGTGGGCGCCAGGGCGGTCAGGGCCGACCCGGTGCCGTACACGACGAGACCGAGGAGGAAGAGACGGCGGCGGCCGTGGATGTCGCCCAGCCTGCCCCCGATGATCATGAACGCCGCCATCACCAGCGCGTACAGGGTGATGACGGCCTGAATGGCGGTGACCTCGGTGTGGAAGTCCTCGACCAGCCGGCTGATGGAGACGTTCATGACGGACGTGTCCAGCACCATGAGGAACTGAGCCGTGCCCAGCACCATCAGCGCTCGCCAATGTCTCACGCTCTCCACCTCGCCGATCCGTGCCGGGGTCAGATCAATCCGCGATCGCGTGCCCGCCGCACCGCGTCGCCGCGCCGGTTCACGCCGAGTTTCCGGTAGACGCTCTTGAGGTGGGTCTTCACGGTGTTTACGGACACGTACAGGTCGGCGGCGATCTCCTCCGTGGACATCAACTGGGCGAGCCGGCCCAGCACCTCGCGCTCGCGGCCGCTCAGCTCCTCGACGACCAGCGGCGCGGGCTCCGCGGCCGTGCCCGGACGGGCCCGCGCGGTGGGGCCGCCGGGGGTGAGCCAGCCTGCGGCCAGGGCCAGCAGGGGCGGGGTGTCCAGGAGGTGCCGGATCCGCGGTCCGGACTCGATGAAGGGGCGCCGCAGCCCTTCCCCGCGGGCGTCCAGCAGGGCCCGGGCGAGCAGTTTGCGGGCGGTGGCGTCGTCCCCCTGCTCCTGAGCCACCCGCGCGCGCACCAGCGCGGCCCGGACGGTGACCCCGGGGCCGGTGCGGTTCCCGCCGTTCACCAGGTCGAGGAGACCGATCGCAGCGTCGCGGTTGCCGGCGTCCAACTGGGCCCGGGCCAGCTCCGCCGCGTACGCGGGCTCGCCGTCGTACGGCACGTCGTCCAGCACCTTCGCGGCGCAGTCCGGCCGGCCCTCGGCCAGGTGGGCGGCGGCGGTGACCAGCGCGGTGTGCACCTCCGCCCACGGGGAGGCCGTCAGGGCCGGTACGGCGGGATCGGCCACGGCCGCGGCGGCCCTCGGCTCGCCCCGCGCGAGCAGCAGCCGTGCCGTCGCCAGGGACCGGCCGGCGGCGGTCACCGGGTCGAGCGGGACCGTCCCGGAGCCGGCCGTCTCGTCCAGCAGGCCGCGGGCCCGTGCCAGGTCGTCGCGTTCGACGGCCACGGCGGCCAGCACCAGTTGTCCCAGCCCGGGGCCCGAGGGGCGGCCCAGACCGAACCGTTCCGTCTCGTGCAGCGCGGCCAGCGCCTGGCGCTCCGCCCGGCCGAGCCAGCCGTTCAGGTAGTCGATCAGGGCCAGGTGCCCGAGGGAGTCCTCCCGGGGCAGCGCCGTCGACGCCCCGCCAGGGCAGCCGGCCGCCTCGGTCAGGGCGTCGCGCGCGTCGTCGAAGCGACCGGCCCAGAGCCGGGCGGAACCCAAATGGGTGAGCAGCAGGGCGGTGAGTTCGGGGTGCTTCTCCAGGAGGTGGCCGGGGACCTCGTCGCGCAGTTGGCCGGCCTCGGCCACCGCCTTCTCGGCGCGGCCGGGCGATCCGGTCAGCCGCGCCGCCAGGGCCTCCAGCAGGACGCAGCTCAGCCGCCCCGCCGCGTCGGCCGGGAGCGCGGGCGGAACATCCCCGGGGTGCCGGCCGTGCCCGGAGCGCCGGCCGCTCTCGGCGCGCAGGCCGTCCTCGGCCCGGCGCAGATGACTCAGGCCGCGGTCCACGTCGCGCCCCGACAGGTCGCGCGCGGCGCGCACCAGGTCCGCCGCCGCGCCCGGGACCTCGGGGCCCATCCGGGTGAACAACTCGGTGAGGTCGTCCGCGCGCAGGCCGGTGAAGAGCTGGCCGATCGCCAGGTCGTCCACGAGGGCACGGGTGGTGAACTCCCAGTCGCCCGCGGCGGCTCCGTGCGCCAGTGCCTCCGGCAGCGAACCGGAGGCACGCAGCCAGCGCGCGGCACGCCGGTGGAGTTCCGGTTCGAGGCCGGGCGAGCGGACCCGCAGATGGGTCCGGAGGATCTCACCGAACAGCGGGTGCAGCCGGTACCAGGAGTGCCCGAGGTCCTCCACGAACGCGTTCTGGGTGTGCAGTCCGGCCAGCTCGGGCTCGACGCCGTAGGTGCCGGTCAGCGCCTCGGCCAGCGTGGGGCAGAACCGCTCCATGACGCTGACGCGCAGCAGCAGTTCCTGGGTCCGGGACGGCTGCCGTTTCAGCACCTCGGCGAGGAGGAAGTCGGCGATCGTGCTCCGGCCCGCCTCGAAGTCGGCCAGATACGTCTCGGGGTCCGGGCGCTGCTGGGCGGCCATGGCGCACAGACGCAGCCCGGCGGCCCAGCCGCGGGTGCGCTCCACCAGGGCGCGGGTGGCCTCGGCGGAGAGCCGCAGGCCGTGCCGGTCCAGGAGGGCGGCCGCCTCGTCGGCGGTGAAGGCCAGCTCGGCGTCCCGGATCTCGGTCATGGCCGCGGCGGCCCGGTACCGGTGCAGCGGCAGCAGCGGCTCGGTCCGGGTGACGAGGATCAGGCGCAGTCCCGGACCCGCGTGGTGCAGGACGAACTCCAGTTGCTCCGCGATCCGCGGGGCGGTCACCCGGTCGAACTCGTCGAGCACGAGGACGGCGGGGCGCGCCCGCCCGCTCAGCTCGTCGGCGAGGCGGGCCAGCAACGTGTGCTCCACCCGGCCGGCGTCCCCGGGGCAGCCGATCCCGGCGGGCAGCGGTATGCCGGCGGCGCGCAGTGCCTGCAGGACGTAGGCCCAGAACACTCCGCAGCCCTGGTCCTCCGCCTCGTTGGTGAACCAGGCGACCGGCTGTCCGAGCCGGGCGGCCCAGTCGGCGACCAGCAGGGTCTTGCCCGCGCCCGCCGAGCCGTTGACCATCGTCAGCGGGGTGCCGAGGGCCTGGTCGAGGTGTTCGGTCAGCCGCCGCCGGCGCAGGAAGGTGGCCGGCCTGGCGGGCAGGGCGAAACGGGTCTGCAGGAACGGCTCTCCCAGCGGGTCGACGTACCCGACGGCACTTCCCCGTGTGTTCTCGTGTCTCGCAGCCACGGGGTCTTCACCCCCGTCCGACAGCCGATGGACGCTTGCTCTCCTCGATCAGCATCGCAGTGTTCCCGTTCCCGCGCAGTTCGCGCGGGGACGGGCCGGGCGGCCCATGGGGTCCCGCGTTCCGGGCCCGCCCGGCGGAGCGGGGTCGGTCAGGTCTTGTCGGTCGGCGGGCGCGCCGCCCCGCGTGCCGCGTGGAGCTGGGTGCGGCCGGCCGCCGCCAGCAGGGCGAGCACCGCCAGGACGCCGAGCAGCACGAGGACCAGCAGCAGGACCGTGAGCACGGTCGGATGGTTCCAGAGCGCGAAGACCAGCGCGATGATCAGCAGGACGGCGAGGGTGATGATCCGGCGGTAGGCCAGTGCCCAGGAGCCGAACCGTCCGGTGCTGATGTGGTGGGCGGCCGCCCAGCGCGCGGCGGAGTCGGCCGTGTGGTCCGACGCGCCGCGGACGGCCACGGGCAGCCGGCCGGGCCCGACGAAATAGGCGCCGAGCGCGATGACGACGCCGAGGACGACGGCCGTGCGCAGGCTGACCCGCAGGAAGTGCACCAGGGTGTCGAAGACGGCCGCGGCGGCGGCCTTGGACTGCACCTTCGGCGGCAGATGGTCGAGGTAGTAGCGGCGGGCCACGATCAGGGCGATGGCCACCACCAGGCAGGCGAAGGCGGCGCCCAGCGCGGTGCGCGCGAGCGCTCTTCGGCGCCGGCGGGCCAGGAACACCCCGGCGGCGCCGAGGACGACGACGAGCACCGGGAACCAGTTGCCGACGACGTCGAGGAGGTGGGCGGCCTTGCGGAACTTGGCGAGTTCGTCGGAGTGGAACAGCACCAGTTGCTTGTTCACCTGCGGGATCTTGTCGGCGGGCTTCAGGCCGGCGTTCACCAGCTCCTGTTTGACCCGGTCGACGGCCGTGCCCACGTCCAGGGTGACGGTGCCGTCACTGACGCCGACCGCGCCGCGCCCCTGGCCGGTCAGGGCGTGCACGACGGCGTTGTGGGCCGCGCGGTTGGCGGTGTTCCACACCGTGGCGAAGGCGTCGCTCTCGACGACTCGGGTGGCGGTCTTCGTGACGGCCTGGTTGACCGCGGAGTCGAGCTGCGGTCCCAGCCCCCTGATCGCGTCGGCGGCGCGCGGCGGCAGGCCCTGGGACTGCAGCCAGGAGGCGATGTCCCCGGCGGCCCGCTGACCGTCCACGTGCGCGCCGACGGCCTCGGTGATCCGGTGGACCGCGGCGTCCTGGATCGCGGGGTCGGTGGCCAGCGGATCGACCGTGGCCACGTAGCGGTCGGTGTCGAGGACGATGTCGTGCACCCAGGTGGCGAGCAGCGCGACGGGTACGAGGACGCAGGTCAGCACGATCAGCACGGCCGAGGCGACGGCGCGCGCCACATGCCCCGCGCTCCTGCCCCGCCGCGCCCCGCCCTCCCCGCCGCCGCCACCGCCGGGCCCCGGTCCGGGAGGCCCGGAGGGCCCGGGGGGCCCGCCGGGCAGGCGCCGGTCGGCGTCTGGACCGTCCCCGCGCGCCGGGGGGCCGGAGGCGTGCGGGCCGGCACTCGACGCGTCCGGGCCCGGGCCCGGCTCGGGGCGGCCGGGGCCCGGCCCGGAGGCGTGCGAGCCCTGGTCCGGGCGCTCGGGTTCGCGGGCCGACGCGGGTGGGGCCTGGTCCGGGCGCTGGGGGTCGGGGCCGGGTGCGTGCGGGTCGGACGAGGCGGGCACGTGGGGCCTCCGGCGTGGTAGGGGCCTGACATCCCCATTGCGTCAGGCCCGCGCGTCCCACGCGCGCTGGGTAGCCCGGACGGGCGAGGGGCAGTGGGCCCTCCGCGCGGTGAACGCGGCCGTACGGGCGATGCCGGGAACGTTGCGCGCGTACGGCCCCTCAGAGGGTTCGCGGGTCGCGGTCCCGCAGGGCCGGCGGGCTTCCGAGGCGGTGCGCCAGGAACGGCTCCTGGGCGGTGACGGCGCCGACGCTGAGGCTGACGGCTCCCGCGACGCAGACCACGATGAGCCAGGACAGCAGCACGAAGACGGAGCCGACGGGGCCGTATTCGGCCAGGGCGCTGTTCAGCGCCCGCGGCATGTACAGGCGCGCGGTCATCGCCAGCACGGTGAGCACGACCGCCGTGAGCACGGCGCCCGGCAGCAGGGGTTTCCAGCCGACCAGCCCGCCGAGCAGCAGATGCTGGGTCCACCACCAGAGCCCCACCTGGCTGAGGAGCGTGAGCGGGACGCCCAGCCAGGCGCCCACCCCGAACCCGTCGCGGACCGGGCCCTGGAGCACCAGGACACCGAGCCACAGGACGAGCCACGCCAGCCACCGCCACGGGGCGATATGAGTGCCCGCTCTCGGGATCTCCCAGGCGCGCTTGCACAGCCGCTGCATCGCCCGGCTGACGGCGGTGGCCGACAACAGCACCATCAGACCGCCCACGATGCCCGTGGCCTCCTGGAGATTGCCCGTCGTGGGTTCGAACACCTTCACGAGTTCGGCGTTGGCCGGGCCGGTCAGCCCGAACACCGCGCGCACCGACTCGACCAGTTGATGACGCACCGACGAGGGGGCATAGGCCGCGACCACGAAGAGCAGCGGGACCGCCGTCAGGAAGCACTGCGCGGCGAGGCGGGTGCCGGAGTCGAAGATGTTCACCGACACCATGCGGTCCGCGAGATGCGTGACCACCGGGAAGCGGCTCTCCGCCCGGCGGTGTGCCGACTTCGCCCAGGCGACCATCCGGCCCACCGACGACACGCGTGCGGAGGTCGGCATGGCGTGGCTCCTTTCGCTGCGTACAGACTGGGGGGCGGCGCCCGGCACGGCACCCCGGAGACGATCCGCCGGCCGGGGTCCGCGGCCACGAGATGTTCGTTCCGGCGGGCCCTGCCTACTCTCGTGGTGTTCCGACACGTTGGGGTCCGCCATGGTGCTCGACCTGCTGCTCATCGGCCTGGCCATCACGCTCGACCCGCTGCCCCTCATGGCCTTCGTCCTGGTGGTGGCGTCGGCGAAGGGCGTGTGGAAGGGGCTGGTGTTCATCCTGAGCTGGCTGGCCTGCCTGGTCGCGGTGATCGCGATCGTCCTCGCCTTCACCGGCGGGCAGCCGCCCCCGCCCAGGTCCCCGCCCTCGACCCGCGTCCTCGCGCTCAAGCTGCTCATCGGGCTGTCGCTGATCCTCTACGGCGAACGCCGGCGTCGCCGCCGGACGGCCGGCGCGGCCCCGGCCCCCGCTCCGGCCAAGGAGTCCTCGTCCTCACGGCTCACCGCCCGGATGGACCGCGGTACGCCCTGGGCCGCCGCGGGGCTCGCCGTCCTGCTGCAGCCCTGGGGCATGGTCGCGGCGGGGGCGACGACGGTGGTGGAGGCGGACACCTCGCACTTCACGACCTGGCTCGCCCTGTGCGGCTTCTGTCTGCTCGCCACCGCGACCCTGCTGGCCGTGGAGCTGTACGTACTGTTCTCCCCGGCGGCGGCGAAGGCCCGCCTGCTCAGGCTGCGCGCGTGGATGGCGGGCCACCAGGACCAGGCGCTGGTGAGCCTCTGTCTGGTGCTGGGGTTCTGGCTGGTGGGCAAGAGCATCTACCAGCTCACCGGTTGACGCGTCCGGTTCGGAAGTGCGGGGCCCCGCGCCGCGTGCTGCAATTGGCGCTGGGGGCGGACGCACACGGCTTCCAAGGAGTGGTCATGGACAGCGTCGAAGAAATGGGCCCCGTCGACTACCTCGTGATCGAGTTTCCGGGCAACCGCATGACGGGCGAGGCGTTCCCGCTGCTGGTCGATCTCGCCGAGCGGGGCATCGTCCGCATCATCGACCTGGCCTTCATCCGCAAGGAGACCGACGGCTCGGTCGTCGCGCTGGAGCTGCGCGACCTCGGTGACGAGATCGACCTGACCGTCTTCGAAGGCGCCTCCGCCGGCGTGCTGGACCAGGGCGACATCGACGAGGCGGGCAACGCGCTGGAGCCCGGCAACTCCGCCGCGGTGCTGGTGTACGAGAACCTGTGGGCCGCTCCCCTGGCCCGCGCGCTCCGGCGCAGCGGCGCCCAGCTCGTGGCGAGCGGCCGCATCCCCGTCCAGGCCCTGCTGGCCTCGCTGGACGCCACGGAGGAGACGGTTCCCCCCGGCGGCTCCGCGGCCGCCTGACCGGCCGGCCCTTTCGACACTGGGAGATGACGATCATGCCCGGACTGCTCAGAGGCGTCGCACGCACAGCCGTCGTCGCCGGTACCGCGACCGCCGTGTCCAACCGGGTCTCGCGCCGGCAGGCCGGCCGGTGGGCGCAGCAGGACAGCGAGCAGCAGCAACAGCAGTACGAACAGCAGCAGTACGCGCAGCAACAGCAGCAGACGGCCCCGCCGCCCGCGCCCGCCGCCGCACAGCCGGCCGCCGGTGACGACATGACCAGCAAGATCGATCAGCTCAAGCAGCTGGCCGACCTGAAGTCGCAGGGGGTCCTGACGGACGAGGAGTTCGATGCCCAGAAGCGCCGGCTGCTGAGCTGACGGCGGGGCGCCCCTGTCACAGGGCGATCACCACGCGCATCAGCGTGCCCTCGTCGGAACGGCGCACGGATCGGTCCACGGAGTACGCGTCGACCAGGGCGAGCCCACGGCCGAACTCGGCGTCCATGTCGGCCTCCTCACAGCGCGGGCCGGGACGCTCCCGCCACCGCCCCCGGTCGCGTACCTCCACGGTCAGGCAGCAACTCGCCCAGGCCCGCCCTGGAGGCGGCCTCGAACTGATTGCGTATCCGTGCGTACGGGCCCCGGATGGTCACCAAGCCGCGGGCGCGCCAGGACCGACCCGTTGCGGCGCCGCCCCCGTTCCCCCACGCGGCGCTGCAACCGACCTCTCACTCAGCGATCCCGCCTCGCCGGAGCGGGGCGGCGCCCCGGCCCCGTACCGTCGCGCCGCTCGTACTCCTCGGCCGTGCGGTGCCGGTCGGCGGGGTTGTGCGCCACGTCCGGCGGCTCCCGCGGTTCTCCGAGCGTCCGGTGCGGTTCGCGTCGTCGACCGCCGCCGCCCGGTCCAGCGCACGCGGTGGCTCGCGCTCCGCGGCGTTGGTCAGGGGAGCTGCGCGGCGAACGCCTCGTACGCCCGCGCGTCGAAGAGGACGAAGCGTACTTCTTCGACCGAGGTCGGTGTGCCGCGCACCGTCCCCACCGCAATGCGGGCCGCGTCGTCCATCGGCCAGCGGTAGACGCCGGTGGAGACGGCCGGGAACGCGAGCGTGCGGGCGCCGAGTTCGTCGGCGGCCTTCAGGGACTCGCGGTAGCAGGAGGCGAGGAGTTCCGAGCGGTCCTCGGTGGCGGACCAGACCGGGCCCACCGTGTGGATGACCCAGCGGGCGTCCAGCGCGCCGGCCGTGGTGGCGACCGCCTGGCCGGTGGGCAGTCCCTTGCCATACCGGGAGGCGCGCAGCGCGCGGCACTCCTCGAGGATCGCGGGGCCGCCCCTGCGGTGGATCGCGCCGTCCACGCCCCCGCCGCCGAGCAGGGAGGAGTTGGCGGCGTTGACGATCGCGTCGGCGCTCTGCCGGGTGATGTCGCCCTGGACGAGGGTGATGGTGGTCATGTCTGCCTCAGTCTCCGCCAGACGGCCTTGGCCGCGTTGTGCCCCGACATGCCGTGCACGCCGGGGCCCGGCGGGGTGGCCGAGGAGCAGATGAAGACGGCCGGATGGGGGGTGTGGTACGGGAACAGGGACAGTCGGGGGCGCAGCAGCAGCTGGAGCCCGGAGGCCGCGCCGCAGGCGATGTCACCGCCGACGTAGTTGGCGTTGTGGGCGGCGAGTTCGGCGGGGCCCATGGTGGCGCGGGCGAGGACGCGGTCGCGGAAGCCGGGTGCGAAGCGCTCCAGTTGGCGTTCGATGGCGTCGGTGAGGTCGCCCCGCCATCCGTTCGGGACGTGGCCGTAGGCCCAGAAGACGTGCTTGCCCTCGGGCGCCCGGGTGGGGTCGGCCACGCTGGGCTGGACGGTGATCAGGAACGGCCGGTCGGGGGCGCGGCCCGCGCGGGACGCGGCGTGCAGCGCGGTGCCGATCTCGGCCTGGCTCGCGCCGACCTGCACGGTGCCGGCGATCCGGGCCTCGGGTGCGGTCCAGGGGACCGGGCCGTCCAGGGCGTAGTCGATCTTGAAGACGCTGGGGCCGTAGCGGAAGCGGTCGTAGTAGCCGCCGAAGCCGGCGATACGGGCGAGCGCGGCGGGCGAGGTGTCGAACACGTACGCGCGAGCCGGCGGCAGGTCGTCGAGGCGCTTGACCTCGTAGTCGGTGTGGACGGCGCCGCCGAGGTCCGTGAGGTAGGCGGCGAGGGCGTCGGAGATGGCCTGGGAGCCGCCGCGGGCCAGGGGCCAGCCGCGGGCGTGCGCGGCCAGTGCGAAGACCAGGCCGATGGCGCCGGTGGCGAAGCCGTCGAGGGGCGCCATCACATGAGCGACGAGGCCGGAGAAGAGGGCCTTGACGGGCTCGTCGCGGAAGCGGCGCATCAGCAGGGTGGAGGGCGGAAGGCCGGCGAGGCCGAAGCGGGCCAGGGTCACCGGGTCGCGGGGCAGCGCGGTCGACGGCAGCGACATGAAGTCCCGGGCCAGGGTGTCCCACTTGGTCAGGAAAGGCGCCACCAGCCTGCGGTACGCGCCCGCGTCGCGCGGGCCGAAGGAGGCCGCCGTCTCGGCGACGGACCGGGCCAGCACGGCCGCGCTGCCGTCCGGGAACGGGTGCGCCATGGGCAGGCCCGCGTGCACCCACCGCAGGCCGTACCGCTCCAGGGGCAGGGCGCGGAAGGCGGGCGAGTTGATGCCGAGGGGGTGGGCGGCCGAGCACGGGTCGTGCCGGAAGCCGGGCAGGGTCAGCTCCTCGGTGCGGGCGCCGCCGCCGACGGTGGACCGCGCCTCGAACAGGGCGACGGAGTGGCCTCTGCGGGCCAGCTCCACGGCAGCGGTCAGTCCGTTCGGTCCCGCACCCACCACGACCGCATCGAGCATCGACGGCACCTTCGGACTCCTTCGTCAGCCGATGGCCACTCGCGATCAGGATATGCCGGTGGCCCCGCGGTGACCGGGCCGGGTGCCTCAGCCGCCCGTGGCCAGCAGGTGCGCCACGCGGTGGGCGGTGGCGGCGTCCCGGGCCGCGGTGAACGGCAGTGTGTTGCCACCGGTCACCCGGAACGGCTCACCGGTGAGGGTGAGGTGGGCGCCGCCCGCCTCCTCGACCAGCAGCAGGCCCGCCGCGTGGTCCCAAGCCGCCTCCCAGGAGAACGCGACGGCGTCCAACTCGCCCCGGGCCAGGGCGAGATACTCCAGCCCCGCCGAGCCGCAGGGGCGCGGGGCGAGGCCGTCGGTCCACAGGGCGCGCAGCGCGTGCTTCTGCTCGTCGGTGGTGAAGTCCGGGTGGGAGGTGGCGACGGCGAGGTCACGGCCGGGCGCGGGCGGGCCCGCGAACAGCCGCTCGCCGTCGAGGAAGGCGCCCCGGCCGCGGACGGCCGTGGCGAACCGGTCCGGTACGGGGGCGTAGGTCCACGAGGCCCGTACGACGCCCCGGTGGGCGAGCGCGACCAGCGTGCAGAAGCCTTCGTCGCCGTGCACGAACTGCCGGGTGCCGTCGACCGGGTCGATGATCCAGACCGGTGCGTCGCCCCGTATCGCCTCGTAGGTGGCCGGGTTGGCGTGCACCGCCTCCTCGCCGACCACGACCGAGCCGGGCAGCAGGGCGCCGAGGACTTCGGTGAGCCGCTGCTCGGCGAGCCGGTCGGCGTCCGTCACCAGGTCGTGCGGGCCGCTCTTGCGGTCCACCTCGTGCTCGGCGAGGCGGCGGAAGCGGGGCAGTATCTCGGCCGCCGCGGCCTTGCGGACCGCTTCCTCCACGTCGGCCGAGCCGCGGGTGAGAAACTCCTCGATGGTTTCCGTTTCGTCGATCATGTCCTCCATGAGACCACGTGCCACTGACAATCCCCGCCCACCCGGTGGACACCGGGTGGAATCGGGATGAAGAGCGGGTGCCGGACCGGCCGTCAGCGGCCGACCGCGTACCCCTGCATCCCGCGCGGGTTCGCGGCGGCCGACAGGACGCCCGTCTCCGGGTCCCGGGCCACCGCGCACAGGCGGCCCTCCGACCAGCCGGGGCCGACCGTGACGTCGTGGCCCCGGCGGCGCAGCTCGTCGATCACCCCGGGGTCCGTACGGGACTCCACGGTGACGCTGCCGGGGCGCCGGCCGCGCGGGTAGAAGGAGCTGGGGAAGCTGTCGTTGTGCCAGTTCGGGGCGTCGATCGCGCCCTGCAGATCGAGGCCGCCGCGGACCGGGGCGCGCAGCACGGAGGCGAGGAAGAAGTGCGGCTGCCACTGGTCCTGCTGGTCCCCGCCGGGCGTACCGAACGCCATGACCGGGACGCCGCCGCGCAGCGCGAGGGACGGGCTCAGGGTGGTACGGGGGCGGCGGCCCGGGGTGAGGGAGTTCGCCAGCCCCTCCTCCAGCCACGTCATCTGCAGCCGGGTGCCGAGCGGGAAGCCGAGTTCGGGCACGACCGGGTTGGACTGCAGCCAGCCGCCGCTGGGCGTGGCCGCGACCATGTTGCCCCAGCGGTCCACGACGTCCAGGTGGCAGGTGTCGCCGCGGGTGCCGCCGTCGGCGGCCACCTGGGCCTCGCCGGTCAGGTCCGCGACGGTCGGCTCGCCCGCGCCCATCGGGTTGAACCCGGGATCGTCGCCGGTCACGCGCGCGTGTGTCTGTGCGGGCAGCCGCGGGGAGCGCCCGCCGGGGCTGCCGGGGCGCATCTCGTGGGAGGCCTTCTCACCGATGAGGGCGCGGCGGCCGGCGTTGTACTCGTCCGACAGCAGTGCGGCGAGCGGCACGTCGGCCGCGTCCCCGTACCAGGCCTCCCGGTCGGCCATGGCGAGCTTGCAGCCCTCGATCAGCAGGTGGACGTAGTCCGCCGAGCCGTACGCGGGCAGTTCGGGCGGGAGCAGGGCCAGCTGCTGGAGGAAGGCGGGGCCCTGGCTCCACGGGCCCGCCTTGCACACGGTCCAGCCGTTCCAGTCGTAGGTCGCCGGCGCCTCGTAGCCGGCCGACCAGCCGGCCAGGTCGGCCTCGGTGAGGGTGCCGGTGTGCCGCCGCCCGCTGGTGTCCAGGGTGGGCCGCCGGGACTGCCGTACCAGGGCCTCGGCGATGAAGCCGGAGCGCCACACCTCGCGCGCGGCGTCGATGCGCGCCTCCCGGCCGCCGGCCCCGGCGGTCTCGGCCAGCAGCCGCCGCCAGGTGGCGGCCAGGGCGGGGTTGCGCAGACGTTCGCCGGGCCGGGGCGCCCGGCCGCCGGGCAGGTACACCTCGGCGGAGGAGATCCACTCGGTCTCGAACAGCTCCCGTACGCTCTCCACGGTCGCGCCGACCTTCTCCACGGGCGCGTGCCCGTGCTCGGCGTATTCGATGGCGTACTTCAGCACGTCCTCGAGCGACCTGGTGCCGTGGTCGCGCAGGAGCAGCAGCCAGGCGTCGAAGGCACCGGGCACGGCGGCGGCGAGCGGTCCGGTGCCGGGTACGAGGTCCAGACCGAGCCCCCGGTAGTGCGCGACGGTGGCGGCGGCCGGGGCGACGCCCTGCCCGCACAGCACGCGCACCTCGCCGCCGGCCGGCGCGAGCAGGATGGGCACCTCGCCGGCGGGCCCGTTCAGGTGCGGCTCCACCACGTGCAGCACGAAGGCGCCGGCCACGGCCGCGTCGAAGGCGTTGCCCCCGCCCTCCAGCACCGCCATCGCCGACTGGGAGGCCAGCCAGTGCGTGGCGGACACCATGCCGAAGGTGCCCTGGAGGGTGGGCCGGGTGGTGAACCGCATCTGTCACCTCGGTGCTCGCGCGTGTGGGCCGGGCCCACCAGTATCGGAGACGTCCGGCGGGGACGCCGTGGATATCCGGCCCGGCTCCCGTGGCCCTTCCTTCACCTCCTCCACGGGAACACCACGGCGCCTTGCGGCGTTGATCTCCTGATGGAAGAGGGAGGCCCTGGCAGTGCACGGTGAGTACAAGGTGCCCGGCGGCAAGCTGGTCGTCGTGGACGTGGCGGCCGAGGACGGTGTGCTGCGCGAGGTGCGCGTGGCGGGCGACTTCTTCCTGGAGCCGGACGAGGCGCTGGACGCGGTGAACCGCGCGCTCGAGGGCGCCCCGGCGGACACCGACGCGGCCGGGCTGGCCGCGCGGATCGACGCGGCGCTGCCCGCGGGGACGGTCATGTACGGCCTGACCTCGGAGGGCGTCGGGATCGCGGTGCGCCGGGCGCTCGCGCACGCCACGGACTGGACCGACTACGACTGGCAGCTCATCCACGAGGGCCCGCAGCCGCCGGCCCTGCACATGGCCCTGGACGAGGTCCTGACCGCCGAGGTGGCGGCGGGCCGCCGGCCGCCCACGCTGCGGGTGTGGGAGTGGGGCGCACCGTCGGTGATCATCGGCAGCTTCCAGTCGCTGCGCAACGAGGTGGACCCGGAGGGCGCCGCCCGGCACGGCATCGAGGTGGTCCGGCGGATCTCCGGCGGCGGCGCCATGTTCGTGGAGCCCGGCAACACGATCACCTACTCCCTGTCGGTGCCCGAGTCGCTGGTGCAGGGCCTGTCCTTCCAGGACAGCTACGCCTACCTGGACGACTGGGTGCTCGGCGCCCTCGGCGAGATGGGCATCCGCGCCTGGTACCAGCCGCTGAACGACATCGCCACCGACCAGGGCAAGATCGCGGGCGCGGCGCAGAAGCGGGTCGTCGGGCCGGGCGGCGGCCCCGGGGCCGTGCTGCACCACGTGACCATGTCGTACGACATCGACGCGGACAAGATGCTCGAGGTGCTGCGGATCGGGCGGGAGAAGCTGTCCGACAAGGGCACCGGGAGCGCGAAGAAGCGGGTCGATCCGCTGCGCCGGCAGACGGGCCTGCCGCGGGACGCGGTCATCGAGCGGATGATCGAGTCGTTCCGGGGGCGGTACGGCCTCGTCGAGGGCAAGGTGACGGAAGGGGAGCTGGCGCGGGCCGAGGAGCTGGCGCGCACGAAGTTCACCTCGCCGGAGTGGACCGCGCGCGTCCCCTGACCCGACATGACGGAATTTTCAGCACGGCGTCCGTGAGCCTGAGTCACCGGCCGGGCACACAGCGAGTTCGGCCTTCCGCCGCACAGGGAGTCGTGTGACACTGTCGTCCCAGCCCACCCCGCGGGACCCTTCCGCGCCCCCTTCCCCCACGAGAAGTGCGCCGTGCGTTCACTGCCTCTGCCGCTCGCCCTGACCGCGCGCCTGACGCCGGTCGCCGTACTCGCCTGCGCCGGCTGGGCGCTGTCGTCGGATCCGGCCGCACCGGCGGCCACCGCCAATCACCGGTCGTCCCAGCAGGCGCCCACCGGCTCGGCGTCCGCGCCGTCGTCCACCGCGGTGTCGAAGTCGTACAGGGCCGCGCCCGCCCCCTGCACCAGCGTGCCCGTGGCGACCGTCAAGTCCCTGGTGCCCGGGGCGAAGACCTCGGGCAAGGAGATCCCGTCGACCGACACCTCGTTGCGCCGCACCTGCTCCTGGAACGCCCTCAAGGGCTACGACTACCGCTGGCTCGACGTCTCGTTCGAGATCACCGACTCGGACGACGCCGCGAAGAAGGAGTACCAGCAGCGTGTCAGCGAGAAGAGCGGCGGGGGCGAGGTTCCTGGTGTCGGTGACGCCGGCTACTCGGTCGTGAACCTCACCACCGAGAGCAAGCAGGAGACCCGCGAGGGCGTGGTGCTGGTACGGGCCTCCAACGCGCTGGTCGTCGTCACCTACAACGGCAGCGACTTCGAGAGCAAGAAGGCCCCGAGCACGGACGAGATCAACAAGGGAGCCATCAAGGCGGCGAAGAGCGCCGTGGCCGCCCTGGGTTCGGGCACGGCCGGCTGACCACCCCTCAGGAGCGGGTGAGCGGCAGCGCCAGGTCGCGCACCTCCCGTTCGGTGACGGGCCCGGCGTGGACGGCCGCGATCCTGCCCCGGGTGTCGATGACGACGGTGAACGGCACGCCCGGCGGCACCGTCCCCCGGGGGAACCTCAGCATCTGCCGGCCGGAGGGGTCCCGGAAGCTGGGATAGCCGAGCCGGTGCTCCCGCTGGAAGGCACGGCCGCTCGCGGGGTCGGTGTCGGCGTCGAGCCCGAGGACCCGCACGCCCTTCGCGGCGAGGTGTTCGTGTGCCGCTCGGAGTTCGGGCGCCTCGGCCCGGCAGGGGCCGCACCAGGACGCCCACGCGTTGAGGACGACGACCTCCCCCCGGTAGTCGGCCAGCCGGAGCGGCCCGCCGTCCAGACTGTCGCCCACGAGATCGGGCGCGGCCCGGCGCTGGTCCGCGGGCACGGGCCCGCTCCGCTCGGTCTCCGGTCCGGCGGTCGCCATCCCGGCATGGCAGGAGGCCAGCGCGAGGCAGGCGGCGGACCACAGCAACGCTTGTCTCTTCACAAGCGCCGAGTATCCCAACGGGCGGGTGCGCGAGTGGCGTTGGGGTGGAGGAAGCGGTTCGCCCCGGCGGCCGGGGCCGCCGGGGCGGGCCCGTCTCAGGCGGCCGCCTCCGCCGTGTCCTCCTTGTGGCCGGTGAGCCACGTCAGCGTCAGGTACAACACCAGGGAGGTGCCGAGGCCCACCGCCCAGCCGTAGTCGGCGAGGGACGACAGGGCCGGGACGGGGCGGCCGTCGATCAGCGGGTGGAAGTCGGCGCCGCCGATCGCCAGCACGCCGCCGGCCAGGAACGCGGCGACGGCCCGCCAGTTCCAGCCGCCCGCGTACCAGTACCGGCCGCCCGCGCGGTACAGGTCGGCCAGGACCAGCCGGGTGCGGCGCAGGATCCAGTAGTCGGCGACGAGGATGCCGGCGACCGTGCCGAGCAGACCGCCGACCAGGCCGAGCCAGGTGAAGATGTAGCCCTGCGGGTCCGAGTACAGCTTCCACGGGAAGATCAGCACGGCCAGGACCGCGGTGATCAGCGCACCGGTGCGGAAACTCACCTTGCGCGGGGCGACGTTGGAGAAGTCGAACGCCGGGGAGACCAGGTTGGCCGCGATGTTCACGGACAGGGTGGCGACCAGCACGGTGACCAGGGCGTAGAGCAGACCGACCACGTTGTCCGTCTTGGCTGCGAGCTGGACCGGGTCCCAGACGGGCTCGCCGTAGACCGCCTGGGACCCGGAGGTGACCAGCACGGACAGGAACGCGAACAGGGTCATCGTGGTCGGCAGCCCGAGGGCCTGCCCCCGGGTCTGGGCCCGCTGGCTCCGGCCGTAGCGGGTGAAGTCGGGGATGTTCAGCGACAGGGTCGACCAGAAGCCGATCATGCCCATCAGGGAGGGCCAGAACAGCTTCCAGAAGTCGCCGCCCCAGCCCAGTTTGGACGGCTGGTCGAAGAGCGGCCCGACGCCCCCGGCCTTGCTGCTCATCCACCACAGCATCACGAACGCGCCGACCAGGACGAAGGGCGCCGCCCAGTTCTCGAAGCGGCGGATGGTCTCCATGCCCCGGTAGATGATGGCGATCTGGATGGCCCAGAAGATGGCGAACGACAGCCACATGGTCCAGGCGTGGCCGCCGATGTGCGAGGCGTTCGCCCAGCGGTCGCCGATGAGCTTGCCGGCGAGGAAGTAGATGGCCTCGCCGCCGATCCAGGTCTGGATGCCGAACCAGCCGCAGGCCACCAACGCCCGTACGACGGCGGGCAGGTTGGCGCCGCGCACGCCGAAGCTCGCGCGGGCGAACACCGGGAACGGGATGCCGTACTTGGGTCCGGCGTGGCCGGTGAGCAGCATCGGCACGAGCACGATCAGGTTCGCGAGGGCGATGGTGAACACGGCCTGTTTCCAGTCCATGCCCACCGCGATCAGCCCGGAGGCCAGGGTCCAGGAGGCCGTGTTGTGGGCCATGCCGACCCACAGCGCGGAGAAGTTGTACGTCGTCCAGGTGCGTCTTTCCACCGGGACGGGGAGCAGGTCCTCGTTGGCGTACCGGCCGCCGGGCGGCCGGGTGCCGGGGGCGAGTTCGACCCGCCCGTCGGGCTGGGTCACCTGGCCGGACAGGGGTATGGCGGAGGGAGCGGTGTCGGTCATGGGCGGGCCAATCGGGGTGAGGTGGGTCGGGAGAGGCCGTGCGGGCGGCGCATGGGGGGTGCGCGGGCGGGCGCCCTGTGCCCCCTCGCCGCGGCGGGGCCGCCGCGGCGAGGGGGAGACCAACGGGGTCGTGGCGGTCAGGCGTTGACCGCCGGGATCACCCGGGAGCCGTAGGCGTCGATGACGGCTTCCTGGGCGTCGTGCATGTCGTACACGGCGAACTGGTCGACGCCCAGCTCGCGCAGGGCGTTCAGCTTCTCGATGTGCTTCTCGGCCGGGCCGATGAGGCAGAACCGGTCCACGATCTCATCGGGCACGAACTGGGTGTCGGGGTTGCCGCTGCGCCCGTGGTGGGCGTAGTCGTAGCCTTGGCGGGCCTTGATGTACTCGGTGAGTTCGCCGGGGACCTGGGCGGAGTGCTCGCCGTACTTGGCGACCAGGTCGGCGACGTGGTTGCCGACCATGCCGCCGAACCAGCGGCACTGCTCGCGGGCGTGGGCGAGCGCCTCGGGCGAGTCGTCGGCGGTGACGTAGGCAGGGGCGGCCACGCAGACGGTGACCTCGGACGGGTCGCGGCCGGCGGCGACGGCCGCGTCCTTGACCGCCTTCACCATGTACTCGGTGAGGTAGAGGTCGGCGAGCTGGAGAATGAAGCCGTCGGCCTCCTCGCCGGCCATCTTCAGGGCCTTGGGGCCGTACGCGGCCATCCACACCGGGAGTTCGGCGCCGGGAGCGACCCACGGCAAGCGGATCTTCGTGCCGCCGAGGTCGGCCTCCTCGCCCCGGCCGAGGGCACGGATGACCTTCATGGCCTCGCTGATCCGGGCCAGCGTGTTGGGTTTGCGGCCGGCGACCCGCATCGCGGAGTCGCCGCGGCCGATCCCGCAGACCGTGCGGTTGCCGAACATGTCGTTGAGGGTGGCGAAGGTGGAGGCGGTGACCTCCCAGGTGCGGGTGCCCGGGTTGGTCACCATGGGGCCGACCCGCAGCCCGGTGGTGTTCGCGAGGATCTGGCTGTAGATCACGAACGGCTCCTGCCAGAGCACGGCGGAGTCGAAGGTCCAGCCGTAGCCGAAGCCGTTGCGCTCGGCCCGCTTCATGAGGCTGACGACACGGGAGGCCGGCGGGTCGGTCTGCAGCACGAGCCCGAAGTCCATGGGCGTCACTCCTAGTTGAGGTACTGACAGGTGGTGCGCGGAGTGAAGGCGCCGTGACCGGCACGCCCGGTGTACTCCCGCTGGTCGATGACGAGTTCGCCGCGCGAGAGCACGGTCTCGACGCGGCCGGTCGTGCGCCTGCCCTCGTAGGCCGAGTAGTCGACGTTCATGTGGTGCGTCTCGGCGGACATGACCTGTTCGGCGTGCGGGTCGTAGATGACGACGTCGGCGTCGGCGCCGGGGGTGATGGTGCCCTTCTTCGGATAGAGGCCGAACATGCGGGCGGGGGTGGCGCAGGCGATCTCGATCCAGCGGCGCCGGGAGATGTGGCCGTCGACGACGGCCTGGTGCAGCAGGTCCATGCGGTTCTCCACGCCCGGCAGGCCGTTGGGGATCTTGGAGAAGTCGCCCCGGCCCAGCTCCTTCTGGCCGTTGAAGCAGAACGGGCAGTGGTCGGTGGAGACCACCTGGAGGTCGTTGGTGCGCAGGCCGTGCCACAGCGCCGCCTGGTGCTCCCTGGGGCGCAGCGGGGTGGAGCACACGTACTTGGCGCCCTCGAAGTCCGGTTCGGCGAGGTTGTCGGTGGACAGGAACAGGTACTGCGGGCAGGTCTCACCGAACACGTTGAGTCCCGCGTCCCGCGCCCTGGCCAGTTCGGCGACCGCCTCCTGCGCCGAGACGTGCACGACGTACAGCGGGGCCCCGGCGACCTGCGCGAGCCGGATGGCTCGGTGGGTGGCCTCGGCCTCCAGCAGGGCCTTGCGGACCTCCCCGTGGTAGCGGGGGTCGGTCTCGCCCCGGGCCAGCGCCTGCTCGACCAGGACGTCGATGGCGATGCCGTTCTCGGCGTGCATCATGATCAGGCCGCCGTTCTCGGCGGCGCGCTGCATGGCCCGCAGGATCTGGCCGTCGTCGGAGTAGAACACCCCGGGGTAGGCCATGAACTGCTTGAAGCTGGTCACGCCCTCCTCGACCAGCAGATCCATCTCCTTGAGCGTCTCCTGGTTCACATCGGAGACGATCATGTGGAAGGCGTAGTCGATGGCGCAGTTGCCCTCGGCCTTGGCGTGCCAGGCGTCCAGGCCCTCGCGCAGGGTGCCGCCGACGCTCTGGATCGCGAAGTCGACGATCGTGGTCGTACCGCCCCACGCGGCGGCGCGGGTGCCGGTCTCGAAGGTGTCGGCGGCGGTGGTGCCGCCGAACGGCATCTGCATGTGGGTGTGTCCGTCGACGCCGCCGGGGATGACGTACTTCCCGGTGGCGTCGATGACCTGGCCGGCGCCGAACGCCTCGGCGGCGGGGGTGCCGGAGGCGGCGAGGGCGGCGATGCGGCCGTCCTCGATCAGGACGTCGGCGTGGATCTCGTCGGACGCGGTGATGACGAGACCACCGCGGATGACGGTACGGCTGCTCATGGTCCCTCTCCTCCCAGGGTGGGCGCTGCGGTCAGGGCGCGGTCAGTGGCGTGTAGGCGCCGGGTGCCCGGTCGCGGTAGAACTGCCAGCGGTCGCGGACCTCGCGGAGCTTGGCCAGGTCCAGGTCGCGGACCACGAGTTCGGGCTCCTTGTCGCTCGCCACCTCGCCGACGAACTGGGCCTCGGGGTCCACGAAGTAGGTGGTGCCGTAGAAGTCGTTCTCGCCCAGGTCCTCCACGCCGACCCGGTTGATCGCACCGACGAAGTACTCGTTCGCGACGGCCGCCGCCGGCTGCTCCAGCTGCCACAGGTAGCGGGAGAGACCGCGCGAGGTGGCCGAGGGGTTGAAGACGATCTCGGCACCGGCGAGGCCCAGCGCCCGCCAGCCCTCCGGGAAGTGGCGGTCGTAGCAGATGTAGACGCCGATCCGGCCGACGGCCGTGTCGAAGACGGGCCAGCCGCTGTTGCCGGGCCGGAAGTAGAACTTCTCCCAGAAGCCCTGCACTTGGGGGATGTGGGTCTTGCGGTACTTGCCGAGGTAGGAGCCGTCCGCGTCGATCACGGCGGCGGTGTTGTACAGGACGCCCGGCTGCTCCTCCTCGTACATGGGCAGGACCAGGACGATGCCCAGCTCCCGCGCCAGCGCCTGGAAGCGCCGGACGGTGGGCCCGTCGGGGATCCGCTCGGCGTACTCGTAGAAGGCCTTGTCCTGCACCTGGCAGAAGTAGGGGCCGTAGAACAGTTCCTGGAAGCAGAGGACTTGGGCGCCCTGCGCGGCCGCGTCGCGGGCCGCCTGCTCGTGGACCTGGATCATCGACTCCTTGTCGCCGGTCCAGGCGGTCTGGAAGAGGGCGGCACGGATCACTCGGCTCATCGGGACCTCCGGTCGCTCGGTGTACGGCGAGACTAGGAAGCCCGGTGGGCCGGTTTGAGTTGCAGCGTGTCACGTCCGCGGGCGGTCGGCGTGCCACCGTGTCACGTGTTCGCCGGCTCATGTTTCACCGCCGTTTTCCCAGGTCGTCCCATGTTTCACCCCTGTTGCGCGTCATGCGCGAGGAGCGCGATGTGCACGGAGGCCGCCTGCTCGAAGTCGTCGAGGTCGACGCCGAGACGTGCCTGTATGGCTTCCAGCCGGCGGTAGAGGGCGGGCCGGGAGACGTGGTGCAGCTGGGCGGTGCGGGACTTGTTGCGGCCCGTCGCCAGATACGTCCGCAGCACGTTCAGCAGTTCCTGGTCGGCCCCGCACAGCAGCCCGTCCAGCTCCCGCTCGGCGAAGGACTGCACATGCGGGTCGTCCCGCAACAGCCGTACCAGGCCGCGCAGGTGGACGTCGCGCAGCCGGACGACGGCCGGCAGGTCGAGGACGGCGGAGGAGTCGGCGACGGCGTCGGCGACGTGCCGGGCCTCCCGCAGCCCGGCGGGTACGTCCTCCCACACGGTGCGCGGATCGGCGGCCGCGACCACGGCGTTCGGCGCCCCGCTCTCCGTCCGCAGCCGCGCGGCGAAGTGTGCGGTGAGGGCCTCGGCGTGCTGGTCGCGGGCGAGGCTGAGCAGCACGGCGGTGGCGCCGTCGGCCAGCTCCGCGACCAGCCCGGACAGGCCCAGCAGCCGCAGCATCCGGTCGAGTTGGCCCGCGTCCCCGCCGGGCACGACGAGGGGGACGAAGGTCCGCCGGTTGACCGGCAGCCCGGCCGCCCGTGCCCGGGGCAGCAGTTGCCGGGCGGGCACGACCCCGGAGACCAGGTCGGTGAGCAGGCTCTGCGCCGACTGTTCCTCCCAGGTGTGGGCGGAGCCGCCGCCGAGCATGCGGTGCAGCACGAGCGCCTCGGCGGTCCGGTCGGCGAGCAGCCGCCCGGTGGCCGTGTCGCCCCGGTACCCGCACAGCACCAGCCGGCCCCATCGCTCACCGCGCCCGCCCAGCTCGGCGCGGATCCAGCCGTCGCCCTCGCTGCCTCCCCCAGTGCCTGAACGGCCTGGGTGGTGCCCCCATGCCTGGCGGGCGATCCGCTCCCAGTCGCGCAGCACGTCGTCCACCGCCGGCCGCTCCCCCGCCGTGGCGAGGACGCGGTGGGCGAGGTTGGTGACGACGACGGGGCAGCCGCTGTGCTGGGCGACCTCGTCGAGCAGGCGCTGCAGCGGAGCGCCCGCGGTGATCAGCCCGGTGAGCGCGGTCCGTACGGTCTCCGACAGGCTCATGGCGGCGAACTTCCGCCGTACGAGACGCGACTGGACCTCCTCGGTCAGTTCGGCGAACGGGAAGGGCCGGTGCAGCACGACCATGGGCAGCCCGCACCGCTCGGCGGCCCGGCGCATCACCTCGGGCGGCGCGGGGAAGGCCCGGCCGAGCCCGAGGACGACGGCCGCGGCCTCCGCCCGGTGCAGGGACTGCACGTACTCGGCCTGCTTGGCCTCGTCACCGGCCAGCAGCACCCCGGTGGTGAGCACCATCTCGCCGCCGGTGAGCATCACCCCGACGTCGGCGGCCTCGGCGACGTGCACCCAGCGCACCGGCCGGTCGAGCTGCCCGGCTCCGGCCACCACCTCGGGCTCCCCGGCGAGCACCCGCTCCAGGGTGAGCACCTGCCGAACGGACAGGGCGGGTTCCAGCGGCTGCCAGCCGGGGCGCCGGGAGTGGGAGGTGGTGGTCATCGCCGTCGACCCGCTCTCTAGTACGTGCTCCTCAGCGCGCGTTCCAGGATCGCCGCGCCCTCCTCGGCCTCCGCCACGGTCAGGGACAGCGGCGGGGCGATGCGCAGGGCGCTGGTGTCGTGGCCACCGCCCTTGCCGATGAGCAGGCCGCCGTCGCGGGCCGCCTCCAGGACGGCGGCGGCCGCGCGCGGATCGGCCTCGTCGGTGCCGGGTCTGACCAGCTCCACGCCGATCATCAGTCCGCGTCCGCGCACCTCCCGGACCCCGGGCAGCTGCGCGCCGACCGCCCGCAGCCGTTCGAGGAGCAGACCGCCGACCCGCCGGGCGTTGCCCTGGAGGTCGTGTTCGAGGAGGTAGCCGAGGTTGGCGAGGCCCGCCGCCATGGTGATCTGGGTGCCGCCGAACGTCGAGATGCTGTTGGCGTCCAGACAGTTCATGATCTCGGAGCGGGCGATCACGCCGCCGATGGACATGCCGTTGCCGATGCCCTTGGCGAAGGTGACGATGTCCGGCGGGCCGCTGCGGGCGTGCGCCTGCCAGCCCCAGAAGTGCTCGCCCGTGCGGCCCCAGCCGGTCTGCACCTCGTCGCTGATCCAGAGGATGCCGTGGGCGTTCAGCACCTCCCGGAAGGCCGCGTACAGGCCGTCGGGAGGTGAGGTGAAGCCGCCGACGCCCTGGATCGGTTCGGCGATCAGCGCGGCGGGGGGCCGGGTGTGCCCGAGGACGTCCTTCAGGTCCGCCACGCACGCGTCGATGAACGCGCGGTCGTCCAGCTCGGCGAACGGGCCCCGGGCGCGGACGCCGCCGTGGACGTACAGGGTCTGCAGCGGGGAGAGCGAGGTCGGGGACCAGCCGCGGTTGCCGGTGATGCCGACCGTGCTGAAGGAGCGGCCGTGGTAGCTGTTGCGCATGGCCAGCACGGTGTTGGTGCTCCGGTAGGTGGTGGCCAGCAGCAGGGCCGTGTCGTTGGCCTCGGTGCCGGAGGTGGTGAAGAACACCCGGGCGTCGGGGATGCCGCTCACCTGGGCGATGCGCTCGGCCAGTTCGACCATCGGCCGGTTCAGGTAGAGGGTCGAGGAGTGGATGATCCGGCCGGCCTGCTCGGTGACGGCCTTGGTCACCTCGGGCAGGGCGTGCGCGGTCATCGTGGTGAGGATGCCGCCGAAGAAGTCGAGATACCGGTTGCCGGCGGAGTCCCAGACGTACCGGCCCTCGCCGTGGGTGATCTCCAGGGGCTCGTCGTAGTACAGGGCCAGCCAGTCGGGCAGGACGCCCCGGTGGCGGGTGTAGAGGTCGTTCACGGCTGCACCAGTCCTTCGTAGGCGTCGGGTCGGCGGTCTCGGTAGAAGGCCCACTGCTGCCGGACCTGCTCGATCAGGTCGAAGTCCAGGTCACGGACGAGGAGTTCCTCGGTCTTGTCGCTCGCCGGGTCGCCGACGAACTGCCCGCGCGGGTCGACGAAGTAACTCGTGCCGTAGAAGTCGTTGTCGCCGTACTCCTCCTGGCCGACCCGGTTGATGGCGGCGACGAAGTACTCGTTGGCGACGGCCGCGGCGGGCTGCTCGAGCTGCCAGAGGTAGGAGGAGAGCCCGCGGTGGGTGGCGGACGGGTTGTAGACCAACTGGGCGCCGTTGAGTCCGAGTTGCCGCCAGCCCTCGGGGAAGTGCCGGTCGTAGCAGATGTATACGCCGACCTTGCCGACGGCCGTGTCGAAGACGGGCCAGCCCAGGTTGCCGGGTTTGAAGTAGTACTTCTCCCAGAAGCCCTTGACCTGCGGGATGTGGTGCTTGCGGTACTTGCCGAGGTAGGAGCCGTCGGCGTCGATCACGGCGGCGGTGTTGTAGTAGAAGCCGGACTGCTCGACCTCGAAGACCGGTACGACGATCACCATGCCGGTCTCGCGGGCGAGGTCCCGCATCCGGCGTACCGTCGGCCCGTCGGGCACCGGTTCGGCCCACCGGTAGTGCTCCGGCTCCTGGACCTGGCAGAAGTACGGGGCGTTGAAGACCTCCTGGAAGCCGATGACCCCCGCGCCCCGGCGGGCCGCCTCGCGCGCGTGCTCCTCGTGCTTCGCCACCATGGACCCGGTGTCGCCGGTCCAGGTGGCCTGGACCAGTGCGGCACGTACGACGTTGGCCATGAGCTGCTCCTTCGACGCTACGTCCGAGCCTCTACGCCCGTAGAAACGGCCCGTAGAGGGACGAAAGTAAGCCTCCCGGACGTCCTTGCCAAGACCATCGTCGCCAACCCGCCAAGTCGATCATGTCTGCCACTCCTTAGGGTGATCGCGGCGCCGGTCACGGAGCGAACCCGGCGACCCGCAGGGCGTGCACCAGGTCCCAGTGGCGCTCCTCGGAGGCGCCCGCGGCGGCCTGCAGCAGGAGCGGGACGAGCCGGTCCGGGTCGGCGGCGGCACTGCGGGCCGCTTCCTCGGGCGCGCGGACCCGGACGTAGGCGTCCAGCAGCGCCCGTACCTCGCGGTCCCGTCCCTGCCCTGCCAGTTCCAGCACGGCCGCGCCGATCTCCGCGGCGGGCCGGGCCACGCCCTGCCGGAGCATCTGCCGTCCGTCCGCCGCACGCCCGGCCGCCTCCAGCACGCCGGCGGCGGCGACCAGCCGCTCGGCGGGCAGTGCGGCGGCCTCCCACAGCAGGGTGTCCCAGTCGGCGCCGAGGCCGGCGCGCCGCAGCCCGTCCGCGAGCAGCGGGAGCCGGGCGGCCGGCCAGTGCGCGATCTCCACCAGCAGCACGTGCGCCTCGCCCGTGCGCCCCTCCGCCCGCAGCCGCACCAGCCGCTCCACGACCCCGGCCACGGCCGGCCCGGCCTGCGCGTCCACCACCTCGGAGGGCGGCTCCGCCGGCTCCTCCCCCGGTTCCGCCCCGGCGAACCGCGCCCCACGCGGTGAACGCCGCCCACCGGGCACCTCGGGCGCGGCCGCCACAGGGGCCTGCGGCGGCACGGTCACGGGTACGGCGTCGTCCTCGACGGCCCCCGCGAACCGGGCACCGCCCCGGCGGCGCCTTCGGGGCCCGGCGGGAGGCGGGACGGGGTCAGGGGTGAGCGTGCGGGGCGTGGCGGGGTCCTCGGCGGGCGTGGAATCCCGCGTGCCGCCGGAAGGACGCGCACCGGTCTGCGGCTCGGCCTCCTGACGGGCGGGCCCCGCCGGGCGCGGTTCCGCGTCGGCGCCCCTCCCGCCCTCGTCCGGACGGGACAGCCGGGACAGCCGGGCCCTGAGTTCGGCGCAGCGGGCGGTGGCGCGGTCGTGGTCGTCGTGGGTCCAGGCGAGGTCGAGGCGGAGGGCCTCGGTCTCCTCGGGGGAGGTCGCGCCGGTGAGCCGGCGGGTCAGTTCGGAGCGGCGTTCGGCGGCGTACCGCCGCTCGCGGAGCATGACGTCGAGACGGTCGCCGAGGGCGTCGCGGGCGCCGGGCAGGGCGTCGTACGCCGAGGCGGCCGCCAGGTGCAGGGCGCGGGCGCGTTCCCGCTCGGCCGTGGCGACGGCGGGGCCATGGGCCGCCGCGAGGTCCTGCAGCAACGACTCCAGTACGTCCCAGGGCGGCAGCTCACGGCCGTGGAGACAGGCCCGCATCCCCTCGGGGTCCCGCTGCCAGAAGACGGCGCACCAGCCGCCGCCCTGGTCCAGACGCCCGAGGAGGCCGTCCAGGTAGTCCGCGAACTCCCGGACTCGGTCCGGAAGTTGCTCCACAGTCATGCCCGACTCCCGCCCGATCGCCAGCGCTTCGCCCGCCAGGCAACACCAGCCGTGTTACGGGCCCGCTACGCGGAGTTTTCGGCGAGTGTGCGGGCGGCTCGCCGCGCCGTCCCGCCCATGGAGCGCGTCAACCGGCGCCCGGCGCCCGTCACAGGGGCACCGGAGCACAGCGGGCCAGCAGCTCGTCCATGGACAGCCCGAGCGCCCCGGCCAGCGCGGCCACCGTGAAGAAGGCCGGGGTCGGGGCCCGTCCGGTCTCGATCTTGCGCAGCGTCTCGGCCGAGACGCCCGCCGCCGCCGAGACCTCGGCCATGCTCCGCCCGCCGCGCGCATCGCGCAGCAACTGCCCGAGCCGCTCGCCGCGTTCACGCTCTTCGGGGGTGAGGGGGGTACGCACCATGGCCCCATTCTAATACCGCCACTCGGCGGCCACCCCATTCAAATACCGGTATAGTAATTGGCATGATGGATCTGAAGACGGACACGTCGATCGATGCGATGCACGCGGCAGGTCAAGTGGTGGGGCGGGCCCTGACGGCCGTACGGGAGGCCGCCAGAGTCGGCGTCTCGCTGCTGGAGCTGGACGAAGTGGCACGGGACGTGCTGCGCGAGGCCGGGGCGTCCTCACCGTTCCTCGGCTACCGCCCCTCCTTCGCCCTCACCCCGTTCCCGGGGGTGATCTGCGCCTCCGTCAACGACGCGATCGTGCACGGCATCCCGACCCGGTACCGGCTGAGCGACGGCGACCTCGTCTCCATCGACTGCGGCGCCGAGCTGGACGGCTGGGTGGGCGACTCGGCGATCAGCTTCGTGGTCGGCCGCCCGCGCCCGGCGGACCTGCGCCTGATCGAGACCGCCGAGCGCGCTCTGGCGGCGGGCATCGAAGCGGCCCGCGTCGGCAACCGCGTCGGCGACATCGCGCACGCCGTCGGCCGGGTGTGCCGTACGGCCGGCTACGGCATCCCGGCGGGCTTCGGCGGCCACGGCGTGGGCCGCCGCATGCACGAGGAGCCGGACGTCCCCAACGAGGGCCGCCCCGGCCGGGGAGTGCCGCTGCGCCACGGCATGGTCCTCGCGATCGAGCCCATGCTGATCGGAAGCGGCAAGGACGCCTACTACGAGGCGGGCGACGGCTGGACGCTCCGGACGTCCGACGGTTCGCGCGCGGCGCACGCGGAGCACACGGTGGCCGTCACGGAAGACGGTCCCCGGATCCTCACGGCCCGCGAAGCCTCCTGAAGGGCGCGGGCGACCGCAGCGGGCGAGGAACGGGACGCCCTGCTGAGCGGGCGTTCCTGCACATGCCCTTCGGAGAAGGTCGTGTCATCGTGGCATGAGCGGCCCACCCCCGGGTTACCCGGCCGCTCCGCACGTCGTCTGCGAAGGAAACGAAACGATGACCAGCGGCTACAACGGCCCGGAGGACCCCTTCGGAGAATTCTTCGCCCGCTTCTTCGGCGGCGCCGACGTCCCCGGCGGACGCGGCGGCCCCCGCCACATCGACATCGGCCGCCTGCTCAGCCAGCCGGCCCGTGAGCTGGTGAGAGGGGCCGCCCAGTACGCCGCCGAGCACGGCAGCCGCGACCTGGACACCGAGCACCTGCTGCGCGCCGCCCTCGCCGCCGAACCCACCCGGAGCCTGCTCAGCCGCTCCGGCGCCGACCCGGACTCACTGGCCACGGAGATCGACCACCGTGCCGGGCCCACACACCACCCGCCGGGCGACGCGCCGCCGCCGACCTCGCTGTCGCTCACCCCGGCCGTCAAGCGCGCCCTGCTGGACGCGCACGACATGGCACGCGCCAGCGGCGCCGGGTACATCGGGCCGGAGCACGTGCTGAGCGCGCTCGCCATGAACCCGGACTCGGCGGCCGGGCACATCCTGAACGCGGCGCGCTTCCAGGCGGGCCGTCTGCCGCCGGAGGCCCCCGAGGCCGCGCAGGCGCGCCCGGAGCGGCAGCGGCCCACCTCGACGCCGACGCTCGACAAGTACGGCCGCGATCTGACCGACATGGCCCGGCAGAGCCTGTTGGACCCGGTCATCGGCCGTGACCAGGAGATCGAACAGACCATCGAGGTGCTGTCCCGGCGCGGGAAGAACAACCCGGTGCTGATCGGCGACGCCGGTGTCGGCAAGACGGCCGTCGTCGAGGGGCTCGCGCAGCGCATCACGGACGGTGACGTGCCGGAGATGCTGGCCGGGCGCAGGGTGGTGGCCCTGGACCTGACCGGGGTCGTCGCCGGCACCCGCTACCGGGGCGACTTCGAGGAACGCCTGAACAACATCGTGGAGGAGATCCGCGCCCACTCCGACCAGCTGATCGTCTTCATCGACGAGCTGCACACCGTCGTCGGTGCCGGTTCCGGCGGCGAGAGCGGGGCGATGGACGCCGGCAACATCCTCAAGCCCGCCCTCGCCCGGGGCGAGCTGCACATCGTGGGCGCCACCACGCTGGAGGAGTACCGGCGGATCGAGAAGGACGCGGCGCTGGCCCGCCGGTTCCAGCCGATCCTGGTGCCCGAGCCGACGGTTCCGGACACCGTGGAGATCCTGCGCGGGCTGCGCGACCGGTACGAGGCCCACCATCAGGTCCGCTACACCGACGAGGCGCTGGTCGCCGCCGTGGAGCTGTCCGACCGCTATCTCACCGACCGCCGGCTGCCGGACAAGGCGATCGACCTGATCGACCAGGCCGGCGCCCGGGTACGGCTGGGCGCCGGGACCAAGGGCACGGACGTGCGCACGATGGAGCGCGAGGTGGAGCAACTGGTCCGGGACAAGGACCAGGCGGTCGCCGACGAGCAGTACGAGCAGGCCACGCAGCTGCGCGACCGGATCGGCGAGATGAAGCAGCGGATCGCGGAGTCCAGCCACGACGGGCAGGCCGACGAAGGGCAGCTCGAGGTGACGGCGGAGTCCATCGCCGAGGTGGTGTCCCGGCAGACCGGCATCCCGGTCAGCCGGCTGACCCAGGAGGAGAAGGAGCGGCTGCTCGCCCTGGAGGCGCATCTGCACCAGCGGGTGGTCGGCCAGGAGGAGGCGGTCGCGGTGGTCGCCGATGCGGTGCTGCGCTCGCGCGCCGGGCTGGCCAGCCCGGACCGGCCGATCGGCAGCTTCCTCTTCCTCGGCCCGACCGGCGTCGGCAAGACCGAGCTGGCCCGGGCGCTCGCGGAGGCGCTGTTCGGCAGCGAGGAGCGCATGGTCCGCCTCGACATGAGCGAGTACCAGGAGCGGCACACCGTCTCCCGGCTGGTCGGCGCCCCGCCCGGGTACGTCGGCCACGAGGAGGCCGGCCAGCTCACCGAGGTGGTGCGCAGGCACCCGTACTCGCTGCTGCTCCTGGACGAGGTGGAGAAGGCGCACCCGGACGTTTTCAACATCCTGCTCCAGGTGCTGGACGACGGCCGGCTCACCGACTCGCAGGGCCGCACGGTGGACTTCACCAACACCGTCATCGTGATGACCAGCAACCTCGGCTCCGACGTGATCAGCCGGCGCGGCGCCGGGATCGGCTTCGGGCCGGGCGGCGCCGACGCCGACGAGGAGGCACGGCGCGAGCAGATCCTGCGTCCGCTGCGGGAGCACTTCCGCCCGGAGTTCCTCAACCGGATCGACGAGATCGTCGTCTTCCGGCAGCTCACCGGCGAGCAACTGCGGCAGATCACCGACCTGTTGCTGGAGCGCACCCGTCGGCTGATGGACGGCCAGGGTGTGACGGTGCGGTTCACGGACGCGGCCGTCGAGTGGATCGCCGAGCGCGGCTACCAGCCGGAGTACGGCGCGCGCCCGCTGCGCCGCACCATCCAGCGGGAAGTGGACAACCAGCTTTCGCGGCTGCTGCTCGACGGCACGATCGCCAAGGGCAGCCGGGTGACGGTGGACGTCGCGGACGGGCGGCTGGACTTCCGAGTGGAGCGGGCCACACCGGCCGCTCCTTCGACGGCCGCTCCCCCGCCGTCCGCTCCTCCGGCGTCCGCTCCCCCGCAGGCCCCTGAATCCCCGCCGGCGGCGGGCACGGGGCCGGCGGCGGAGGCCCGGCCGGGCGAGGAGACCGGGCCGGCGGACGAACCTCCGCCGGCCGCGCCCGAGTCGTAGGCCCGATTCGCAGGGCGGCCGCGTGCGGGGCGGGGTTACGGTGCCGGGTTCACCACCATCGCCGAGCCGCCGCCCCGCCGTACCTTCTCGGCGGCCGCCAGCCACTTGCCGTCCGGCAGCCGCTGGACGGCGGTGGCCGCGCCGATCTCGGGGTTGAGCTTGAAGCTGTGCCCGATCGCCTCCAGCCGGGTCCGCAGGTCGCTGTCGTACAGCGCGGGTTCCAGTTCGGTCTGGGCGGCGTTGCGCTGGCTGGCGCGCGGTGCGGCGATGGCGTCCACCAGCGGCAGCCGCCGGTCCAGGAACCCGGTGAGGGTCTGCAGCACGGTCGTGATGATGGTCGCGCCGCCGGGTGAACCGAGCGCCACGACGGGCCTGTTGTGCCCGTCCAGGACGAGCGTCGGGGAGATCGAGGAGCGCGGCCGCTTGCCCGGTCCGGGCAGGTTCGGGTCGTGCACGGCCGGGTTGGCCGGGGTGAAGGAGAAGTCGGTCAGCTCGTTGTTGAGCAGGAAGCCCCGGCCGGGGACGGTGATGCCGCTGCCGCCGGTCTGCTCGATGGTGAGCGTGTAGGCGACGACGTTGCCCCACTTGTCGGCCACCGTGAGGTGCGTGGTGTTCTCGCCCTCATAGGTCGTCGGGGCCGCCTTGCCGCCGGTGCCGCAGGCCGCCGGATGGCTCGGGTCCCCCGGCGCGACCGGGCTGGTGAGCACCGCGTCGTCCTTGATCAGGCAGGCCCGCGAGTCGGCGAACCGCTGCGACAGCAGTCCCTTGGTCGGTACGTCCTCGAAGGCGGGGTCGCCCACCCAGCGGCCGCGGTCGGCGAACGCGATGCGGCTCGCCTCGATGTAGTGGTGCAGGTACTGCGCCTTGCTCGCCTTCGACAGGTCGGTCCGCTCCAGGATGTTGAGCGCCTCGCCGACGGTCGTGCCGCCGGAGGAGGAGGGCGCGATGGAGTACACGCCGAGGCCGCGGTACGAGGTCCTGGTGGGCGCCTGGAGCTTGGCCCGGTAGACGGCGAGGTCCTTCTCGGCCAGCTTGCCGGGGCGGGCGTTCCAGCCGGAGGCGGGGTCGACCGGCGGGTGTTCGACGGTCTTGACGATGTCGTCGCCGATGTCCCCGCGGTAGATCGCGCCGACGCCCTTGCGGCCCAGTTCCTCGTAGGTGCGGGCGAGTTCGGGGTTCCTGAGCGTGGAGCCGACGACCGGGAGCCGCCCGTTCGGGAGGAAGAGCTTCGCGGTGTCCGGGAAGTAGCGGAACCGGGTCTCGTTGGACGCGGTCTGCGACCGGAAGGTGTCGTCCACCGTGAATCCCCGGCGGGCGATCCGCTCGGCCGGCTTCAGGACCGTGCCGAGGCGTTCGCTGCCCCACTGGTCCAGTGCGGTCTGCCAGGTGGCGGGTGTGCCGGGGGTGCCGACGCTCAGGCCGCTGCTGACCGCGTCGACGAAGGCGAGCGGCTTGCCGTTCTCGGTGAACATCTCGGAGTCGGCGGACAGGGGCGCGGTCTCGCGGCCGTCGATGGTGTGGACGGTGCGGGTCCTGGCGTCGTAGTAGACGAAGTAGCCTCCTCCGCCGACGCCGGCCGAGTAGGGCTCGGTGACGCCGAGCGCGGCGGCGGTGGCGACGGCCGCGTCGACGGCGTTGCCGCCCTTCTTCAGCACTTCGATGCCGGCCGCGGAGGCGTCCGGGTCGACGCTGGAGACGGCGCCGCCGTAGCCGACGGCCACCGGGACCTTCGTGGCCGTGCCGCCGGTCCTCGCGGCGGGCGGCGCGGCCGCTCCCACCGAGACCACGACGGCCGAGACCGCCAGAACCGCCAGTTTCCGCGTGCCAGGACGACCCATCCGTACCTCCCGCAGGGACAAGTCCGCGCAGCGTAACGAGATTGCCTCCTAACCGACAGTACGCCTCGGGCACCTGCCACACGAACGTCACACCTCGAACACGGGTACGTAGTGGGCGTGTGGACCGCTAGCATGCGCGGCCATGAACGACGACGTGCGCAACATCGTCCTGGGGGTCGTAGCGGCCGGCGTCAGTGCCGCGCTGGGCTGGCTCGCCCGTACCTACCTGTGGCGGCGCAGGCTCCGCCGCAAGCAGGCCTTCTTCGGACTGCCGGACCACTCGGAGTCGCTGCTGGTGGTCAACCGCAACGCGGGCGGCCCGGAGCTCTCGGTGATGCGGCACGACGTGTTCGCCCTGCTGGAGCTCTCCGCCCTGATCAAGGACTGCAACGCGCACGCTCAGGTCGTGGCGCACGACGCGACCCAGCAGGGCTTCGGGGAACGCACGGAGTTCTGCCTCGGCGGGCCCAGCTCCAACCGCCGCATGGCGGCTCACCTGTCCTCCCTGCTGCCGGGCGTGGGGGTGAACACCGAGGCGGAGTCGGGTCCGGAGGCGGGCGCCTTCCGCATCGGCGGCGAGGACTACCGCGTGGAGGCCGGCAGAAGCGAGTACGTGCTGCTGGCCCGGCTCACCGCGGGCAACCGGGGCGAGGCCCGCCCGGTGTTCCTGTTCTGCGGGCAGCGGGCGATCACCAACCAGGCCGCGACCCGCTATCTCGCGCGCGGCCACGAGCGGTTGGCCCGCAAGTACGGCTCCGGCTCCTTCGTGCTGCTGCTGAAGGTGGTCAACTCGCAGGCGTACGGCCCCGATGTGGTGGAGCTGGTGGCGGACGTGACCCGGGCGGCCCGGGCACCGCTGCCGGAGGCCGCCGCGGCGGCCGCCTCTTAGCGCTTCAACAACCTTTACTCGCACGTAACTTACCGACAGGTTACTTACGGCGGGAGCGCGCGGTTACCGTCGGGTCACTTTGCACCTTACCGAGTCACCGAGTGAGGAGTGACCCCATGAGAACTGGTCGCACCGGCCTGCGCACCTCCGCCGTCGGCGCCGTCGCCACGGCGCTGATCGCCGGTACGGTCGTCGGGCTGGCCCCCGCCGCCCAGGCCGCCCCGTCCGTACGGTTCGTCGACATCACCGGCGCCGGCGGCACCGTACTGAAGGCGAACGTCATCACGCCCGCGAGCGCCGACGGCTCGCGCGCCTACCCGCTCATAGTGCTGCCCACGAGCTGGGGCTTTCCCCAGGCGGAGTACCTGGCCCAGGCGCGGAAGCTGGCCGAATCCGGGTACGTGGTGCTGACGTACAACGTGCGCGGGTTCTGGCAGTCCGGCGGCGAGATAGAAGTGGCCGGTCCGCCGGACACAGCGGACGCCTCCAAGGTGATCGACTGGGCACTGGCCAACACCCCGGCCGACGAGCAGCACATCGGCATGGCCGGGGTCTCCTACGGCGCCGGCATCAGCCTGCTGGCCGCCGCCCAGGACAAGCGGATCAAGGCGGTCGCCGCGCTCAGCGGCTGGGCCGACCTGATCGGCTCCATCTACTCGGGCCGCACCCAGCACGTCCAGGCGGGCGCCGTGCTGGACGGCGTGGGCACCCTCACCGGCCGGGAGAGTCCCGAAGTCCGGCAGGTCTTCGACCGCTTCTACGCCGGTGACCTGTCCCACGAGCAGGAGATGATCGACTGGGGGCGGAAGCGTTCCGCCGCGACCTACGTCGACCGGCTGAACCGCAACGGCGCCGCCGTGCTGCTCGCCAACGCCTGGGGCGACACGGTCTTCCCGGTCAACCAGTACGCCGACTTCTACCAGAAGCTGACCGGGCCGAAGCGGCTGGAGCTGCGCCCCGGCGACCACGCGACCGCCGAGCTGACCGGTCTGTTCGGAGTGCCCAACGACGTGTGGACGGACACCGGGCGCTGGTTCGACCACTACCTCAAGGGCGCCGGCAACGGCATCGACCGTGAGCAGCCGGTCCAGCTCAAGTCCCGTAGCGCGGGGGGATACGAGGGCTACCCGGACTGGAAGTCGGTCGGCGCGACCCGCCGGAAGATCGCGCTCGCCGGCTCCACCACCATCCACACAGGCGTCGACTCGGGCGCGGACGGCGGGATCGTCTTCCTCTCCAGCATCCTGGACCAGGTGGCCAAGCTGCCGCCCGTCGCCTGGATTCCGCTGCTGCCGCGCCGCTGGGCGGCCGTGTGGCAGTCGGAGCGGTACGGCACGGCCCAGCGGGTGCGCGGCACGGCGGCGCTGCACACCACGCTCACCCCGACCGCGGAGAGCGGCACCCTGGTCGCCTATCTGTACGACGTGGGCCCGCTCGGCTTCGGCAAGCTGGTGACCAACGCACCCCTCACCTGGCACGGGCGGACGCCCGGTGAGCCGTTCGACGTGGATCTGGACCTGTTCTCCACCGCCTACGACGTGCCCGCCGGGCACCGCCTCGCGCTGGTGGTGGACACGGTCGACCCGCTCTACCTCGAGCACAACCCGTCCGGCGCGCAGCTGACCTTCTCCTCGCCGGCGGACGACCCGTCGTACCTGTCAGTCCCCGTGCGCGAGCAGTGATCTCCGGCTGCCGCCGGACGAGCCTGGCCCGTATGAACTGCCGCCCCCCTACGGTCTCGGGGCCGTGGGGGGTTCCCCACCCGGCAGCAGCGCCCCAGGACCGGCCGTGACGACCGTCACCGCGTCAGTCCTGGGACTGCGCTGCTCACGGCGGGACACCCAGCCGGCGAACCACGAGAGCAGCATGCACATCCCGATGTAGATAGGCGAGATCACCATCACCACGGGGATGAACGGCAAATCGTAGTCGAGGTTGGACGCGATGAGCTTCCCCGCGTGGAGGAACTCCTCATACGTGATGAGAAAGCCCAGGGAGGTGTCCTTCAGGGCGACCACCAACTGGCTGATGACAGCGGGCAGCATGGCCCGCACGGCCTGCGGTCCGAGGACGTGCGCCATGACCTGGGACTTGCGCATGCCGAGCGCGAACGCGGCCTCGCGCTGGCCGCGTTCGACGGCGCGCACGCCCGAGCGCAGCACCTCGGCGAGCACGGAGCCGTTGTAGAGGGTGAGTCCGGCGACCAGGGCGGTCAGCGGCTGCGCCTTCAGCGCCACGAAGATGAAGAAGATCATCACAAGCACCGGCATGGCCCGGAAGAACTCCACGACCACCGTGGCCGCCCAGCGCACCGGCCGGTGGTCGGAGAGCCGTCCCGTCGCGAGCAGTCCGCCGAGGGCGAGCGAGAGCACGGCCGCCAGCGCGAACGCCTTCAGCGTGTTGCCGAGGCCCCGCAGGAGCAGCTTCTGGATGCCCTGGTACTCGAACGGCATCCACTTGGTGTAGGTGAACTGGCCGGTGTCCAGGAGGAGATACAGGATCCAGGTGAGGAGGCCGAGGAGGACGACGGCGGACAGGACGCCGTACATCGTGTGCCGTCGCCTGGTGCGCGGGCCCGGGAGATCGTAGAGCGCGGTGGACCCGGTCACCGTGCCACCCCCCACTTCCGTTCCAGCAGGTGGAACAGGGCGCTGATGGCGAGGGTGACGATCAGGTATCCCACGGCGATCCAGACGAAGGTCCAGACGATGTTGTAGCCCAGCTCGTTGATCGTCTTGTAGGTGCCGAGCAGTTCGGTGACGCTGAACGCGCCCGCGATCGCGGAGTTCTTGGCGAGGGCGATGAGGGTCGAGCCGACCGGCGGGATCACGGACCGGAACGCCTGGGGCAGCACGACCAGGGACAGTGTCTGCCCGAAGCTCATGCCGAGGCTGCGGGCCGCCTCGCCCTGCCCCTTGGGCACGGTGTTGATGCCCGAGCGCAGCACCTCGCAGATGAACGCCGAGGTGTAGCAGCCGAGGGCGAGGACCGCGAACACCTGGAAGGGCAGGACGACTCCGAACCGGGGCAGTCCGAGCAGCACCGCGAAGAACAGCAGGGTGAGCGGGGTGTTGCGCAGGACGGTCACCCAGACGGTGCCGAAGACGCGCAGCGACCCGACGGGCGCGACCCGGAACGAGGCCATCAGGAAGCCCAGGACCAGCGCCAGCAGGGAGGCCCAGACGGTCAGTTGGACGGTGCCGAGGAAACCCTGCCAGTAAGTGGACCAGTTGTCCTTCAGTACGTACATGCCGTCCTCGCTCAGCTCGCCGGGTAGCGGTCGATCGCGGGCGGGTGGGGGGCGGGCACACCGGACAGGCCCAGCGTCGCGTCGTACGCCTTCTTCCAGTCGCCGTCGCGCTCACGCGCCCGGAGGGCGTCGTCGAGGGCCAGGCGCAGCGCGGTGTCGCCGTGCGGGACGCCGATGCCGTACGGCTCCTTCGAGAAGGGCCTGCCGACGACCTTCAGCTCGCGGGGCGCCTTGGCCGCGTAGCCGATGAGGATCGCGTCGTCGGTGGTGACCGCGTCGACCTGGTAGGTGAGCAGGTTGTCGACGCAGATGGAGTAGGTGTCGTAGGCGACGAGGACCGCCTTCGGGTAGTCGGACCGCATGCGCTGGTACGGCGTCGAACCGGCCGCCGAGCAGACGCGCTTGCCGTCGAGGTCCTCGGGGCCGTGGATGTCCTTCTCGTCCCGGCGGACGAGGAGGGACTGGCCGGCGAGGTAGTAGGGGCCGGCGAAGCCGACGAGTCTCTTGCGGTTGTCGTTGATGGTGTAGGTGCCGACGTAGTAGTCGATCTGGCCGTTCTGCAGGGCGGTCTCGCGGTTGGCGGAGGCGATCGTTCTGAACCGGATGGTCTTCGGGGGGAAGCCGAGGGAGGCGGACAGCATCCTGGCGATCTCGATGTCGAAGCCGGAGTAGGCGCCGGTCGCCGGGTCCTTCTCGCCGAGGTAGGGCTGGTCCTCCTTGGCGCCGACGACGAAGTGGCCGCGCTTCCTCGCGCGGGCCCAGGTCCTGGACGCGGGCAGCGTGAACCCCTCTCTCACCTGGTACTTGGGGAGCTTCTCGGGCGCCGGGCCCTTGCCGGGAGGGCTGCCCTCCCGGCCGCAGGCGGCGGCGAGCAGCGCCAGCAGCAGGCAGACGGCGCGGGGCGCACGGGCGGTACGGAACACGGGTCGTACTCCCCCGGTCAGTGCTTGAGGATCTTGGACAGGAAGTCCTTGGCGCGGTCGCTGCGCGGGTTGGTGAAGAACTCCTCCGGGCTGCGGTCCTCGACGATCCGGCCGTCGGCCATGAAGACCACGCGGTTGGCGGCGGAGCGGGCGAAACCCATCTCGTGGGTGACGACGACCATGGTCATGCCGTCCCGGGCGAGCTGCCGCATGACCTCCAGGACCTCGTTGATCATCTCGGGGTCGAGGGCCGAGGTGGGCTCGTCGAACAGCATCGCCTTGGGTTCCATGGCGAGGGCACGGGCGATGGCCACCCGCTGCTGCTGCCCGCCGGAGAGCTGTGCGGGGTACTTGGCGGCCTGGTTCAGCAGGCCGACACGGTCGAGGAGCTCCCGGGAACGGCGGTCCGCGTCCTCCTTGCCGCGCCCGCGGACCTTGGTCTGGGCGAGGGAGACGTTCTGCAGGACCGTCTTGTGGGCGAAGAGGTTGAAGGACTGGAAGACCATGCCGACCTCGGCGCGGAGCCGGGCGAGGGCCCTGCCCTCCTCGGGCAGCGGCCGTCCGTCGAGCGTGATCGTGCCGGACTCGATGGTCTCCAGGCGGTTGATGGTCCGGCACAGCGTCGACTTCCCCGATCCGGAGGGGCCGATGACCACGACCACCTCGCCCCTGCCGACGGTGAGGTCGATGTCCCGCAGGACATGCAGCCCCCCGAAGTACTTGTTGACGTCACGCAGCTCGATCAACGGATCGGCGGCCATCCGCAGCCCTACTCACTCTCAGCCGTGTCCCGGTCCCGCAAGCTATCCAGACGGACGCGGAGTTGACCGGCGACACGCACCTTTCGAGCATTAGCCGTATTTACACTGTTCAGGCCTCGGAGACCTCGGCGTAAAACTGCGACAGTTCGGGGACTCCGCTCGCGGCCCACTCCTGCCCCGACCGCACGACCTCGAACTCACGGCCGGAGGCGAGCCGTACGACCGGTTCGCCGTCGGTCCGGATCCGCCAGGCGGCGCCGGGCACGGTGCGCACCACGACCGTGCCCACGTACAGCCCCGCGTCGTTGCCCAGCCAGGGCAGGATCTCCGCGTCGTCGCGCCAGCGCGGGACCAGCTGGTCCAGTGCCTCCAGGGAGGCCGGGGAGTCGTCGAGGCGGACACCCGCCTGGGCCGCCTGCGAGCGGAGCAGTTCGCACTCGGACAGCAGCGCGGCGATCGCCTCGGGGTCGGCCGGAAGCGCCGCGCGGCCGTTCTTGTGGTGCCGGTGGCCCAGGAACGGAATGTTCATGGGCCAAGCGTGGCATCACACGTCCAGGTCGACCACCACCGGCGCGTGGTCGGACGCGCCCTTGCCCTTGCGCTCCTCGCGGTCCACGTAGGCGTCCTTCACGGCCCCTGCGAAGGGCTCGTTGCCATAGACCAGGTCGATGCGCATGCCGCGGTTCTTGGGGAAGCAGAGCTGGCGGTAGTCCCAGTAGGTGTAGGGGTGGTCGTACTTCAGGGGCCGCGGGACGATGTCCGCGAGGCCCGCCCCGCGCAGGGAGGCGAGGGCGGCCCGCTCGGCCGGGGTCACATGGGTGGAGCCCTCGAAGGCGGCCCGGTCGTAGACGTCCTCGTCGGTCGGCGCCACGTTGTAGTCGCCGAGCACCGCGAACGGGCGGCTGCCGGCGGCGTCACCGGCGACGGCGGCCCGCAGGGCCTCGAACCACTGGAGCTTGTAGGCGTAGTGCGGGTGCTCCACCTCACGGCCGTTGGGCACGTACACCGACCAGACGCGGACCGGGCCGCAGGTCGCCGCGAGGGCGCGCGGCTCGGTCACGCCGTCGTAGCCCGGGTCGCCGGGCAGGCCCTTGACCACGTCCTCGACGCCGACGCGGGAGAGCACCGCCACGCCGTTCCACCGGCCGGTGGCGTGCACCGCCGCCTCGTAGCCCAGCTCACGCAGCGGCTCGAACGGGAACTGCTCCTCGGCGACCTTCGCCTCCTGGAGGCAGAGCACGTCGGTGCCGCTGCTCTCCAGCCAGGCGAGCAGCCGCGGCAGGCGGGCGGTGATCGAGTTCACGTTCCAGGTGGCGATGCGCATGTCTCACAACCTACCCGCCGGGTGTGACAACCGGCCCCGCTCACAGCTCGGCCGACGCCCCCGGGGCGAGCCGCCGGTGGTCCGTGCCGCCCAGGCGGCCGATGTGGCCGTCGTAGATGGGGCGGGCGAGATCGGTGAGCAGTGCGTCGTGCACGTCGAAGGCGCGCTGCGGCTCGACCTCGCGGACGTAGTCGATGACCTCGGCGATCTTGTTCCAGGGAGCCATCACCGGGACCATCAGGGTCTCGACCGGCCGCCCGGGGACGGTGAGGGCGTCGCCCGGGTGGAAGACCCGGCCGCCGTCGATCAGGAAGCCGACGTTGGTGACGCGCGGGATGTCGGGGTGGATCACCGCGTGCAGCTCGCCGTGGACCTGCACGTCGAAGCCGGCGGCGGTGAAGGTGTCGCCGTGGCCGACGGTGTGCACCCGGCCCGGGTGGGCCGCGGCGAGCCGGTCGGCCACCGACTTCAGGGTCCAGATCTCCGCGCCCGGGCGGGCCTCGAGCGCGGCCCGCAGCCGGCCCTCGTCGAAGTGGTCCGGGTGCTCGTGCGTGACCAGGATCGCGTCGGCGCCGGCCGCCGCGTCCTGCTCGCTGAACCCGCCCGGGTCGATCACGAGCGTCCGCCCGTCCTTCTCGAGGCGGACGCAGGCGTGGGTCTTCTTGGTGAGCCTCATGACTCCCCATCCTGCCGCGTGCGGCGGCCGGGGGCCTCACTCGGCGGGCGTGGTCTCCTCCCGGACGACCTGCTGGGCCACCCGGAACGCCCGGCTCGCCGCCGGCACTCCGCAGTACACGGCCGCCTGGAGCAGCACTTCCCTGATCTCGTGCGGGGTGAGTCCGTTGCGCAGGGCCGCACGGACGTGGAGGGCCAGGTCCTCCAGGTGGCCGCCGGCGATCAGCGCGGTGAGCGTGACGCAGCTCCGGGTGCGGCGGTCCAGGCCGGGCCGGTCCCAGATCTCGCCCCAGGCGTAGCGGGTCATGAACTCCTGGAAGTCCTCGGAGAACTCGTCGGCCTGCGCCAGCTCCTGGTCGACGTGCGCGTCGCCCAGCACCTCCCGGCGCACCTTCAGCCCGCTCTGGTACCGGTCGGGCGGCCCGAGCGGCTGCGCCGGCACGAACGGGGCGATCTCGGCGACGGGCACCACCTGCGGCGGCGCGGCGACGGCCGGGTGGACCGGGGCGGCCGGCAGGGCGGTCTGGCCGGTGTCGTAGGGCTGCTGCCAGGCGGTGGAGAAGTGGCGGACCAGCAGGTCGGTGACGGCGGCGGGCTGCTCGACCGGGACCAGGTGGGAGGCGCCGGGGACGACCGCGAGCCGGGCGTCCGGGATGCCGGCCACCAGGGTGCGGGCCTCGGCGGGGCCGGTGACCTGGTCGTCGGAGCCGACCAGCACCAGCGTCGGCACTCCGACCCGGCCCAGCTCGGGCCGCACGTCGAAGCCGGCCAGGGCCTCACAGGCGGCGATGTAGCAGCCCGGGTCGGTGGTGCGCACCATCTGCACGGCCCACTCGGTGATGGCGGGCTGGGCGGCGGCGAACCCGCCGGTGAACCAGCGGTCGGGGGAGGTACGGGCGATCGGGTCCAGCCCGTTGGTGCGGACGATCACCCCGCGCTGGCGGAACTCGTCGGCGGTGCCGAACCGGGGCGAGGCTGCGACCAGCGCGAGTGAGGCGAGGCGCTCGGGGCGGCGCAGGGCCAGTTCGAGGCCGACCGCGCCGCCGAGGGCGCAGCCCGCGTAGCCGAAGCGCTGCACGCCGACCGCGTCCAGCGTGGCCAGCAGCCGGGCCACCAACTCGCCGACGGAGGGGGCCGGATGGGCGGGTGCGCCTCCGTGGCCCGGCAGGTCGAACCGGAAGACCCTCCACTGCTTCGTCAGCTCGGGGATCTGCCGGTCCCACATGTGCCATGTGGTACCCAGTGAGGGACCCAAGATCAGGACCGGAGCGTCTTCTGGCCCGTCAAAGCGGTATTGCAGGGTGTTCGGTGGTGTCTCACTCACGCCCCAGACCCTCTCACGTCTCACGGACGCCCCTATAACGCGGGGGCGCGGGAAACCGGTCTGACCAGGTTGAAGACCTCGCGGGCGGCATATCGCTTGAGGCACCGGATGATCTCGCGTCGGGTCTTGCCTTCATGGGTGCGGCGTTCGTAGTACGCCTGGGTGCGCGGGTCGTGGCGCAGGCGGGTGAAGACGATGCGGTGCAGGGCGGCGTTCGCCTGCCGGTCGCCGCCGTAGTTGAGTCGGTGCGTGCTCCGACAGCCCGAGGAGTACTCGATGGGGCTGACTCCGCAAAGGGCAGCAAAGGACGCCTCGGTGTTCAGCCGGTCGGGGTTGTCTCCCATGGTGATCAGGAGAGTGACGGCGCTGTCCGGACCGATGCCCACCGGTTCGAGCAGCTGCGGGGCGTGGCGTTCGACGAGCCGGGTCAGGCGCTGGTTCAGCTCATCGATCTGCCCGGTGAGCTGCTCAACGCGCTCGGCGAGCATACGCAATGTCAGGTGGGTGGCCTGGGCCACCGCGTCCTCGTCTCCCCCACCGCCGGATAGGCCGAGGCGTGCGCAGGTGCGGAACAGCTCGCGGTTGCCCAGGCTGGACAGCTGTTCCCGCAGTGCGGGGTCGGCGATGACCAGGACGGCTTTGGACGCTGGGTCACCGAGGGCAACCCGAACGGCCAGGGCCCGATCCTCGCCCGCTTCCACCCAGAGGACAACGGACGCGTCGGATACGCCCTCGACAACCTCTACGTCTACTTCTGGGCGTGGTCCACCTGGAAGGTATTCGACCAGTTGACTGCCTCGGGAGCGCCGAAGGCCCCCAGCGGGATCGTCGCCCTCATCACCAACTCCGGATACCTGGACAGCGAGGGATCGGCCGGCATGCGCCACTACCTGCGCGAGGCCGCCGACGAGGGGTGGGTCATCGGTCTCTCCCCCGAGGGCGCCTACTCCGACACCCGCACCCGTGTCTTCCAGGACGTTAAGCGGGAGATCTGCATCGCCGTCTTCGTCCGCCATGGCGCCCCGGACGCGGGTACACCGGCGCGGGTCTGGCGACTTGACGTCCCCGCGGGCACACGCGAGGAGAAATTCAACTGGCTGGAGGGGCTTGGCCTGGACGGTCATCGCGACGGGACCTCCTGGCAACTATGTCCCACACAGTGGACCGCGCCTTTTCACGTCCTGTCCGACTCCGAGTGGTCGGCAATGCCACCGGTGGACGCCCTGCTGCCCTGGACGAGCTCCGGCAACAAGAACAACCGCAGCTGGCCCGTCTCACCCAGCCGGGACGTCCTGGAGAGCCGGTGGCGCAGGCTCGTCCAAGCCCCAGCGGAGGACAAGGCCGCACTGCTGAAAACCACCAGAGACCGCCGTCCGGATAAGCCGGAACCGCCACTGCCCGGGCAGCAGGAAAGGGAAAGCCTTGCCGCGGAGAAGGAGACGTTGCCGGTTACTGTTCCCTACGGCCGGATGACCTTCGACAGGCAGTACATCATCGCGGACAGGCGAGTGATCGACTTTCCGCGACCGGCCTTGTGGTTCGCCCGCAACGACCAGCGTCAGATCTACCTGTCCGAACTCCACACGGAATCAGGCCGTCCGGGGCCGGCGGTGAGTTTCACTGCCCTGCTGCCCGACATGCACCACTTCAAAGGCACCGAAGGCGGCCGCGTCGCCCCTCTCTACCGCCCCCCCCACCAGGCTGAACCAAACGTCACCCCTGGCCTGCTGCGGCTGCTCACCAAGACGCACGGCGTGACGGTCACCGCCGAGGACCTCTTCGCGTACATCGCGGGAACAGCCGGCCACAGCGGCTACACCCGCCGCTTCGCCGCGAACCTCGCCGAGCGCGGTGTCCGTATCCCTATAACACGCGACCCGGCTCTATGGGCGGAGCTCGTGGAAGTGGGCAGGCGCACGGTGTGGATCCACACGTACGGCCAGCGCTTCGCCTCCCACCACGACAGTTCGCCTGGCTCGTCCCCAAGGCTTCCCCCGGAGGAACAACCGGAATGCGTCGTCGTGATCGGACAGGACGACGGATTACCTGCGGACATCTCCTACGACGCGTCCACGCGAACCCTCACGGTGGGCACGGGCTGCATACGTCCGGTGGCGCCGGAAGTCTGGGACTATCGGATCGGCGGGGTGCAGGTGATCCGAAAGTGGTTCAGCTTCCGCAAGCGCAAGCCAGACGTGGAACGGCAGACCTCGTTGAACGACATCCTGCCCCCGACCTGGCTTGCCCGGTGGACCGTTGACTTGCTTGACCTCATCAACGCGCTCGGGCTCCTCGTAGCCCTCGAACCCCGACAGGCCCGGCTGCTGGACGCAGTGACCAGCGGCCCGCTCATCAGCACCGACGACCTACGGGGCGAGGGCATCCTGCCCGTACCTGCCTACGCAACCAAGGAACCGAAACCGCCGCGGAAGTCTCGACGCGCCCCCGACCCTGGTCAGGAGAGCCTCGACTTCTCGGACTGACACCCCTCCGGGCTGAGTGCCTGACGCCCGCAACATCAACGGAATATTTGCACGACGACGCCCCGCCGCAGCGCCAGTGGGGCGTCGTTGTATCAGGACCCCGTCTACGCAGAACCCCCGCCGGAGCGATCCTACGAGAATCCTCACCTGTCACGACTGCCCCTACGAGCGTCTCGCCGAGCACGCCCGCATCCGCACCCACCTGGTGGTCCTGGCCGAGCACCTGGCCACCGAGCGCCTGGACGCGCTCGCCCACAGAGGTGCCCCGCACCCGGCAGCGGCCTGCCGCGCGTGCTGTTCGTGTGCAGCCATAACGCCGGTCGCTCCCAGATGGCCGCCGCCCTCCTCGCCCACCGAGCGAACGGCCACGTGGTCGTCTCCTCCGCGGGCGAACACCCCCGTGCCGCGGTAGACCGGGTCGTCGCACAGGTGCACCGAGGCCGGCGTGGACCTCACGGACGCGTTCCCCAAGCCGCTGACCGACGAGGTCGTGCAGGCTGCCAACATCGTCATCACGATGGGCTGCGGGGACGCCTGCCCCGTGCTGCCGGGGCGCCGCTAACTGGACTGGCCCGCCACCGACCCAGAGGACGCCCCGATCGCTGTCGTCCGGAGCATCCGGTACGAGATCGACGCCCACATCACCGAGCTGCTCGCCTCCCTGCCGAGTACCTGACCCCGCACCCGATCCGCACCACCTGCTTGACCCACTGACGAAGGAAGAATCCGATGTCCTCCAGCCCGCTCGCATCCGTGCTGTTCGTCTGCGTCCACAACGCCGGCCGCTCCCAGATGGCCGCCGGATTCCTCAGCCACCTCGCGGGCGACCGGATCGAGGTCCGTTCCGCCGGCTCCATCCCGGGCGACCAGGTCAATCCCGCCGCGGTCGAGGCCATGGAGGAAGTCGGCGTCGACATCTCCGCAGCCAAGCCGAAGATCCTCACCACGGAGGCCGTCCAAGCGTCCGACTACGTCATCACCATGGGCTGCGGCGACGCCTGCCCCATCTTCCCGGGCAAGAAGTACCTCGACTGGGCCCTGGAGGACCCGGCCGGCAAGGGTGTCGAGGCCGTCCGCCCCATCCGAGATGAGATCCAGAAGCGCATCGAGGCCCTGATCGCCGAGATCGACACGCACCAGACGGCGTGACCTCAGTGACGGACCACGGCATACGCGAGGTCGTCGTCATCGGTTCCGGCCACCGCCGGACAAACCGCTGCTCTCAACACCGCGCGCCCAGCTCGAGCCGCTCGTCCTCGACGGTTCGATCTTCTTGAGCGGTACACCCACCACGAGAAGAAGTGACTGACCTCAGGGATCAGCTCTGTGCCACGGTGCATCGGGGCGAGTGACGCGTGCGTCGGCGGCGAGCTGGAGGGCGTACACCGGCCGGGCGCCAGGAACGGGTCCGAGGTAGTGGTGGCCGGTCATGTGGCACCAGGCGGGTAGGTCGAGCGGGGCGGCGGGGTCGGTGGCGATGACGTGCACGACCGTGCCCACCTCGGCGTCGTCGATCTCCTTGCGGAGGCGGAGCAGCAGGGTGACGCAGAGCAGACCGGTGCCGTCGACGGTGATGTCCGGCGCCGGAGTTTCGGGTTGCGTGTGGGTCATCGGCGGTAGGCGGTGGCGGCGACGGCGGGCAGCATGGCGAGGGCGAGTACGCCGCCCGTGAGAGCGAGGACGGGGTAGCTGGTCGCCGCCACCACGATTCCGGAAGAGATGCCGCCGGTGGCGCCGGCGATGGCGATGGAGACGTCGACCATGCCCTGGGTCTTCGCTCGTGTGGCGAGCGGCACGGAGTCGGTGATGATCGCGGTGCCCGACACGAGGCCGAAGTTCCAGCCAAGGCCCAGCAGAGCCAGAGCGAGCGCGAGGAGCGCAACGGAGTCACCGGGCGCGGTGGCGGCGAAGACGCCGGCGGCCAGGAGGGTGAGGCCGGAAGCAGCGGCGAGCTTCATGCGGCCGAAGCGGTCGACGAGCCAGCCGGTCAGCGGTGAAGGCAGGTACATGGCGCCAATGTGGACGGCGATGACGAGGCCGGAGGCGGCGGTGCCATGGCCATGGTCGTGCATGTGGACCGGGGTCATCGTCATGATCGCGACCATTACCAGCTGCGTGAGGACCATGACGAGAGCGCCCAGAACGACACCGCCACGAGCCTCGTGAGCGGATGCGGTGGTGTCGGCAGGGGTGACGCTCTGCTCGGTCGCGGCGAGGTCGCGGGCCACGAGCAGCGGGTCGGGGCGCAGGCAGGTGGCCAGGACGAGGGCGGCGAGGCCATAGGCGGCACCGGACAGAAGAAAGGGGCCTGCCAGGTTGGGAATGCCGAGGGATTGGGCGAGGTCGCCGGTGGGGGCGGCAAGGTTGGGGCCTGCGACGCCGCCGAGGGTGGTGGCGACCAGGACGGTGGAGACGGCGCGGGCGCGGTGGGCGGGGGCGGCGAGGTCGGCTCCGGCGTAGCGGGCCTGGAGGTTGGTGGCGGTGCCCGCGCCGTAGACGAACAGGGCGAGGAAGAGCAGGACCGGGTTGTCCAGGACGGCTGCGGTGATGACGCCCATGCTGCCGACGGCTCCCGTCAGATAGCCGGCGGCCAGGCCCGGTCTGCGGCCCCGGGCCTGGGAGATGCGGCCGACGACCACGGCGGTGAGCGCCGACCCGGCGGTGAACAAGGCGCTGGGCAGACCCGCGAGGCTGGTCGTGCCGAGCATGTCCTGGGCGAGCAGGGCGCCGACGGTGACACCGGCGGCCAGACCGGCGCCGCTGAGGATCTGGGAGGCGACCAGGACACGCAGGATGCGGCGCTGCGCGTGGGCGGCGTCGGGTATGGAGCCCGTCGTACTGGCTGATGCGGTGCTGGTCATGTCTCTTCCCATGGTCAGGGGCGGCCAGGGCCGCGTTGGCCGTAAGGCGGGCGGAGGGGTACGGGTGGTCAGGTGTCGGCGAGGGACCGGGTGAGGTCGCCGGTGAGGATCACCGGCGAGGCCGAAGAAGTCCGTCAGGTGCGGGAGCGCTGCCTCGGCCACCCGCGGATCGATGAGGGTGTGGCATTGTGGCCGGGTCCGTCGGCCGGCTCCGGATGTGCGAGTCCGGCTCCGCATGTCATGCGAGGTTCCCGGGGTCGACGGGCAGCTCGGCCAGGCGCCACTCCAGCATGCCGTCGTCGAGGCGGATGGCCCTACGTCCGCGATCGGTCAGCAGGCGTACGGCGTCGTAGGCGAGCACGCAGTACTCCCCGCGGCAGTAGACGACGATCTCCGTGCCCTCGGGCAACTCGTTGATGCGGTCGGCCAGTTCCTCGACCGGGATGGAGACCGCGCCGGGGATGTGCCCAGCCTGGTACTCCTCCACCGGCCGCACGTCCAACACCACCACGTCGCCCGCCGCCACGCGGGCGCGCAGTTCCTCGCGGCTGACTTCCGCCGCGCCGTCCTCACCCAGGTAGGCGTCCCGCGCCGCGGGCACGGCGGCCTGGTGTCGCTCGGCGACCTTGCGCAGCAGCGCGAACAGCTGCGCCACGTCGTCACCGGCGAGCCGGTAGTGGATACGCACGCCCTCACGTCGGGTGGCGACGAACCCGGCCTGCTTGAGGGTCTGGAGGTGCGCCGATGCTGTCGTCAGGTTCAGCCCCGCCGTCTTGGCCAGGGCGTCCACCGTGCGCTCGCCCTGGGCCAGCAGGTCGAGCAGCTCCAGTCGCTTTCCGCTGGCCAGCGCCTTGCCGCTGGCTGCGAACGCCTCGTACAGCTGCGCCTTCGTACCGGCCTTGGTCTTGGCCGTGGTGCTTCCCGCCATGCCGTCCTCCATAAATCCATGGAATAGTGTAGATCAAGGCGGGAGTCGTGACCACACGCCCTCCCGCATCCGAACCCTGGAGGACCTGATGGGCTTCGCCGACGACCACCTGATACCCCTGGTCGACGCCGGACTCGGCAACAGCGCCTACCTCGTCGACCTCGGCGACGGCCGCGCCCTGGCCGTCGACGCGAGCCGCGACCTGCGCGCCCTGCGGGAAGCCGCCGAGCGGCGCGGCCTGACCGTGGCGTACGCGGCGGACACGCACCTGCACGCGGACTTCCTCTCCGGCGCCGTTCAGCTCGCCCACGACCAGGCGGCCACCATTCTGGCCTCCGCCGCCGGGCACCGCGCCTTCCCGCACCACGGCCTGGCCGACGGTGACGAGGTCGACCTGGGCGGCCTGACCCTGCGGGCCCTGGCCACCCCCGGCCACACGGACGAGCACCTGGCCTTCCTCCTCCTGGACGACGACCGCGAACTGGGCGTCTTCACCGGCGGCTCGCTGCTCGTGAACTCCGCCGCCCGCACCGACCTCCTCGGCGCCAACCGCGCCGACGAGCTGTCCCGCGCCCAGTACCGCTCGCTCAAGCGCCTCACCACGCTGCCCGACGAGGTCGCCGTCTGGCCCACCCACGGCGCCGGATCCTTCTGCTCCGCCCCGCCCGGCAGCGAACGCACCTCCACCATCGGCGCGCAGAAGCAGACGAACCCGCTGCTGGCCGCATCGGACGAGGACACCTTCGTACGCCGTCTGCTGGCCGGCGTGGGCAGCTACCCCGCCTACTTCGGCCGACTCGCCGAGGCCAACCGGCGCGGCCCGGGCGTCCTCACCTCCGCCCTGCCGCTGTCCGCGCTCGACGCCGGTCAGGTGAGGGCCCTGCTCGCCGACGGCGGGCACGTGGTCGACGTGCGCCCGGCGGCCGACTACGCGGCCGGCCACATCCCCGGCGCCCTGTCCATTCCGCTGCGGGACCAGTTCGCCACCTGGCTGGGCTGGCTCCTGCCCGACACCGCCCCGCTCGCCTTCGTCACGAACGACGACCAAGACCTGGGCGATATCGTCTGGCAGGCGTACAAGATCGGCTACGAGCGTCTGGCGGGATACCTCGCCGGCGGTATGCCCGCCTGGCTGGGCGACGGCAACCAGCAGGCCACCACCGCGTTCGTCACCGCCGACCGCGCCGGGGACCGCCCCTACCTCGACGTACGGCAGGAAGCCGAGTTCACCACCGGACACGTCCCCGGCGCCGTCCACATCGAACTCGGCGGCCTCGCCGCCCACGCCGTCAATGCCCCTCAGGGGCCGGTCGTGGCCTGCGGCCACGGCGAGCGCGCCATGACCGCCGCCAGCCTCCTCGAGCGCGCGGGCCACACAGACATCGCCGTCCTCGACGGCGGACCGGCCGACTACGCCGCCGCCCACGGCCGCCGCCTCATCCAGGCCACCGAAGGTGCCGGCGCATGAACACCACTCGCACCGCCGCCGCTCCGGCCGTCCGCCTGGGCCTGCGGGAGAACTGGCTCCAGTTCACCCTGCTCGTCGTCGTCAACGTCTGCGTCGGCGGCCTGGTCGGCCTGGAACGCACCACCGTCCCCCTCATCGGCGCCCGCGTCTTCGGCCTGACCAGCGACCTGGCCGTCTTCTCCTTCATCATCGCCTTCGGGGTCACCAAGGCTCTGACCAACCTCGCGGCCGGCGCCCTGACCGCCCGTTACCGCCGCAAGCAACTCCTCGTCACCGGCTGGCTGATCGGCATTCCCGTCCCCTTCGCCCTCGCGTGGGCGCCCTCCTGGGGCTGGATCGTCGCCGCCAACGTCCTGCTCGGCCTCAACCAGGGCCTGACCTGGTCGATGACCGTCAACATGAAGATCGACCTCGTCGGCCCCGCCCGCCGAGGTCTGGCCACCGGCCTCAACGAGGCCGCCGGGTACACCGCCGTGGGCACCACCGCCCTGATCACCGGTTACCTCGCCACCGCCTACGGACTGCGCCCCGTCCCGGAGTTGATCGGCGTCGTCTTCGTCGCCGCCGGCCTCGCCCTGTCCCTCGTCGTCCGCGACACCGCCGCCCACGTCGCCCTCGAACTCGCCCAGCACACGGGGCCCCTGGCCACCGACGAGGACACGGGGCTGAAGGCCACCTTCGCCCGGGCCTCCTGGCACGACCGCTCCCTGCGCGGCGCCAGCCAGGCCGGACTGGTCAACAACCTCAACGACGGCCTCACCTGGGGCGTCTTCCCCCTCCTGTTCACCGACCACGGCCTCGGCCTGGCCGCTGTCGGCCTGATCAAGGGCCTCTACCCGATCCTGTGGGGCCTCGGCCAGACCTACACCGGCCACCTATCCGACCGCATCGGCCGCAAACCCCTCATCGTGTACGGCATGCTCGTCCAGGCCGTCGGCTTCGTCCTCGCCCTCGCCCTCCTGGGCCGCCCCCTACTCGCCGGGGTCCTCTCCGCGGTGTTCCTGGGCATCGGCACCGCCATGGTCTACCCGGCCCTGATCGCCTCCGTCTCCGACCACGCCCACCCCGCCTGGCGCGCCAGCGCTCTGGGCACCTACCGCTTCTGGCGCGACATCGGCTACGCCGCCGGCGCCCTGGTGGCGGGAATCCTCGCCGATGCCTTCGGCCTGAACGCCACCGTCATCGCCGCCGCCGTCCTCACCGCCGCCTCCGCATTCTTCGCCGCCCGCTGGATCACCGAACACCGAGCCTGACAACCCGTCCGGGACGCCGCTTGATACTCAGGCGCAGCAGTCGCACCCGGGACGGCAGCCGCAGCCCTCGGCCTCGGCGCCGGGAAGGGGCATCGCCGCGGCGGGAGCCGCACAGCAGCCCTTGCCCTGCCAGGCGTCGCGTCCCTCCTTAAGAGCGACGACAGCGATGACGAGGGCAGCGACCGGGTCGGCCCAGGACCAGCCGAGGGTGGCGTTGAGGACCAGCCCGACCAGCAGCACGGCGGACAGATACGTGCACAGCGGAGTCTGCTTGGAGTCGGCGACCGCGCTGGCGGAGCCGAGTTCGCGTCCGGCCCTGCGCTGGGCGGCGGACAGGAACGGCATGACGGTCAGGGAGAGCGCGGCGAGCACGATGCCGGGGATGGAGCGTTCGGCTTCGCTGGTTCCGGTCAGTGCCCGTACGGCGTCGACGGTGACGTAGGCGGCCAGCGCGAAGAAGGAGACGGCGATGATCCGCAGGGTGGTCTTTTCCCGCGCTTCCCGTACGGCGTGCTCGCGGGCGGAGAACTGCCAGGCCACCGCGGCGGCGGAGGACACCTCGATGACGGAGTCCAGGCCGAAGCCGACCAGCGCGGTGGAGGAGGCGACGGTGCCGGCGGTGATCGCCACGATCGCCTCTGCGACGTTGTAGGTGATGGTCGCGGCGACCAGCAGCCGTACGCGACGGGTCAGCGCCTCGCGGCGGGCCGGGGCGGGGCCCAGGGAGATGGACGTCTCCGCGCTCATGGTCAGCAGCACCCCTTGGCGTCGGCGTCCGGGCAGGTGCGGTTGGTCTCGACCGCGAGGACGGCGGTGCGCAGGTCGTCGAGCGCGTGGCCGAGGCGTTCGTCGGCGAGTTCGTAGCGGGTGCGCCGCCCGTCGGGGACCGTGACGACCAGGCCGCAGTCACGCAGGCACGCCAGGTGGTTCGACAGTCGCGTGCGCGAGATGTCGAGGGCTTCGGCGAGGTCGGCCGGGTAGGCGGGTGCTTCGCGCAGGGCGAGCAGGATGCGGCAGCGGATCGGATCGGCGAGGGCGCGGCCGAACCGGGCCAGTACGTCGATGCCGTGGGTGGCGGTCAGCATCCCACGACAGTACAAGAAATCCTGAATTCACGAAATGCTGAACTTATGGGCCTCCGTGACCGAGCGGCCTGGGCATCGGCCGCATCCGGGTACCGACCGGCCCATCGCCTCAGACGAAGGGCCCTGGCACGGGGAGCTGCCCGGGCGGAGGATGAGGAGTGCGAGAAGCCTCCCGAGGAGGTGCGTTCTGGTGATGTACTGGGACGGTGGCGGCTGGACCTGGATGGCGTTCATGCCGCTGTTGTGGATCGTGTTGATCGGGCTGGTGGTCTGGGCCGTGATTCACCTGGCGCGGCACCCGAGCGGTGGTCAGGGTGGCGGCGCGGATCGCGGGTGGGCTCCCGGAGAGACTTCGCGGGAGACTCCGGAGGAGATCCTCGACCGGCGCTTCGCCTCGGGCGAGATCGACGCGGACGCCTACCACGAGGCGCGCAAGCACCTCGCCACGCACCGCCCGGGGCCGAAGTGAGCCGGCTGCGTGGCCGTTGGCTGCCTCTGACCGTGCTGGTCGGTGCGCTTGCCGCGCTGATCGTGTCCGTTGCCTGGGTGGCGGGCAGCGGCTTCGAGCGGACCGGCCCGACCGCCATGATGGGCTCCCTCGCCCGCGGTGAGCCAATGCGCAACCTGGCCGACGCCGATCGCGCCGCCGGGCGCTTCGCCAGCCGGTGGAATCTTCATGTCGGCGAGGTCATGCAGTTCAGCAAGAACTACTACGCGGAACTCCTCGACGTCCACGGCAAGCACGCCACAGAAGTCCTCGTCGAGCCGGGATCGGGTGCCGTACACCTGGAGTACGGGCCGGCCATGATGTGGAACACCGCCTACGGCATGATGCCCGGCTACGGCATGACACCCGGCCGCGCCCCGAGCCGCGCAGCGGCGATCAAGCCCGACCGTGCCGTCCGGATCGCGGACCAGTGGCTGCGCGACCACCGCTCCGGGCTGCATGCCGCCCAGCCCGATGCCTTTCCTGGCTACTACACCTTGCACACCCTGCGCGACGGCCACATCGTGGGCATGCTCTCGGTCAACGCGACCACCGGTGACGTCTGGTACCACACCTGGCACGGCCGCTTCCTCCGCATGAGCCCCGCCATGGACCGATGACTGCACCACTGTGGCGTTTGCTGGGCGGCGCACTGACGAAATGCATGGACCTCCCGGCAAGTGCAATCGCAAAGTAGGCACGCCTGGAAGCGTCACAGGAATACAGACCGCATGAGGCGCCCACCACATCGTGGCGTCAGTGGAGCCGTGAGACGACGAAGCCGCACCGGAACGCTTCGGTGCCCCGCGGCGCATGAGGAACACTGGATCAGTACCCATCCCCGATCCGGAAGCAGGACATGCACGCCACGCCCG